>JAILIM010000024.1 GCA_024695285.1 Bacteroidales bacterium
GCCACATTGTCTTCCCCGGCGAACAGGAGGCTGTCAAAATCGGCATACAGGCCGAAATACCATTTGCGATAGTAGTAAAGCACGGCAAAAGAACCGGTGGTCACAAAGATGGGTGTGTTGCGCTTAAAGTCCCGTTCATAATCCTGGAAACTCATCACGGTGCTGTTCCATATGCCCACCGTCTCGTTCAGGCACGCATGCACGAGCCAGTGCTCCGAGGGCACCCAGTTGTAGCCGTAGCCAAGTCCAGCGCCGGCAAGGGCGCATATGGCGCTTTTCATATGCATGTCACGGAGTTCCTCGTTCAGGACGATAACAGGCAGCGCACGCGCCGATGCAAGCACAAACAGGCTCCCTGCGCTGTGCAGCTGGCGGTAGGACTGGTTCATTGCCGCGGGAAAGGAAAAACGCCTGCCGTTGACGGCATAATATGCACTGATCTGTCCGTAGATACCCACGATATCGCCGGACTGCACCGTGAACGTTTGTCCCTGTGCGGTAGCGCCGCCCGCATAGCCAAAAGCCATAGAACTTCCTACCGTGAGGCCGAAGCGGTTACCGTAGATGCGCAAGGAAAGGTCAGCTGCGGTCTTCTTCCCGAAAGGCGCATAGCCGAAGTCAAGGGTCAGGTTGCGATAGCCCCCGCCTATTGTCTGCTTGAAGCCAAGCCCGCTTCCTACAATAAAGCCGGAGCCCTGGTTGCCCGTATCGCCACCGCCCGTAATGAGCGTGAGGCTTTCGCCCCAGAAAAGGCTCCTGGTGCGTACCAGCCACTTTTCCTGCGGGCGGTAGATATAGGTCGTGTCGTATGGTTGCTTCTCCTGCCTGGCTTTCAGCCAGTTATCCAGTCTGCGAAAAAACTGGGCCCGCCCCGGCACCCAAACCAGCAGCAGCAACAGAAATATAAGCAGCCTCTTCGTCAAGTGGGTTGCGGATTAGAGATCGATTCCCAGCGCCTTCCCTTCGTACATGTAATCGAACCAGGGGAAGTTCTTCCATCTGTTGATGTGGTAGCGGTGCATCTCTTCGGTCAGGATGGTTATCTTGGCCGTGCAGCGGTACTCCGGTATGAAGTCGTAGTATTCATCGTCGACATACAGGGAGAACCTGTCCAGCATAACTGAGGAAGGATATGTGAATACCTGGTTGTAGTCCATGTCGAATCCCCATTCCTGTCCGTGACGGGTGCCCCTGAAATGGATGCCCTTGTGGTCGACGGTATAGATGCCCTCACCGCAGATCTCGGTGGATTTTTCATCCGTGAGCAGATGGTCTTTCGGGATGTCGCCCAGTTGGACCTTAGCCGAGAAAGAGTAGTCAGGATTCTCGCGAATCTCGTCTATGATGGCCTGGCGCTCAAGGTGTGTCCATTCCGTAGGAGATTCAGGGATGACGCAGTCGTCGGAAGCCTTGTGGAATTCGTAGTATTCGTCCATCGTGGCCTTGTTGCCGCAATGATTGCACACTATGTAGTCCTTTTCGGCCGTCATTTCGAACTCGGTGCCACAGCGCGGGCAGCGGTAGCACATATCGGCGAGATTGGTGCAGATGCCCTCTTTCGAAACATAGCTGAAGTGGTTCTCCTTGTTCCATTTGAAGTCGTCGTGACGGAACACGACATTGAGGCGGTCCTCAATCTCCTGAGGGGCCATCTTCTTCAGGTCTTCCGGGGTGAAGAGCAGCTGCAGCTGGGCGCGGAACTTGCCCGGCCTGTCTTCCTTGCTCAATTTACTGGTGGACAGGTAGCCGCCCTGCAGCGACGCAAAATACACCGGCACGCCGAAAACCTGAAGGAAACGGCCCGTTCCCGGAACGACCGGCTGGTTGTCGCCGAACACGGAAGCAAAGCCTTCCGGCGCGAATGCGACCACTCCGTTCTGTTTGATCACGTCCCTGACAGCCCTCATGCTCGGGATATCGTTGCTGAGAACCTTTTTGGGGATGATATTGTTGAGCTTGAACACCGTCGCGAGGTGGCTCCTGAAGAAGGAGGCGTGCTCAGCCAGGAAGTTGATGCGCCTGGGCCAGGCAAGGACGGTCAGCATCGCGTGGTCGCGGCGAGACTGATGGTTCCAGACAAGGAAAGCCGGGCCCTTGCAGGCAGACAGCTTGTCTTTGACCTTAAACTCCGGATGAAACGGCCTGGTGATGATAAACCGGCACGCAAAATAATATATGAAGTAAAAGATCGGATTTGGCCTTCTGAATTTGCGGGTTGCAAGTTCGTATTGTAAATCTTTTTCCTTCTTCATCGCTTGGTCGCGTTCTTTTCCAGATAATCCACTACGTCTTTCACGGTGACAAAGTTGACTGGGGCGTTGAACGAAACGCCGAATTCATCTTCCAGCGCCATGGAGAGCATCAGCATGCCGATGGAATCCATCCCCAGGTCGGCCGTTAAACGAGCTTCAGGCGTAGCCAGGGCTACTTTGTCTTCCGGGAGATACTGTTTGATCAGTTTTAATAGTCTTTCGTACATAATCTTAATGGATTGATTCGTAAAACGTCTTGTTTTCTGCTACGTTGATGAGGATCTGTGCGGCGTTCCTGACTGCCACGCGGCGGCAGGAACCGCGGTTCTTCATAACAATCTTCTTGGTCCCTAGCATGATGCCCGCACCCAGGGACGCAAAGTCGAACCGGGACATAAGGTATCCCGCAATCTCCTGAGCCGCCGGCACCTGATGCGTTTTGCCATACTTTATGATCTCCGTAATCAGGTTCACTGCCATTCCCTCAGAGTTCTTGAGCACCTGGTTGCCGGCGAACCCTTCGCACACCAGGACGTCGCACAGGCCGGAGAGGGTTTTGTTGCCTTCGATGTTGCCGACGAAGTTGATGCTTTCATCGCTGGCCAGCAAGGCATGTGTCTCCTTCACGAGCTTGTTGCCCTTTGTGGGTTCGGCGCCGTTGGACAGCAGGCCGACGCGCGGGGAGTCAATTTTGTAGAGCGTGCGCATGAATTCGCTGCCCCTGTGGGCAAAGTCGACGAGCTGGGCCGGGCCGCAATCGATGGATGCGCCCGTGTCGACCAGGCATGTGAAGCCTCCCTGCATGTTGGGCAGGATGGCTGCAATACAGGGCCGTATGGTCTTGTCGGCCAGGAGGAACCGGATTGCTCCTGCAAACAGGGCGCCCGTGTTGCCGGCGCTTATGACGCCGATGACATCGTCGCACCGGTTCGCTTCTTCCAGGGCCTTGAACACGGAGACGGGGTCTTTACTATAAAAGGCCTCGATGGGATTGTCAAGATTGGTCACGGTCTTTTCCGCCTCGAGAACACGGCAGCGGCCCTCCGGCAGGCCTGCGTCCTCGATGAGTTTCCGAGGCCCCGCAAGGGCGACGCTGACCTGAGGGAAATCTTCCAGGACAAGCCTGGCGCCTTCCAGCATCTCTTCCGGACCCATGTCACTGCCCAGCAGGTCTATGATAATTTCGTGCTTTTCCATTACATCTTTTTATTTGAAAAAATAAAGATACGCTTTTTCTCCGAATTATCTGACCTTTTGTCATTGTAAATGACTATCGTGGATAAACCGCCTGTTTCTAGACCAGTACCCGCGCCGTGAAATGCAACTGCCTGACAGACAGCAATAACCGCATTTCCGATTGATCCATCCAGAGCAATCGGTTTTTCGTAAGTAACTAACAGCCAGGCGTTTACATCTCACGGCGCGCGAACGGACTATCCAGACGGAAGCAACGGTCGAGAGGAGTGACCTTTTATAAACACACTTTCGGCACTTCGGAAAATTCTGCCTATCTTTGGGCGGTTGAAATGCATCATATGAAAAAACGCAGATATATCATCTTGTTGACGGCCGTTTTCGCAGCTTTGTCGTTGCTCGTGGACTGCTCAAAGCCGGACCGCAGCGAGGAGGCAACCCAGCTGAAGAACGAACTCCAGGAGATATTATTCTCAAACCCGGAACAAGTATTAGAGCGGGTAGACAGCGCTGAATGCGCTGGCGTGTTTTCGGAAACTACTGCCAACCTGATCCGGTCCAATGTCTACGGGCGGATGGGCAAGACGCAACTGGCTCTTTTTTACGGAGAGCAAATCAAGCATAGTCCCCAGCTCAGGAGCGAAGGCGTCAACTACTATTCAGCCCTTCTCCAGCTTACTTCGCTGCTGAACAAAAATGGCGAATGGGGAAAGGCCATCCATCTGGCCGACGAGATCATTGCCGATGTGGACGCGGGTGGTATGGACGAGCAGGTGGCCCTGCGGATAAAAAGTCGCGCGTTTACCAATAAAGCCAGTTGCGAGCAGAATATGGGGCATATGGAAGAGGCCGAACGCTATTATCTGGAAGGCATCGACCTGATGATGGGTGTTGTGCAGCCCAAAGATTACTGGATCATAGATGCCCTGGTTGTAGCCGTGATAGAGACCACGGAGTTCTACCTTGAGCAGGACATGCCCCAGAAGGCTCTGCCTATGGTGGAGAAGGCCGATACGGCCATGGCCCGTATGGCCCGCTGTCAAGACATGCCGGAGTACGTCCTAAACAAACGCATCAACAACCTGACCATCAACCAGGCCCTTGCCTATGCCGCCAACGGCCATTTCGACAAGGCCGAGGCTCTGTACCGGAAACATAGGCAGGCTCCCGATCCGTCGCCCTATGACTTGACGGCCGAAGCCCGCTACCTCACAATGGCCGGCCGCCATGACGAGGCTATCCGTCTGTTCCGCAAGACCGATTCCCTCTATCTGGCCCAGGGCAGCGCCATCAACAACTCCTACATTGAAAACTACATGATGAGCCAGTACAAGGCCCTGAAAAAGGCCGGACGTACGGGCGAGGCTATGGCATACGCAGACCTCATGCGCCACCTGAGCGATTCTATCCACGTGGAGGAGCGGAAAATGGAGATGGAGCAGCAGGAGGTCATCCGGCAGAAAGAGGCCGAAATCACCAGCCGCCGCCACTCGCTGGCCATCCACCGCATCATCCTCTTTTCGGCCATCATCATCATCCTGCTGGTGGGTTATCTCCTTGTACGCGCCCGGAAGTACAACAAGGCGCTGGAGGCAAAGAACCGCAGCCTCTACCAGGAAATCCAGCAGAGGGAGAAGGCCGAGGACGATGAACGCGAAGCCCTGCGGGAAAGGCCGGCCGAGACGCTTTCGCAGAGTGAACTGCTCTACCGCCGTTTGTGTGAACTGATAAGCAATCCCGATGTGTTCACCGATCCTGACACCAACCAGGATACGCTGGCCACGCTGGCCGGTACCAACCGAACCTATGTCTACGACGCCCTGCGCGAGTGCGCCGGAGTGACACCCACCGACTTCATCAACGGCTACCGTCTGCGATACGCCGCCCGTCTGCTGGCCACAACTTCTGATTCCGTATCCCTTATTGCCGAACTCTGCGGCCTTTCCCGCCGCACTTTCTACCGCCTTTTTGACGAAGCTTATTCCATGTCTCCTTCGGACTACCGGAAAGCGGCCAAAAAGTAGATTTTGCAGGATTGGCACAAAGATTTGTAGGGGTGGCACAACGGTCCACCCCTCTTTGCATACCTTTGCTCCCGGATTTTAACGAGCAAAGCGTATGGATTTTACCATGATCATCACCGTAGCCCTGGCAGCCGCCATCATCGTCATTGTACTGATGCTGGTGGCCATCGTTATTTTCCAGCGGTGGCGGATCGGAGAAAAGAATGCCGCCCTGGCCCGGTTCATCCGAGAAAATATCGAACTGTTAGACGAACTTAATAATCACACAAAAATAAGGCAATGAAAATGCGCACTTTGATGATGGCCGTAATGCTGCTGACGACCATTTCAGCCCACGCGCAATGGCGCGTCGGCGCTACCATTGGAGGAGACTACAACTCCTACTCCATGGACAAGCAGTATATGTCAGACCTCGAGATTCAGGGCGCCCCTGGCATCACCGCCGGCGCCTCCGGGCAGTACAACTTCAAGGACTGGCTGGGCGTGCGCGTGGATCTCAACTACACGCAGAAGAACCACCAGGTCCATCGTGCGATGCTGGATAAATGGGAGTATTGCTATCGCAACGACTACATGCAGCTGCCCGTGATGGCCGCCTTCAGCTTTGGAGGTGATCGGCTGCGCGGCTTCTGCAACCTGGGAGTCTACACCGGCATCTGGCTCAACAGCCACCTTTCCGGCACCGACTACAACCAGTTCAGCAACAAATGGGTGAATCTGAGCGAGGACGTGCAGTTCAAGACTGACCGCGACAACCGCTGGGATGCCGGTCTTCTGTCCGGTGCCGGTCTGGAGTACCTCATGGGCAAGCACTGGGCCATCCAGATCGAAGCCCGCTACTACCACGGCCTCACCTCTGCCACCAAGCCCTATATGCGCGTCAAGGACTATCGCTACAACAGCACCTTGGCCTTTCAGGCAGGCGTGTATTACGTATTCAAGTAAAGTTAAACCCTCAATCGTTTATCATCAATGAAAAAGATACTATCCATCATGAGTGCGGTGCTCCTGCTGCTGAGCCTGGGCGCCTGCCGACCTGAGAGCGACACGCTGGTATCCTACGACCACAATGACAAATTGGTGTTCGCTGCTGCTGACACCTCCTTTGCCGCCAAGTTCCAGATCATGTGGAACGGCCTGAACCAGAACTATACCATCTGGGACTATGAGGCCGAGCACGGCGTGGACTGGGATGCCATCTACGACGAGTACTATCCCCAGTTCGAGGCTCTCGACCGTCGCGGCAAGGACGCCACCGTGACCGACGACGAGTTGAAGGCCCTCTTGCAGAAGACCCTCAGCCCGCTGCACGACGGCCACTTCAACTTCGAAATGAAGAACCACAAAACGGGCAATACCGTGACCTATATGCCCTCCATGGACCGCAATGCCTCGCGCGACGACTACGCCATTGCCAACGGCTTTACGCCCAACATCACCTACTATACCGATGTGGCCCATAACCAGGTGGAGACCGATGCTGAGGGCAATCCCATCGTGATGAGCTATAGCACCGACGCCCTTGTCCTGCTCATGCGCTTCCTCGGCACACCCGGCATCGGCCTCCAGTGGGCGAAATCCCGCATCCAGGAGCTCTCTGCGCTGCCCAGCCCCACCGAGATGGAGACCTTCCAGCTCCAGCAGCTGCAAGGCTTCTACCAGGAGCTGAGTGCCATCGAGGGCGCTTTAATGGACGCCGCCGTCGCCCTCTACAACCGTCTGTGCGAGAAGTACAGCTTCCTCGAGATCCCCGGCCATGACTACATCGATCCCCTCTTCGTCACGAAAGGCATCACGTTCACCTACGCCCTGCTCAAAGGCAATATCGCCTATTTCCACGTCAGCAGCTTCGCCATGACTCTCTATTTGGAGGACTCCCGCACACAAGAGTCCTTCAACACCTCCGACCCAGCCACCATGTATCATATCCAGCAGATGCGCGAGGTGTGGCAAGCCTGGTTCAACACCGTGCAGCAGCTTCACCGAAACGGCACGCTCGGCGGTGTAATCCTGGACGTGCGCAGCAACACCGGCGGCAACGTGGATGATTACCAGTACTTTGTAGGTTCCCTGGTACCCTCCGGCGGCCTGCACGTCGGCTACCAGCGCTACAAGCGCGGCACCGCCCGCTACGACTACTCCCCGATGATGGAGGCCACCGCTCTCACCATGAGCACGCCCCATGAAACCATCACCGAGCCCGTCGTCATCCTCACCAACTGCAAGTCTGTCAGCTTGTCCGAGATGTCCTCCCTGGGCGTCAAGACCATGCCCAATGGCAAGGTCATCGGAAAGCGCACCTGGGGCGGCCTCTGCCCGCTGGGCACCAACGACCTTAACACATACAACTACTCCGGACATATCGGCGTGAAGGGCGAGACCGCCGTCTATGGCTATGTGCCCATGATCGCCGCCTTCACCCTCGACAAGAAGCTGATTGAAGGCGAGGGCATCACCCCCGACATAGAAGTGGATTTCGATGATACGCTATTCCAAAGCACCGGTCGCGACTCTCAACTGGAGCGCGCCCTCCAGTACTTCACCAGTGGCAACTGATTTTATATGAAAAAGATTCTGACGACGCTCGCAGCCGTCCTTTGCTGCGCTGCAATGTTTTTGTCCTGTAACAAGGATGAATCCCCTTCCGGATTCAAGGTCTTTGGGGGCACTTGGGTCACCGATGCATCCGGAAAGACTTTTTCCATCTGGAACTACGGCAAGGCGTGGAACGTGTGGACGTTCAACGCCGACGGCACAGGCGCGTGCGACGTCTTCTTTCTGGCGGGCGAAGAGCCCGTGGCCATCCAACACCAGCCGTTTACCTACACCGCAGAGAATAGCAAACTGGTCACCCTGATGGACGACGGTCCCTGGGACTGGACGTACAAGACTGAGGGTGGTAAACTGACGTTAAGTTACGAAGGTTCCAGCGGCATGACTTTCGACAAGGCCGATGCCGCCCAGACCGCCCGGTTTGACGAGTGGGGCAAGCGCGAGCTGCTCTCTGTTCCCGGCCTGCAGGCCCGCTACACCATCTTCGTCTATGGCAATTGCGGGGGAAGGATGGACAGCATCATAGAGAAAGACTTCTGGGAAGCGGTGAGGCCCTACCTGACTGACTCCACCAAGGTGCGCGTGGCTGTCCTCTACAAATACGGCCAGGACACCAGCGGCCAGCTGACCGACGACGGCGATGTGGTGTGGTTCGAGCTCAACAGCGAGACCGACTTGGACAACCTGCATTCGGAGGGATTGAACGGCCTCGGCATGCACACCGAGGCCATCGCCACCAAACTCTACGACCCCAACACCATCCACCGGTTCATCGAGTTCAGCAGCCTCTTCTGCCCTGCCGAGGATTATATCTTCACCATCTGGGGCCACGGCAACGGCTTCGACCCCATGAACGACATCCCCGGCAAATACTTAGAAAATCCTGATGCCACACGCGGCGTCATCGGCGACGAGTGGAACGGCGGCGAAAGGCTCGACATGTACGAACTCTCGCAGGCCATCAAGGCTACGGGTCACGCCCCGCTGAAGGCCATCTTCTTTAACAACTGTCTGATGGGCAACATGGAGTCGCAGACTGAACTGCGCGACGTAGCCGAGTACATTGCTTGCTCTGCCCACCTGCTCTCCACCGGCTACATCGTATTGCCCGCCTTCATCAGAGGACTCATCGAGAAGGGCAATGTGGAGGATGCTTTCGCCTACATGCTAAGCAACATCACCCCCGGATGGCAGAATTGCTACAAGAATGATCAAGGCATGGCCTTTAATGGCGACTTAAAGCTGCTGCGCACCAGCGAACTGGACGGAGTTATCGATGTCTGCAAGCGACTGGCCGACCGTCTCATCGCCCTCTACCCGTCGCAGCAGGAGGGCATTGACCTGGCCACCAAGCAAGTTTATAGATTCTACCTGGCATCCGACAACATCGAAACCAATTATATCAATCCATTCTTCGACCTCCAAGACTATGCCGACAAGCTGGCCGCCAGCACGGGCGACACCGAACTGACAGCCATTGCCGCCGACCTGCGCAATGCCTTCGGCAAGGCAATCCTCCAGTACACCGACGTCAACTGGAGTGTGCAGCACCTCGACCACTACAGTCTCAGCGTCAACCTCTATAATCAGACTTCCTACAACTACGACTATATTGGAAACGGGTCTGAAGCCAAGAGCAACATCGGCACGGGCTACGAGCAGTGTACCTTCCACAAACTAACCGGCTGGGGCAATTTCCTACGCATCAACAACGGCCAGCCCTGGGGCAATCCCACTTGCGGTGGTGGCGGAGCGATTAAATAATGAACAATCAAAAAACAAGGGAAAAAGCAATGAGAAAGATATTCTATCTGATGGCGATGGCCACCGTGGTGCTGAATCTGAGCGCCTGCCATACAAACGATCCTGACGAGCCTAAGAAAATGGTTGACAACGGAGTTTGGCCCGTGCCCGCCGACGCGGGGGACGAGAGTTACAAGCCCGGCGACGATTTCTTCATGTACTGCAATGGCGGGTTCTGGAAAAGCGCCCAGGTAGATGAGTCAAAAGTCGACGTCAATTGCTGGGCAAAGGTGGAGGTGCCCAGGCTGATGGATCAGCGCCTTGCCGCACTGAATATTCCCTCGCTGGAGAAGATCAAGAGCGACATCGCCCGCCGCGACGAGGCGACCATCGCTTTGCAGCAGCAACGCTTGCAGGAGGCAAAGGCCCGTGTGGATGCCCTCCAGACCCCCGAGGATGCCTGGCTGTTGGCGGCCCGGATGATGAAAGAGGGCTACCATCTGCTTATTAACCTTATGCCATTCTCTCATAACGGCCGCCTCGCATTATGCATCGGAATAGACAACAGCAACGAATACGCGGCTCCGATGCTCAAGCCAGGGGATGATCTGGCGTGGCGGTTGGCCAATGACCCTCAAATGCTTGCACAGGTGCGTCCGCTCATGGGCGCTGCCACCAAAAGCATCGACGCGGAACGATGGCCCATGCTGGTTACCATGATGCAAGAGTTGGGCGTAGCGCCCGAGAATGCCTACTTCGCCGGTGAAAACCCGATCGTAGTTCAGCAGGGAAAGACGGAAGCCAATATCCAGGTGTTCGACATGATTCAGAACCTTGACGTTGATGGGTTCAAGCAGAACATCCTCCTTCCCGCCATCATGGCCGACGCCGTCGTGTTCAGCGACGAAACCTCCCTGACACAAGAGGAGCTGGTGAACTTCATCAGCAAGAAATACCTGCGTTACGAACGCTCGAAGATCTTCGCCGATGCCTACGTTACCGCCGAGATGAAGCAGCGTGCGCTCGCCCTCTGCGAACAGATGCGCGAGACCTTCCGCCAGCGCATCAATGCAAGCTCATGGATGAGCGATGCATCAAAGCAGAGCGCCCGCCGCAAACTTGACGCCATGACCTTCAACGTAGGCTACCCCGACCAGTGGATGACAGAGGGCCTGCCCGACCTAAGCTCTTGTAAGACCATCCTAGACGATGTGCTCGCCCTCCGCAGCACCCTGTTACAATTCAACATCAGTCTTGCAGACCAGCCCACGGTCAAGGCCGGCTTCCTTAGCAACATCGCCAACTCGTTTGACCTCACCGAAGCCAACGCCTTCTATGCGCTCAATCACAACTCTATGAACATCCTGCCCGCATGGCTCATGGAGCCCTATTATCAGGAAGGGGCCAATGAGGCGTTCAACTACGCCACCTACTATTGCACCGGCCACGAGATGACACACGGCTTCGACACCACCGGCTCGCAGTACGACTGGCAAGGTGATCTGGGCAGCCTCTTCGCCAACGAAGCCGACCGGCAGGAGTTCCTGCGCCGCGCACAGCAATTGATCGACCGCTACAATCAGTTCGAGGTCCTTCCATGGTCACTGCCCGGTCTTTATGCCGACGGTGGCTTCACCGTGGCCGAGAACATCGCGGACTTGGGCGGATTCCTTCTGGCATACGAAACTTATCTGCGCCACTTGCGCGAAAGCGGCTTCACCGGAGAGCAGTACGACTTACAGCGCCGCCGCTTCTACCTTGCCTACGCCTGGCAGCTACACGGCAAGTACAGCGTCAAATACGCCCACGACCGCACCCTCGGGGCAGATGACGCCCCCGGTGCCAAGGACACGCACTCCCTTCTCCGAGAGCGCGTTAACGGCGTGGTCATGAACACAGACGACTGGTACGAACTCTTCCCCGTCCAGCCCGAAGACAAGCTTTACTGCAAGGATGCGAACCGCGTAAGAATATGGTAATTATCGGACAATCCAACCCAGCCCGAGGAGTATTCCACCGATAATACAAAAACCATCACAAGGCGCTGATTAGCAATCACTTGCGATGGTTTTCTTGTAGCCCCTAGTGAACTGTTGTCGAACAGGTTCTTGGAAGATTTGGATAGGATATGGGCGTTGAAGCCTTGGATTCCCGACCCTCAGGACCCGACCACGTGGAAATAGTATTTTGATTCCAACACGTTTTGGCAAAGATTCGCTTTGCAATTTCGGTGTCCCATACCCCCTATACTGGTGTCATTATCAAATTTGTACACTGCCCAGTTCAGGTTGGAAAATAGTAGCTCCAGTAGGCATATTACCCGTTGGATACGATAGATATATCCTAGGTTTCATATTACCAAGATTGTACTACTCTTTCTTGACTTTCTTGGCTTTCCACACTATTTATAAAACGAGGCAGGCATAATAAGCGCCTGAGATTAAAATGACAAATTATAAAAGACAGTACCGTCAACTAGACGATGAAACAAAACAGAAAATAAGATTAAGCAGCCGCAACAGGCCCAAGTCCGAGGAGCACAAAGAACACATCCGTCAAGGTATGTTACAGTACTGGGAAACGGTGCCTGACCGCCCTGACAATAACGACGAGTTTTACCTTTAATGTTAGATGGAATGTGTGATAGACGAGTTAAAAATCTGCTATACCGCAGATAAAGAACAACTGAACGGACTTACGAGTGTTGAGGCTGGTGACCGCTTTGATATTCCAAATTTTCGACTTTACCGTATTATCAATGACAAGGTACGTTATTGCTACGACGTTGTCCACAAAAAAGAAAAGGTAGCCCAGTTGAGGTTTGGCTTCTACACCGACACGGACGATAGCGAGAACTATTTGCTGCTGAAAGTCCTAAACCCAGTACTATATGACCGTGCTCTCTTGACAAAAGTAATGGGCATACCCGACTACTTTGGGCTAGTCTGTAACAACTACACCGCTCTTGACCTAGCTATTGACACTCACTTCAACGTGCCGTCTTTCATTAAAAAGATGATGCGTTGCAAAGAGGTCACAACTATCATCAACGGCAAAGCCATAAAAGACCGCAAGGTCGTTCTTCCTGAATTGTTGTTCGAATATTCTTCTTCGCTGGACCGCCTTCGTCACCCAAGCATCACAGTTAAACAGAAGAAAGCCTTATACCACAAGAACGAAGGCATCACGGTACAGGCATACGACAAGCACGCCGAGGTAATCAACCACTCAGGTAAACAATACATATTAGACTACTACGGCAACCCCCTACGTCTTTACCGTCTGGAAGTAAGGCTCCGCTACCAAGAACTGAAAGACTATCTGAAGCTGACCACAACCCCTGCGACCACAGACCTAATCTTCAACCAACCTTTCTTACTAGGTATGTTTTACTACCACCTCGAATCCGTAATACGATTCACGAAGGGAAGGCGCAAGATTCAGTGGAAACAACTACTGGAATGTAGTGGCAAGGTATAGATAACAATATCCCCCACCACTGCACGTGTTACCGTGTCAAAACCTCAACTGTGTCAGTTTAAGACTACAAAGAAGGTGATACATCAGCACAAAATGTATCACCTTCATTCTTTATCTTAAAATGGTTGTTATTCCGCTTTGGATAAGAAAGTTGTGTTTGTCAGCTCTGTCCCAAAGGTCAGCCCATAGAACAAACCCTCCGGGCGTTCGACGAACGAGAGCGAATAGAACCCTTCTCCCGGGTGTGAGGCTTCATATTCATCCTTGTCGGCAAGAACGGAGGCGGGAAGGACCGTATTGATATTAAGAGGGTAGCGGGTATCCACCCATTCAAAACCATACCCTCTGTCTTTCATCGTTACGGTCTTGATTATGCCCTTGTCACGGATGAACAGGACATTGCTTCCAGCATCGTTCACTGCTCCCAGGATGGGGACATCCCCATACTTCTTTCTCACGCAGTCAATCGAGGAACGGATGTCATACCACCAAATTGAGCGGTTGAAGGAACTATGTGAGCAGGTCAGAAGCGTCCCGTCTTCATCAATGACGATATCATATTGCAGATTGTCGATTTCTTCGGTACCATCGACAAATGAAGCGACGCAGTTGAACTCATATTGTTTCTTGTCAAGACCGTTTCGGGAGACCTCGATGACATAGTAGTTATCGCTATTGTAATCTTCGTTTTCGATGCCAGTACCAATATATGCTCTGGCAACCTTTCTGGGTATCGTATAGAGGAAATCGTCTGTATTAAACGTCTTTTCAGTAATCATCCATATCCCGTCGAGATAAATAGCCACACCATCAAGTCCATCTGCATCAATAAAACAGATTTTTGTCTCACCGTCAGACCAGTTTGAAATATCGACTATGTCAGCGGAAGGGAAACGGGTCTTGAAGTCAGTTAAAATATGCTCATCTGTTGTTGGGAGAATATCCGGTATCGTGTGCTCGCAGGAGCAGTTAAGCAACGTAACTAACAATGCCGAAATACAATAAAGAATCTTTTTCATAATACATTTTCTTAAAGGGGCGCAAAGTTACTCATATTTTAGGAGAAATCCTACCCGAAGTGATAATAATACCTCGCCGAATCACGCATCTGGCATTCTTGAAGGGCTTTTCTTCGCAGATGCCATAGTTGCGAAGGTATGTGTATCCAACCCCTATGGTATCTTTGCCCCAGTGGTCACAGAGTGCCTTCAAGTTCCCATAATAATAGTGACGGTCGCCAATCTCCAAATGAACAACCATCCGTTCCTGTTTACCGTGAATTGTGGACATGATTCTTCTGAATTCAATTACGGACAAAGGTAATAAAAAGTTGCAAAGATTAAAAATAATCTGCAAAATTTGCATATATTAAATATATGCACTATATTTGCCGTACGGAATATTAACGGCAAACACTATGGATAAGGTTGTAATACTGGCTCGCGTGAGCACCGATAAGCAGGAATACCAAAGGCAGGTCAATGAACTAACTGACTATTGTGGCCGCGTAGGTTGGGTCGTTGAGGCTACGTTCTGCAACAAGATAAGCGGCGCTAAGGTCATAGAAGAGAGGCAAGAAATTCAAGACCTTATTGCCTACGTCAAGGACCACAAAATCAGCCGTGTTGTCTGTCTAGAGATTTCAAGGCTTGGGCGCAACACCCTTGAAGCCTTACGGGTCATCCAGTACCTCAACGAGCACGGTGTCAGTCTCTATGTAAAGAACTACAACCTAGAGACCCTCAACCCCGACGGCAAGATAAACCCCGTAGCAAGTCTTATATGTACCATCCTTCTGGAAATATCCAGTATGGAGAGACTGACTATCAAAGAACGTATGGCCAGTGGCCGTGACCAGTACATAGCCAAGTGCCGCAAGGAAGGTATCAAGATTGGCCGTCCTTCCTCTTACAGGAAATCAGAAGAAGCCTACAAGCAGCAGTACGGCAAGGAAATCAGCCTGCTCCGCAAGGGAATAAGCCTCCGTAACATCAGCGCCATAACAGGCACGTCCGTCAACACACTTCGCAAAATTAAAGACCTCAACTAGTAACTTTTTTTGTTTTTCACATTATTTGCGCATATCTTTGAACATGGTTGACTTCTGCAATGCATGCCAACCGTCGGAAATCTCCGACAATAATAAGCCACCTTTTGTGTGGCACTCAATTTTTAATTTATTAATGTTAACCGTAAAACAATGTGAGAGAATTTTCACAAAATTTCATTGTACCATTTCGCAGGACGAACTAGTACGCCTCAAACAATTCCTTGAAGGCTGGGCAAGAATCCAGATTGACGAGGAAAGAAATAATAGCCTAAACTTCCTAAACCTATGAGTAAACGAGTCATTTTGTACTGTCGCGTGTCCAGCGATGAGCAGAAGAAAGAGGGGCTGAGTCTTGAACATCAAGATAGGGCCTTACGCAATTACTGCGAGAACCACGGTTACGAAATCATCAACGAACGCTTCTGGGACGATTATTCAGCTAAGGACTATGACTTACAGAGACCAGAGATTAAACGTATCTACGAATACTGTAAGCACAACACTGGAAAAGTTGACTTGGTCCTTTTTCTTAGGTGGGACAGGTTCTCACGCAATGTTGAATTTGCTTGCACGTATAAGCGCTTGTTTGTTGATGAGCTTGGCGTAGAAATTAATTCTATCGAAGAGCCAATCGACTTTTCTGCTACGGACTGGCCACTATGGTTATCACTTCGATGTAGCATAGCCCACACTGAGGATAACAAGATTGCCCGAAGAACTTCCGAAGGTATTCACGAACACCTTTTACGAGGAGAGTGGTGCGGGAAAGCTCCAAGAGGCTACAAGAACATCAAGGCTAATGAGGACCTAGGAACAGACCATTACGTAGCCATTAACCCTGAGACCGCTCCCACGATTAAGGAAATTTTCTCCCAAGTGGCAGAAGGTATAGAAGCGCCTATATCCATCAAGCGAAGGTTGCTTCCACAAGCATCCAAATCAAGCTTTTACAATATGCTGAGAAGGAAGTTTTACATTGGTATTATACAGGTCCCAGCAAAAAATGGTTTCCCCGCCTGTGAGGTTCGAGGGATACACGAGCCCTTGATTGACCCTGAAACTTTCGAACAAGTTCAAGAAGTGATTGATGGCAAGCGAAAGAAGAAACCAAAGATGCATAAACCTAACAACCCAAACTTATACCTAAGGAAGTACTTAGTATGTCCGATTTGCGGTCATAGAATTACAGGCGCTACTAGTAAAGGACACGGAGGTCAGTATGACTACTACTGCTGCAACCACGACCACAAACACCTCAACATTCGAGCAGAGCGGGCCAACAAGATATTTGTACAATATATCTCAGAGTTAACCCCCAACAAAGCCGTAGTAGCCCTCTACAAAGAAATACTGGCCGATGCTCGTGGAACCCTTAAACACGACAGAAAAGACAGAATAGGCAAGTTAGAAGAGGAAATTCAAACGTTAACGGGAAGGGTCAATCGAGTGAATGACCTATACTTTGACGGTGAACTGTCAAAGGCGGACAGGGACGAACAGGTACAAAGATACAAAGACAGTATCCATAACATTGAGACCAGAATCAAAGCCCTGCAAGCCAGCGAAGAACTGAACATAAAAGAGAAGGTCGATTACTGCGTAAACATCGTGGAGAACCTTGACCATTACTTTACCAATGCAAGCGCAGAAACAAAGATTCGGCTCCTAGGTTCGATTTTTAACGAGGAAATCGAATTTGACGGCGAAAAATATCGAACCTCAAACTTTAACTCTATGCTCGGTTATATATACCAAAATGCCAACGAGTTACAAGGACAAACAGAAACGGACTCCCCTGATTTTTCGGGAAAGTCCGCTCTGGTAGCCCCACGAGGAATCGAACCTCGATTTAAAGTTTAGGAAACTTCCGTTCTATCCGTTGAACTATGAGGCCGCGTAGAGGCAGGGATTACTCTGCGCTCTTGACGACGATCTGACGACCTCTGTAGTAGCCGCACTCAGGGCAGACGCGGTGATACATCACGGTTGCGCCACAGTTGGGGCAGGTTGCCAGGGTGGGTACCGGAGCGAAGTCGTGGGTACGCCTCTTGTCTCTTCTCTGCTTGGAGAGTTTGTGTTTCGGATGTGCCATTGTTCTATAATTTAAATATTACTATTTGCTCAAAAACTTTGTAGTATCCTGATTGCATTCGTTCTCCGGATGCACGCGCTGCAGTGGCAGCGAAGTGCAGGTGTAGTCATACACGTCCTGCGAGAGGTCAAGCTCGTCGCTGTCGGGCGTGTAACTCTCCCCGAAGGAAGTTTCGACATCCAGTACCAGATCCTCAAGGCACCTGTCGCATGCAACGGTGACGGTGCCGGATATGGTGCAATCCACATCGACCGTTATGCCGTGGCTTACCACTTGCGCCATTACGGTCAGATCGGCATCCAGGATGTCCGTATTCCCGAATGTTTCAAAGAACTCAGCCCCCGCATGCCACTCAAAGCGGTTGGTCCCGGGAGCCAGACTTGTCAGTTTAACTACAAAGGGTTGCAAAGGTAATAATTTTTTTTCAGTTTTAACAATCTTCGCTGTCACTATTTCGCTTGCGGGCAAGAGGATCCAGCAAAATTTTGCGAATTCTCATGAAATGGGGCGTCACTTCGACGAATTCGTCGTCCTGGATGTACTCCAGAGCCTCTTCCAGGGAGAACTTTATTGCCGGAGGAAGGATGATCTTCTCGTCAGAGCCGGCGGCCCGGACGTTGGTCAGCTTCTTGGTCTTGCAGATGTTGATGTTGAGGTCACGCTCACGGGTGTGCTCGCCGACAACCTGCCCGCAGTAAATCTCCTCCCCAGGCTCCACGAAGAAGCGGCCGCGGTCGAGGAGCTTGTTGATGGAGTAGGCAATCGCCTCACCCGTCTCAAGCGACACGAGCGAGCCGTTGTTGCGGCGCTCGATCTCGCCCTTGTAGGGCTGGTACTCCTTGAAACGGTGCGCTATGACTGCTTCACCCTGGGTAGCTGTCAGAAGGTTGGAACGCAGTCCCATAAGGCCACGGGTAGGAATCTCAAATTCAAGGAGCGTACGGTCACCACGGGGCTCCATACGCACCAGGGCACCCTTGCGGCGGGTGGATATCTCTATTGCCGCTCCGACGAACGCTTCCGGCACCTCGATGCTGAGGTCCTCGATAGGTTCACAACGCTGGCCGCCGATGGTCTTGTCCAGGACCTTGGGCTGCCCCACCTGAAGTTCGAAACCCTCGCGGCGCATGGTCTCTATGAGCACGGAAAGATGCAGCACACCGCGGCCGTAGACCACGAAGGAGTCGGCCGACAGGCCAGGCTTCACGCGCAGCGCAAGGTTCTTCTCAAGTTCCCTCTCGAGACGCTCCTTGATATGGCGGGACGTCACATACTTGCCATCCTTCCCGAAGAACGGGGAGTTGTTGATGGAAAAGAGCATGCTCATCGTCGGCTCGTCGATGGAAATCGGCGGCAGGGCCTCGGGATTCTCGAAATCCGCAATGGTATCGCCGATCTCGAAGCCGTCAATACCTACCACAGCGCAGATGTCGCCGCAACCCACTTTCTCGACATTGGTCTTTCCCAGACCCTCGAACACCATCAGTTGCTTGATCTTCTGCTTCTGGATCACGTCGTAGCGCTTGCAGAGGCTGATCTGGCTGCCGGTACGGAGCTCACCGCGGGTCACGCGGCCCACTGCTATACGGCCCACATACGGCGAATATTCGAGCGAGGATATGAGCATCTGTGGAGTACCCTCAACCACCGGCGGAGCCGGAATAACCTCGAGGATAGTGTCCAGCAGCGGGGTGATGTTGTCAGTTGGCTTGCGCCAGTCGAGGGACATCCACCCCTGCTTGGCAGAGCCGTAGACGGTGGTGAAGTCCAGCTGGTCCTCATTCGCGTCGAGGTTGAACATCAGGTCGAAAACTTCCTCCTGGACCTCGTCCGGCCGGCAATTGGGCTTGTCCACCTTATTGATGACAACTATGGGCTTCTTGCCCATGGAAATGGCCTTCTGGAGCACGAAACGGGTCTGGGGCATGCAGCCCTCGAAAGCATCGACGAGCAGCAGCACGCCGTCCGCCATGTTCAGGACACGTTCCACCTCACCGCCGAAGTCGCTGTGGCCGGGAGTGTCGATAATGTTGATTTTGACGCCTTTGTAGATCACGGACACGTTCTTGGCCAGGATGGTGATACCCCTTTCGCGTTCGAGATCGTTGTTGTCGAGTATGAGCTGCCCGAGATTCTCAGGCTGGCGCACGAGATTGGCCTGGTAAATCATTCTGTCCACGAGGGTGGTCTTGCCGTGGTCTACGTGCGCAATGATGGCGATATTTCTGATTTCCTGCATCTTTTCGGAAGAAAAAAGGTTGGTCTCTACGGGCCAACCTTTTTTATAGACTTGACTTCAAGGAATTACTTGCAGAGAAGCACGGTGGCGCGGTTCTTCTCAGGAACCTTGGAGATGCGCTCGGTGTCGCCGTACCAGTAGCAAGTGATGCGGGAAGGATCGATACCTGCAGCGGTCAGGGCCTCGGCGACGATATGGGAACGATTCTCGGAGAGAACCCAGTTGCCGTCGGTGGTACCGGTCTCACGGTCTGCAAAGCCACAGAGGATAGCCTTTGCCTCAGGATCCTTCTTGAGTTTCTTGAGCAGGTTGTTGATCTTGTAGCGCTCCTGGTTGCGGATGTCGTACTTGCCGATGACATAGTAGACAACGTTGTTGGACTTCTTTGCAGCCTCGATGGCGTCAGCAAGAGCCTGGGCCTTTGCATTCTCGTAAGCAGCCTTCTCGGCAGCTTCCTTCTCGGCAGCTTCCTTGGCAGCAGCTTCGTCAGCAGCCTTCTTGTTGGTCCTGGCGGCGTCGACAGCGTCGTTGAGAGCCTTGGTGCCGGCCTTGATGGCGTCGATGTCCTTGTCTTCGATAGCCTTCTTCAGGGCGTTGATAGCGTCGTTGATAGCGGCGACATCCTCAGGGAGGAAGTCGTTCTCGGCAAGAGCCTTCTGAGCCCTCTCGATGGCTTCCTTGGCTGCAGCGATAGCGTCTGCAAGCTCCTTGTCGGCGCGTGCCTGTGCAGCGGCGGCCTGTGCGGCAGCGGCGGCAGCAGCGGCAGCAGCGGCCTCAGCGACCTTCTTCTTGCCAGCGGCCTGGCCGAAGTCGAACTTCAGACCGGCGAGGAGGGAGTGCTGCCAGTCACAGTCGAGCTTCACACCAGCGTTGTCCTTAGAATTGAACTTATCGCTCTGGGCATTGGCAACATATTCAATCTCGATGGCGAGAAGGTCGGAAAGACGGATGTCGATACCGGCACCAGCACGGGCCACGGTGTTGAACTTGAAACCGTTCCAATAGTGATTGGTAGCGGGAAGCTTAGCAGCATCAGCACCATTGTTGAAGTAGCCGACACCACCCACGCCGATGAAGCCGTAGGGATTGAAGAGGCGGCTCTTGTAGCCGAACATATTGCAAATGTCAAACTTTGCATCGATGGCGAGCTGGGCGAAGTTGAACTTATAGCCCTCATTGAGGGTAGCATACCAGCCCTTGCCCTGCCAGCCGGAGATGTCGGCGCGGAGGCCGAACACGGGGCTGATCTGATAACCAAGATCAAGAGCGGCAGCGGGAGAAATCAGTTTCCCGAAGCTGGTCTCGCCGACGGTGTGGGATGCACCACCCTTAATGCCTAACTGGAAACCAGGATAGAACACATCCTGGGCAAACGCACTCGTTGCAAGAACAAGCACGGAAGTAAGGAGCAAAAATAATTTTTTCATACTTATAAAATGATAAATTTTATATTCCACAGGAATTATCGTGCAATATTACGCAAATTTCTGCAAAAAAACAATAAATGCCGGATGCAAAAGCTATCTGCATCCGGCATTTATATTCAAGACCGCAGAACTATTCCTTAACGCAGCGCACCGAAGCGGCGAAGGACTTGTTCCAGGTGGTGTTAAGGACGATGGATCCGACACCGCTGGGGCCGTAGTTCAGGAACATTGCGTTGCCGTTGCTGCGGGTCGTCCTGGTTGATGAATTGGTCCAGAGGCGGGAATACTGGCTCTGGCCGCCGATAGTACCGCCGGTGCGGGTGCGATAGGCAGCGAAAGGATACCATATGGTCGCACTGCCAAACTCGCCGGTGAGGTCCATACCCCTGTTCACGGTGTCGTAGGTATGCTCTACGGAGACTCCGACCTTCTTGCTTTCCTCGCCCTGCTTAGGCATGAAAGCCCTGGCGAAATCGCCGTTTTCACCACCGTTGGGGACCCTCCAGCCTGCCGGGCAGGGGTCATAGATGGTCTTGCTGCCGCCCTCACCCCAAAGAGTGTGGTCCACGGCATTAAGCCAGTCATAGTTCTTGGTCTCGTCGCCGGAAATATAGGTAGTAGGATTCTTCACGGAATAATCGATTGTACCGACATTGGCGTTGCTGACCACGCTGGTCTGAGCCGTGCCGCTGATAACGGCCTGTTCGCTGGAAGTGATGCTCTGAGGACCCACGAAAGGATCCTTGCGGCCCCACTGATACAGGAGACCGAGGGAGTGGACATCACCCTTGGTCACGCTGGTTGCGCCAAGGTTACGGTCCATGAACACCGGGCCGTCCACCCTTACCCTTTCCTTGACCTTGGGATTGCCGTTTGCATCATACACAGGTACAGGGTTGCCATTGCTGTCAACGACAGGCTTGCCGGAATTATCCAACTGATATTCAATCACCTCGGTGACATAATTATAGACCTGCTGGGTGGCGGCGGGGTCGTAGCCGGCGCAGGACCAGATATGCCAGCTCCAGAGAATCTCGCCGGTGGAACCAAGGATAGCAATGACAGCATTGCCGTTCTGCATCGGACTCGGCACATCGAAAGCAACGGTGTTGCTGTCGTGGTCGAGAACCACATTGTCCACTACGGGGAGATAAGGGGAATTGGCGTCGCCATAGGTCATCCACATGACCCTGGCAAATATGGGCTGCATCGGAGTCTGGGTGCCGGAACCGTTACCCTTTATGGTCGCATCGAACCTGTACTGGCCCGGCTTGTCCACGATAAAGCAGTTTGCGGGAGCCAGCAGATTCTCCTGGTCCATCTCGACTTCAACTGCGCAGGACGCAGTCAGGTTGGGATTCGCGACGCAGGCGACTGTGATTGTGCAGGTGCCGGGACCCACACCGGTTACAAGGCCGGTATCGCTGACAGTAGCCACAGCAGCATCGCTGGAACGCCAGGTCACGTCGGTATTGGTAGCATACGAAGGCTCCACTGTCGCGGTGAGCTGTTCGGAACCGTATCTCTTCAGTTTGATGGACTGCTTGTCCAGGGAAATGGACTGCACGTCGACAGGCTTGGGAGTGAAGTCAAGCTGGCACCTGACATTCAGGCCGCTGGCGCGCTTGGATTTCACGGCTGTCTGCACGGAGTTTTCCGTTCCAAGCATCGAGAAATAATATGCCAGGTTGCCGCTGTATCCGAAAGTGTTCGCGTTTGCGCTGGTCGGCTCATTGCAGCTCCACCAGAATCCGTACCACTGGATCCAGCTGACGGTGGAAACCGTTGAAGAGGCTTCGCGATAGCCGGTGGCAGGATACCATATCGAAGGACCCTGCCCCATCGAATAGCCATTGTTGGCGCCCGCAAAATCGGTACCAAGAAGCGTGCGGTCGAAATCTTTGGTCAGGCCGGTCTTGTTCTTCAGCGCCTTGTACCAGAAGTCCGCATCAGGCACCCTCCATCCCGGAGGGCAAGGATCGTACATGCCCTTGGAGCCGTTCCACAAATTGTCGTCCTGCTGGGGCAGCCAGTCTCCGCTGCTATCCGTGGCATAAATGAAGGTCATAGGATGAGCTATGGAGAAGGCGACAGTGGTGTTGTCCGTCATGGGTGTCATAGTATGTTTCTCCGTCACGGAAGGATCGGATATGGCCATGGTCGAAGCGCCGAGGAACGGATCCTTGCGGCCCCACTGGTAGAGGAAGCCGCGGGCTCCGGGATCTCCGATGGTGGCATTTGCGGCGCCAAGGTTGCGGTCCATAAGCGAACCGGCATCATTGTAGTACTTCTGGGAAGCGGTCATGATGTCGTAGCCCTTCCACACCCAAATATGCCAGGTCCAGAGGATTGTGCCGGCCTGGTCCCTTATGGCGATGATGGCGCTGCCGTCATGGAGAGTAGTCAGATAGACATAGTCATCGCCGTAGCTGACGTCAGACACGACACTGCCGGGCTCGAAACTGGTGCTGGTGCCGAAGGTTTCCCAAAGCACGCCGACGGAGAACGGTTCGTCCAGGCTCACGGGAGTCGTCGAATTGCCCCTGTTGACTACAGGGAACTTATACTCGCCATAATCGGGAGCTATATAGCAGTTGGCAGTAATCTGCTCGCCGAGCAGGGTACTGAGATCCACGGGCTCTGGAGCGAAGTGCTCGTCGAGTATGCCCATATCCAGAATCCTGTTCTTCGCAAGCGTGAAATCCTTTTTGGACACGGCGCTCGCGATACGCGAACCGTTCCTGTTGAAGCAGCGGACTTCAATACCGCCCCTATAGGTGCCGGGAAGCAGGGAGACATAGAAATAGCCGTCCTTGTCCTGGGTGCTGACGCGGATCGAATAGAACTGGTTGTCGCCGGTCATTGAGACGGTCGGGAGACCGGTCGTGGAATCGAACATGACCTGGACATCTCCGCCGAGAGGAGCATTGGACCTGCTGTACACGCGTACGAAAGCGACCTCCCTCTCCTGCACCTTGAAACGGAGCATGCTGGTGATGTTGGAGAATATAAGCTCGGGGTTATCAAGATTGGTGGAATGGGCCACAGACACGTGCGCATCGCCGAAAGAGCCGTCCTGGTTGGCCTTGACGACATCTTTAAGGACCATGCCGCGCTTGCCGTTCTGAACGACGTCCGCACCATACACGGCATTCACATATTCGGCTGCTTCGACATAAAACTCAGCCACGGGGCCGTCTGTTTCGACAGTCTTAATCTGGGCGTCTGCAGTGCCGGCAGTGTAGAAGGCCACCGGGTCGCCGGCTTTCCAGATTGTCTGGTCGTTATCGTCCAGAGCAGTCTTGGTTGCCGAATCAAGATAGGCAGTAAAATGACAAGGTACGCTCTTGACCCCACCCTGATCGGGGTCGATGTCCTTGGCGCAAGCGCCGAGGAGCAGGGCAGCGGCGAAAACAGCCGCGAAAATCTTAAATGTTCTCATAATATTAAAGTTTAAGGTTACCATTCGAAGTCATCGACAACATAATTCTCATTCTGGCTATCAGGGCTGTAGCACAGAAGGGCCTCCTCGCGGAATTCGCTAAATTCCACTTTCGGAGATGAATATTTCATATTTTTTTCCATAACATGCAAATATAGCATTTATTTCTTATTTCACATACCCATTGACGAAAGTCTCGATGTAAGGCACAAGCGGAGAATCGCAGACAATGGAAAGTTTGAAGCGGTTGTTGCCGATGCGGAGAGCCGAAGCACCTATAGTGACAGTCAGCGTCGCTTCCGCCCTGCCTTCAACAACTTGAGGATAATCAAAACTGACGCCCTTCCTGTTGGCGAACATCGACTGGATGTGGAGTGGGGTTTCGGAGACGTTGCTGAGCGTAATCGTGAAGACCGCATCCTGACCTGAATCAATGCTGCCGAAATCATACTGGGAAGCATTGAGTTTGGGGAAGGATCCGGCATTACGCTCTGCGGAAGACAGGGAACTGAAGTCGTCGGTCTCAACAGCCCTGATAAAGACGGGGCCGAGGGATACACTGTCCACAACAGGGGTGAAACTGTATTCAATTCGGCCACGGGAGAGAGTGTCCGGGACAAAAGAATACCGGACAAAGGTACGGTTATATGGATCCAGGTCTATTGAATTGAAAGAAAGGTCAAGACCCGGTGAAACGTTTTCAAAGGAAATGGAGATAGAGTTTTCGGAGAAATTCGCTATCTCAAAGCGGCCTTTCGACTCGACTCCGGCACTGACAAGGCCAAGTTCAAGGGGATCGTACTCAAGACACAGGATGCCGCGCCTGTACTTGAAGTCCTGGAAAAGAGAAGCAGGTGTCTCGTGGAAATAACCGGAGAAGGAAAGGAAGTATGGTTGGGACTCACCTTCCACCATCACCGTAATCTGTTTTGTGAATTGGTCCACATAACGCTCCTTGGTATATACGGCAGTGACCACGCCGCTTTGCCCGGGGAGCACGGGCTCAGTAGTCCATGTGAGCTTGGTGCAGGAACACGAAGCTACTGCATAAGCAATGCTGACCGGATGGTCAGAAACATTAGTAAACGGGAATTCGCACACCAGTTCACGC
Organism: Bacteroidales bacterium; assembly: GCA_024695285.1. The sequence continues at coordinate 25,608 of JAILIM010000024.1, forward strand.
TCCTGTGCCGGATGGTCACCGAAATCGAAAGAAGTCCTTACGAAATTCAGCGCAACCGGCACAGCAACAAGAACCGAAGCCAGTATGGACAAAAATGTTGTCAAGCAGCAGGTTTTTTATTCAACCTCAAAGGAGCGGGGGCCGGGGAGTTCGGATTGACACGAGTGGTCGGCATATCCGCACTGGGCATAAAACCATCCTTAAGGGTCAGGTACCAGCGCCCCTCAACTTTCACGGGATTGAAAACAAGTTTCATGCCGCCATAGTTGCAGACCAGGTCATTTATACCGGGAGTGGAAAAACTGTAACGGACAATCTGCCATCCTTCCTCCGGCATACGGAGGAAACGGGGGCGCAGGAAGTCCCTGGATTCCATGTCGATGCGATAAAGGACACTGTTATCGACGACATTAATCATGTCCAGGGCCTCGTCGGTCCTGTTGTTCTTCACATGCTCGAAGAATTCCCTTGCGAGGTCAACCACGGCAAGACTGTCTTCAGGCGTCAGGGATGCAATAAAGGCACGCTCAGCATCGGCGTAAGTCTTCACCTTAGGCGAATTGTTGCATGCCGCAAAAAGCAGGCAGACAAACAATGTAAGAAATAAATACTTTATTCTCATATTTAGAAAAATGGCGCGCCTCACAGAGACGCGCCATATTTGAAAGAACTATATCAATTAGTCGTTTTGATAGTTGTGCTTGGTACCATAGACAGGGATGGTAATAGCAGTCTCGAACTCACCCCATGAGTAGGTCAGGGCGACCTTAACCCTCAGGTTGAAGTCTTCTGCATAACCCATGTTGTTGGCATACCAGAACTCCCAGCCCTCGAGATTAGCAAGGTTGCTGATATCGATGGTCTTCTTACCACTGGTCACAGGGTTGGTAGGATCAGCAGGATCGATCAGACCGACGATGGCAGCAGGGTTGACAGTCTTAAGGAGGACGAAGGTGCCGCTGCCAGGATTCCTCTGGTCGGTCTCGACGGTGTCGAGGTCAACGATGAGGTTCTGGAATCCATAGTAATCGTACCAGTCAACTTCGCAGTTGGTAGCGTCAGATCCATAAGGATAGTAGCCCTTAGCATAAGCCTTGGTGGTCTTGTCGTAGGTGAAGATCGGGTAGTTCTGCCAGTCGCGTGCTCCGAACAGGGTTCCGAAAGGAACGCGGGAACCGGTGGCAACACCATCGACGAGGTGGTTCTTTTCCGGGCTGAAGTTCAGGTACACAGGACGCAGGAAGCGGACATGGATGGTCTCGACGAGGAGCTCGCAGTCAGCAGCGGCAGGTGCCTGGCCGGCAGCGGCAGGGATAGTTGCCACGATGTCGACGTTGCAGTAGAGCAGGTGCTCGGCGAGGGAAGGATTCTCAGTCTTCTCCTGAGGGTTGGTACCCCAGTTGATGAGCTTCTTGGTCTTGTCGTTGCATGCGAAGGTGATCACACCGTTAGGAGTCAGGGTGATGGCCTGAGTGCCGTCCCAGTTGAGGGTGCCGTCATCAACCTTTGCCCACTTCTTGCCATTGACAGTGATGTTGCTGTTGTTGGCGCTGAAGCGATACTTGTAGGTTGCACCGGCGACCTCAGTGGTAGTACCGGCCTTGACGATCTTCACGACATTGCCATCCCAATCTTCGTCGATGTCCTTGTCGAACTCGGTGACAGGGCGGGAGTTGTTGGCATCGCCGGGTACCCAGTGCAGAGGGACGCGGACGTTGTTACGGATGGTAGCCTTGCCGAGGTCGGTCTTGGCGTCAGCAGCGACGTCGCAATCATCGAACCAGTAAGGAGGGAGCTTCTTGATGAAGCTGACAGCAGGCTTGTCACCAATCTTGAAGGTGAGACCGATGAACACGTTGTCACCTGCAGCGCTGGTGAAGTGAGCGTAGAGGGTCTGGCTGTTGCCGACACCGATGTTCTCAGCCTGGGTCTTGTCAACGGAGAGCTTGAAGATATCGTTCACACCGGTGATTGCATCATCGCCAGTGGTAGCGGCATCCTTTTCGTAATCAATCTTACCACGGTTGTAAGTCTTGGCAGGGAGGGTGGTGGTAGGCTTGTAATCGGAAAGCTTATCGCCAGCACCAGTGCGGACATAGGTCACACCGGCTTCCCAGGTGTAGTTCTTACGGAAGTCGTTGAAGGTGATGCCGAGGCCATCCTCGAGGACCTGGTAGGACATATCATACCACTTGGTCTCGTTTGCGAGGACTTCGCAGGCATAGCCGATCTCACCGAAGTTCTTGATATCGAAGAACCTGGTAGTAGGATCAATGACGATAACCTCCTGAGCAATCTTGATCTTGAAGTAGCCAGCGAGGAGGATCTTGCCGGACTTGTCGACCAGGGTCACGAGGACGATGGGACGACGACCGACAGCGGAGATACCTTCGTTCTTGTTGGCGTTGTTGATCTTGACGACATCCCAGCCGGTACCTGCAGCATTGGTCTTGGCAAATGCAGGGTGGAAGGTCTTGCCATCAATGATACCGAAAGCATTCTCGGAGGTGATGTTGGAACCGACAGTGTAGTCGATGAGTTCGAACTTGAGGTCGAGCTCAGGATACATGGCCTGAATCTCAGCAAGAGTGGAGATCTTTTCCTCACCCTTCACGTGGACACCGATGAAGTCGAGGGCGAAAGGACCGCCGTCATACTGAACGGGAACGCTTGCAGGGTTCTCAGCAGCATCGGCTGCGGTGTCCCAAAGCTGGCGCACGTTGTTCGGTGCAGGGATAACAGGAGTGCCCTGGCAGTTCTGAGCAGTGTAGAGCTTGGTGAAAGCGAGGTGGTTGAGCTCCTGGAGAGTAGCAACGACAGCTGCGTAGTCGGAGGTGACCATCTTGTTGTCGTTCACCTTGTCGACACCGTAGAGGCTGAGCACGGAGACGATCTTCTGGTTTGCAGTAGAAGGATTCAGCTTGTCAGCATTCTTGATGGTGTACTTGACAGCACCGATGTTGGTGTTCTTGCGGGAAATGCTCTTGAATTCAGCGCTCCACTGAGGTGCACCTGCACGGACGTCGACATAGTCGCGGTCGATGCAGTTGAAGCCCCACTGGCTGACCTCGGACTCGAACTTGTAGGCCTGAGGATTGATGTGATATTCAGCAGTCTCTTCTGCGCCAATGTTGTAAGGAACAGGCTGGCGGTTGGAGAGGAGCTCCTCGTAGCGGTTCTTACCCTTGATGTTGTAGGCACCCTGGTCCTCATAGTCGGTACCGGTTGCAGTGCCGAGGACGTTCAGGTAGTTACCACCGAGATAGTGATAATAGAGAGCCTCGATACCACCATAGTAGAACTGAGGGATGGTCACGATGCTTGCGAGGTTGGCCTTAAGGCTGAGGGAAACGGTTCCGTTCTCTGCGCCCTCGACGTTGAAGAGGGTGAGGGTGTTGGAAGCGGTGTCCCAGACAGCGGTGATGGGCTTCTTGCCGTCAGCGAAGACGGGAACAGCCTCGACGGGATCATACTTCTTGCCAGTCTCGCCGTTCCACTTGACAAAGCTGAGAACGCCGTTGACTTCCTCGACAGTCCAGAAATCGCCAGCCTTGCCAGGCTCGCCCTTAGGGCCCTCAGGGCCCTGAGCACCGGGCTCACCCTGAGCCTTCAAGTCCTGCTTCTTGCCGTCGATGTACCAGTAGCCGTCTGTGCCGATGGTCACGACGCTGCCGTCCTTGCCATCCTTGCCGTCCTTACCGTTGGTGCCGTTGGTGCCATTGGTGCCGTCCTTGCCGTCCTTACCGTTGGTGCCATTGGTACCGTTCTTACCGTCGACGCCGTCCTTACCGTTCTTACCGTTGGTAACGTTGTAGGTCTGGTCGACGCCATCCTTGGTCACGACGATAGCGAGACCGTCGCTGGTAGGAGTAACGCTCTTGAGCACAGCACCACTCTTGATGGTGTTGCTCAGTGCGGTGATAGAGGACTCGAGCTCACCGACCTTCTTCTGCAGGTCAGCAATCTCAGTGCCGTAATCTTTTGTACATCCGGTCAAAAGTGCTGCACCCGCGAGGGCGAACACAATTGCGAATCTAAAGATTTTTTTCATACACAAATTGTTTAAAAGTTAATTATTAAAAAATTTTATGTTCTAGGGTTTAGTAACCTTGCCAAACGGTTTCAGGCTCCAAAAGGGTACAATACCCTCTTCGCCACGAAACCTAATAACGCGCAAATTTATATATAAAAAATTTCTTTTGCAACTATTTTTAAAAAAATTTCACATCCCGACCCCCTCTGGAGGGCGCCGGGATGCTTATTCGGGCTATATATTATATAAGGTAGGCACTTAAAAGTATTCTGAGAACACAATGTCCAGCTGATCCCAGGTGACGTTGCGTATCACCATTATGAAGTTCGGAAACTTAAGCGTCAGCCTGACTTTACCGTCCGGATAGCTGAGTATCTCAGCATCACCCTCCTTGTAGTGCATGCTGCCGGTCTCCTTGCCCTTGAGCTGGCGGCGGATCTCCGGGTAGTACTCGTCTCCGACTTCGCGGCGCAGGCTCTTGGGAAGGAACTTGTTGAAGGTCTTCAGCTTCGTCAGGGTCAGCGTCATGTTGATGTTGGCGTAGCGGTGGCTGAAGTCGATGAGAGGCTCATCCACGGAGCCCTTGCGCTTCTGCGCGAAAGCATCCGTGGAGGGCAGCACGACGGCGAGCGTCAGCAATACCAGAAGGAACCTCTTATACATTTATAATTATGCGTTCTGCTTGATGGCTGCCTGGGCCGCGGCGAGGCGGGCGATGGGCACGCGGAAAGGAGAACAGCTCACGTAGTCGACTCCGATACGGTTGAAGAAGTACACGGAATCCGGATCGCCGCCGTGCTCGCCGCAGACACCACACTTGAGGTCGGGACGCTTGCTGCGGCCACCCTGGATACCAAGCTCGACGAGCTTGCCCACGGCCTTGACATCGATGGTCTGGAAAGGATCGGCGTCGAGGATCTTGTTGCCGAGATAGTCGCCCATGAAGGTGCCGACGTCGTCGCGGCTGAAGCCGAAGGTCATCTGGGTCAGGTCGTTGGTGCCGAAGCTGAAGAACTCGGCGGTGCGGGCCATACGGTCGGCGGTGAGGGCTGCACGCGGGATTTCGATCATGGTGCCGAACTTGAAGTCGAGGACTTCACCGGTAGCGGCTTCCACTTCCGTCTTGATCTTCACGCAGATAGCCTTCTGGAAACGAAGCTCGCGCTCGGAAATGGTCACGGGGATCATGATTTCGGGGATGGGGTGGAAACCTTCACGCTGAAGCTCGGCCTCGGCGGTGAAGATAGCCCTGTACTGGGTCTCGGCGATGAGAGGATAGGTCACGTGGAGACGGACTCCGCGGTGGCCCATCATGGGGTTGACCTCATGGAGGTTCTCGCCGCGCTTCTCTATGTCGGCCACGGAGATGCCGAGCTCATTGGCAAGCTCAAGCTCCTTCTCCTTGCCCTTCGGAACGAATTCGTGGAGAGGCGGGTCGAGCAGGCGGAAGACCACCGGCTTGCCGTCCATGATCTTGAGGGTGCTCTTGACGGAAGCCTTCATGAAGGGCTCCAGCTCGTCGAGAGCGGCCTTGCGCTCCTCGTTGGTGTCGGAGAGTATCATCTTGCGGAGTTTGGCGAGAGGAGTCTCGGAGTTCTTGCCGTAGAACATGTGCTCGATACGGAAGAGACCGATACCCTCGGCGCCGAAGGAAAGGGCGCGGGCGGCGTCTTCGGGGGTATCCGCGTTGGTGCGGATGCCGAGACGGCGGAACTTGTCCACGATTTCCATGAAGCGGATGAAGAGAGGATTCTCGCTGGCGTCCATGGTGTCAAGCTTGGTTGCATAGACATAGCCCTTGGAACCGTTGAGTGAGAACCAGTCGCCTTCCTTGTAGGTCTCGCCGCCGAAGCTCACGCTCTTGCCTGCGAGGTTGATCTTCATGGATTCGCAGCCCACGATGCAGCACTTGCCCCAGCCACGGGCCACGAGGGCGGCGTGGGAGGTCATACCGCCGCGGGTGGTCAGGATACCGGCGGATGCGCGCATACCCTCGATATCTTCGGGGGAGGTCTCCTCACGGATGAGAATCACCTTGCGGCCTGCTGCTGCGGCTTCCATTGCAGCCTCGGAAGTGAACACTATGGTGCCGACGGCTCCGCCCGGAGATGCGGGAAGGCCCTTGGCCACGACCTGGGACTTCTTCTCGGAAGCGGGGTCGAGGATGGGGTGGAGAATCTCGTCGAGCTGGGCGGGAGACACGCGGAGAACGGCTTCCTTCTCGTCAATCATTCCTTCGGAGAGCATATCCATCGCCATCTGGAGGGCGGCGATGCCGGTGCGCTTGCCGATACGGCACTGGAGCATCCAGAGCTTGCCTTCCTGGATCGTGAACTCGATATCCTGCATATCGTGGAAATGCTCTTCCAGGCGCTTGCGGATGCCGTCAAGCTCTGCGTAGACCTCGGGCATGGCAGCCTCGAGAGACTGGAGGTGCTTGTTGTGCTCGGTCTTGGTCGCCTCGTTAAGGGGGTTCGGGGTGCGGATACCGGCCACGACGTCTTCACCCTGGGCGTTGATGAGCCACTCGCCGTAGAACTTGTTGTCGCCGGAGGCGGGGTTGCGGGAGAATGCAACGCCGGTAGCGGAGGTCTCGCCCATATTGCCGAAGACCATGGACTGGACGTTGACTGCGGTGCCCCAGTCATCGGGTATCTTCTCGATGCGGCGATAGGCGATGGCGCGCTTGCCGTTCCAGGACTTGAACACGCCGCCGATGGAACCCCAGAGCTGATCCTGGGCCGTGTCGGGGAATTCAACTCCGAGCACTTCCTTCACCTTCACCTTGAACTTATCGCAGAGTACCTTGAGCTCATCTGCGGAAATCTCGGTGTCGGACTTGTAGCCACGGGACTCCTTGAGCTCTTCCATCATGCGGTCGAGCTGCTGGCGTATGCCCTGGCCGTCCGCGGGTTCGATGCCTTCGGCTTTCTCCATGACCACGTCGGAGTACATCATGATGAGGCGGCGGTAGGCGTCATAGACGAACCTGGGGTTGCCGGTCTTCTGGATCATTCCGGGAAGGGTGGCGGAGCAAAGGCCGATATTGAGGATGGTGTCCATCATGCCCGGCATGGAACTGCGGGCGCCGCTGCGGCAGCTGACGAGGAGGGGATCATTGGGATCGCCGAACTTCTTGCCCATCATCTTTTCGGTGGCTTCGAGAGCGGCGGCGACTTCCTTCTTCAGGTCGTCGGTGTAGCCGCCTCCGAGTTCATAATACTCGGCGCAGCACTCGGTTGTGATGGTGAAACCGGCCGGGACGGGCATCCCGAGCTTGCTCATTTCCGCAAGGTTCGCGCCCTTGCCGCCGAGGAGTTCCCTCATTGATCCGTCGCCTTCCGCGGTCTTTCCGCCGAAGCGATACACTCTTTTCTTGTTTTCGAACATATTGATTATAATAATAGTTTTATAAAAATCGGTCGCGAATATACTAATTTTTTCCGTTAACGCAAACGGTCACTCTCTACAACAGCTTTGCTGCCAGGTCGGAAAGCGGGCTCCTTTCGCCCTTGCGCAGGAATACGTGCTGAAAGATTTTCTGCCCGGAAAGCTTCTCGGAGATGTGGGAAAGGCCGTTGGACCACTGGTCAAGGTAGGGCTGGTCGATCTGGAACACGTCGCCGGTGAAAACCATCTTGGTGCCTTCGCCGGCACGGGTGATGATGGTCTTGATTTCGTGAGGCGTCAGGTTCTGGGCTTCATCAATGATGAAGAAGCACTTGCCCAGGGAGCGGCCGCGGATATAGGCAAGGGGCTCGATGATGAGTTTTTCCATCGTGAGCATGGCATCGATGCGCTGGGCCTCGCGCGAACCGGGACGGAACTTCTCCTTGATGACGTTGAGATTGTCCATCAGGGGTTGCAGGAAGGGACTCATCTTGGTCTTCTGGTCGCCCGGAAGATAGCCGATGTCCTGGTTGCCAAGGATGACGGTAGGGCGGGAAAGGATTATCTGGTCGTAGTCGCGCTCCTGCTCAAGGGCGGAGGCAAGCGCTATCAGCGTCTTGCCCGTGCCGGCCCCGCCGGTCAGCGCCACGAGGTCGATCTTCGGATTGAGGCAGGCGTCTATGGCCATCTTCTGCTCGTCGTTGCGGGGATGTATGCCATAGGCCTCTCGGGCCTTGACGAGCACTATCTTCCCGCGGTCCGCGTCATAGCGGGCGCAGACGGTGCGGGAGTCCATATCCTCGGGACGGGCCTCCCCTGCGGCGCTTTCCTCCCAGCTGAACTTGAAAAGCTGGTTGGCCTCGGGCTTCGTATCCTGGACATCCTCCCAGTCAACGGAGGTTTCCGGGCCGTAGCACAGTGCCTGCATCAGGCTGGAATCCAGCGTCCTGCGCAGCACTTCGTGGAGCCGCTCGTCGAGTTTGTCGTCGTCCACCTTGTCGGTCAGGTAGTCCTGCACCGCCATCCCGGCGGCCTTGGCTTTCAGGCGCAGGTTGACGTCCTTGGTCACAAGGGCCACGAAGGTGCCCGGGTGGGTGTCTCGGACCCACATGGCCGTGGACAGTATGCGGTGGTCCTGGGTGTCGTCCTTGAACAGTTCGGCAAGTTCTTCCGGGAAAGGATGGTTGGGTTCGACTTTGATGCGGCCCAGGCCTTTGCCTATGGGCACCCCGTTCTTGCCAAAGGATTTGCCGTTGGTGATCTTGTCCAGGTCGCGCATGAATCCGCGGGCGTGGTAGGCGAGGGTGTCGTTGCCTTTCTTGAATTTGTCGGCCTCTTCGATGACCGCCGTCGGTATCACGAGGTCGTTTTCCTTGAACTGCCGGATAGCTTTGTGGTCGTGCAGGATGACGTTCGTGTCAAGCACGTAAATTTTTGGTTTGCCCATATATTGTCAGTCTTCCCCCTCAGCGTTCTGCATCAGGGATTCAAGTATTGTCTGTATGCCGGTCTTGGCGGAGGCTTCCAGGTGGAGGCGGCCGTCGGGCGACGGGTGTCCGAGCGGGTAGAAGGCCACGTCCTGCAGCAGGAGCTCGGCATCGATGTAGTCGAAATCCATGTCGCGTATCTGCACGACTGCGCCCGGGACCTCGGAGAACAGTATACGCACCGGATCGCTTTCTCCGCAGGCCTGCATGATGCCGGAGATATCAGCGACCGTGCCTATTCCACCGCGGGTCATGCGGTAGAGCGCGGTGTAGAGCCCTCCTTCACCCACAGTGGCGGCGCTCAGCAGCACTCCGTCTTCGGCAAGTTCCCGGACCACCTCGAAGCAGTCCATCAGATAATCGCCGTCGGTCACCTGCGGCGCCGTGCTGCCCTTTAGGCCGAGCGACCTGGCCAGCATCGAGCCGCCAAGACGGTAGTCTGACGTGTCGAAAGGCACATAGACCACCCAGCTCTTGCGATCGGGATGCAGCTGGTCATCCACCAGGAGCGGTGCGCCGGAGAATGGGGTGGCGAACTGGACATCGAAATCCCCTTCCTCACAGCTGTAGCGGCGCAGCGAGAGGCGGAGGTTGTCGATGTAGTCTGCAGCCGCTTCGACTGAACGGTAGAATGCGGCCATATCCCCCACCCTGTCCTGGTTGAAGCGCCACTTCGCCGTCAGCGGCAGGTCGTCCAGCTTGAAATTGCCGCTGCGCCACATGGTGTCGATGAGCGCACAGGCAATCCTGGAGCGCGTGCATGACTCGGCAAAGGGCACGGGAGCCTGCGGAGAGGCAGCAAGCACCGACTTCAGGTAGCCGTCGATTCCCGAAGGGTCAAGGCTGATGGAGCCGGGCGGCGGATCGAAGCTCTCGTCGAGCACGGTGCCGCCTGCTTCCTGGATCTCCGGAGTCTTTTCGGACACGGACGCAAGAATCTCCGCAGGAGTAAGTTCCTGCGGGATTCCGTCAATTATGAATTTCGAATTCAGAACCATTTACTTCTTCTGCGATATGATTGCTCCCCTGCCGTCGTCGTTGGCGCGATAGTGCGGAGCGTAGAGCGATTCAATCTCCACTGCAGGAGTCTGGAACGCACCTTCCTGGGTCACGAAGAACTCTTCCGAGATCGTGGTGTTCTCCTCAGGATAGCTGTCGAACCAGTACTCAGTCTTGTCGGCGAGGACGTTGCGGTAGCCCTGCGGGCTGAAGGTCCAGCCGCCGTAGCTATAGGGTCTGAGCCACCAGCCGTAGTGGCCGGAAAGCTGCCGTACGGGACGGAAGGAAGCGGGACGCGGCACCGTGACGCGCACGAAACTGCGGTTCTCTTCATTCCAGATGCTGTAGTATGCTTCCACCTTGTCTCCGACATGGAGTATGTCGCCGTCGGAAATGTGGTTTCCGTTCACTACAAAGGTACGCTTGATGGTGAAGCCGTTGCCGGAAGCCTTGACTTCGGGGAAAGGCTTGGTGAAGCTCTTGGAGAGCAGGATCACCTTGGTCGCAAGCGTCTCGGGAGTGCCGCGGAGCACGGAGGCTATGGCCTCGATGTAGGCGGCGTCAGTGGACCACTGCTGGGTTTCCTTCTGCACCATTATCCAAAGACGTATGCCTTCGGCAATGTCGCGCGCCTGGGCGGCGTACTTGGGAGCCGGTTCTGCGGCTGCGGCATTGGTCAGCAGGTCGCAGAGCAGCGAATGGGCATAGAGCTCGCTCTCCATCAGGCCGCGCCAAGGCATGACCGCGTTGGGATAGTAGAAGCCGCCGGAACGGTGCTCCACAGCGTACTGGAGGAGAGATTCCACGTCGGCGTCCAGCGAGCGCACAAGGCACTTGCGTATGTTGATGCCCCAGGCCTTGGCGAGATCCTTGCCGCCGGGCAGCTGCACCAGCGACTGGAGGGTCCTCAGGCGACGGGCCTTGGCCAGTATCTGTGCGTTCAGGCCCCTTGCCTTCTTAGGGACGAGATATTCCTTGGCTTCCTTCTTGAACTCCCTGTAGGCCTTGCCTGAAGGAGCATTGAACGGCACCTGGGGATAAAGGGCACGAGTCTGGAGATAGAGGCTCAGGGATATGCCGCCCCACCAGTAAGGCATGTCTGAACGGCTGAAATAGATTTCGTCCAGATACTTGACGGCAGCTTCGGCGTCGATGGCGCCGGTGTCCTGCTCGGGCATGGCGGCAATTCGCTGAAGCACGGCCGCAGTTATCACAGGCGAGGACTCCATGCCCTCGAACCAGGCTATGCCGCCGCTGCGTTCGTTCTGGCAGGCGGCGATTTTGTCCAGTATCTCCTTCAGTTCACCGTCGGAGAGGCCGGGAGCTCCGAGCCTGCGGGCAAGGACGTTGGAATAATAGGCCTCCGTCAGGTCAAGCACGTTGGTGCTCTTGGGGGTGATCTTGTCGGGAATCGCCTCCTTGATCATGTCGATGATGCTGCGCTCCACGGGCTCTATCTCAGAAGCGTCCACATTCACGAAGAGGCCGCGCAGGTATGCGAGCAGCGCTTCCCTGTCGGCGCCGGCCTTGAGCAGGGCGGAATGCGCCTCGGTCAGGGTCTGGACTGCTTCCTTGACGGGTATGGCCACGAACATGGCGTCGGAGCCGAATTCTCCCTCGTCAGCTATGAAGTTCACGAGCACGCCCAGCTTGTCGAAACCGGAGGGCACGTCGAAGGTCACGTCGAAGGGCTTGGAGCCGCCTGCGGGAATGGACACGCGCTCAGTCTTTGTCGCGAGCACGTGGGCCGTCTTGTAGTCGGCGCCGTCGTAGAAGCGTATGGCGACGCGTCCGGTGACGGGCTTCTCAAGGTTGTTGGAGAGGGTTGCATTTGCGGTGTAGGTGTCGCCCGCATAGAGGAATTGGGGCTCCACGACGGCGACTTTGACCGGAATGGAAACCTTCATCTCCTGACGAACGACTGCGTTGAGCATGCCCTCGGCATGCGCAAACAGCTGTACATAGTATGTCGAAAGCCGGTCTGAGCCCTTGCAGTTGAATTCGATCAGGCCGTCCTTGTCGGAGCGCAGATGCGGCTCCCAGGCCATCGTGGCGGCGAAATTGTCGCGCACGTGGATATCCTTGCCGGCTTCGTCGGCGGCAGCGGGTTCAGCGGAATCGGCCACCATGTTTTCCTCCTTCATCGCCATCGATTCAACCAGGACTTCGCCCTTTGCGCGGGCACCCCTGCCGGGAGCAGCGCCCAGTGCCCTGCTCTCATATACCTCCTCATAATAATAGCGGGAGCCGTTGAAGCCGCACTGGTTGCGGTAGCTGATGAAGGCTTCGGGCCTGCGATTGGGGTAGACCTCGCTCCAGACGTTGGATTCTATGGTCTCGGTGGCCTTATCGAATATGGCAGCGGCACACTCCACGCCAGCGAGCGAGCGGATGAGGAACTTGCATTCCTGCCCGGGAGTGGCGTTGTCGATGAAGCGCTCGAAGGAAAGCGGCAGTTCCTTGCGGATAACCGGAAGCTTGATGCTGCGGGAATAAGTGAAAACTTTGCCGTTGCGGAAGAACAGGACCGTCAGGGTGAGGTTTTCGGAGTATTCAGGCTTGCGGGGATAACTCACTGTCATCAGTGAGCCCTTCTTGCCCTGGACTCCTTCAAGATGGATAATCTGCTTCTCCAGAATGACGTTGCCGGTGCCGGCGAGCTCCACGACAGCCCAGACAGGGCCGTCCGTCGCGCCGACCTGGATGGCGATGTCCTCGCCTCCGAGTTCCTTGAAGAAGCACTGGACAGGCATGTCGAGGGCAGTGTCGTCATCAGTTGCCTTGACCAGGGTATATTTGGCATTCTGGGTGCGCTGCTTGCCGTCGGCGTCGTTGGCCGTGGCGACCGCCTCAACTATGTAAATCCCTGATGGATGGCCCTTCAGGCTGACGTCGAGGGTCTCCTGTGAGCCGGCGGTGCCGCTGGCCACGACCTTGCCGTCGTACTTGACCGTGTACCTGATTTTCAGGTTCTTGCGGGTATATCCGCCGGTCTTGAAGGTCAGGCGCGCGAAGTCGTCGCGGATGATCCAGTTGCCGGAACCGGCGTCAGGCACCTTGCCGGGGATGAGCGAGTAGGTGCCGGCAACCTTGTTCTCCAGGTCAATGCTGAGGGGCAGGTACTGATAAGCGTAACGGCTGGTTTCGAACTTGAGGGTTTCGCCGGTCGCGTCGACTATCGTGACGGTGATGGGGAAATAGTTCCTGTAGCTGACGCTGGTCTGGAACTCGAATTCGAAGGAACCGTCGCTCGCAATCTTAAGATCTTCGTTGTTGATTTCGTAGTCAAGGCCCCGGACGGTGTAGTAGGCGCGGGCGCTGCCCAGGGAATGTCCGGAGTATGCCTTTGCCTTGCCGGTGACACGGATCTTGTCGCCGGTCAGGTAGAGCGTGTTGTCAGGGTCGAAGGTGAGTTCGAAGGTAGGGAGGACGAATTCATCGACACGGAGGTCGCGGGAGGCGAGAATGGAGGATGAATCTCCGGAATATATCCTGATGCTGTAATAGCCGCCGCGGTCGCCACCAATGAGCTCGAAGGCTCCGGATATGGCTCCCATATCGTTGGTTTTCAGCTTCTTGGCCTCGAGTTCACGGTCCTTGGGATCGAAGAGCTTGACCGTGTATTCAACCCCTTCGGGGGCAAGTTTGTACTCGTAGGTACCGGAATAGAACACAGCCTTGAACTGCACGGTCTCACCAGGGTTGAAGGCGGTGCGGTCAGTGATCAGTATGGCACGGGAGACGTCAAAGTCCTTGTATTCACGCACCTCGCCGGGGTGTGGCGATGATACCGAAATCTGCTGCGACAGGCGCAGGCGGCCGCCGTCCTTGCAGGAGGCACGCAGCTGGTAATAGTGGTATTTGGAGTTGAATTTGGAGCGTATCGGCTCAGGGAGGGCGGTGAAGCCGTCCAGTTTAAGGTCGCGGACCTCGGCCACTTTCTTGTCGTCGCCGTCATAGAGGATGAAGTCGCACTTTTCGATGGGCTTGCCGCTCCAGTAATCGGCCACGAAGGCGCCGTATCCGTCCTTGTCGGCGCGCACGGCAACGGAAAGCGTGTATTTATCGAAGCGGGTCATCTCCTCGGTCTCGCCGGACTTGCAGACCAGCATGTAGGAGCCGTCGTCGATGTCGGGCAGCTTGTATTTGATTTCATCCTTGCGGTAGTAGCTGGCGGTCTTGTTGGTTATCGGCACATCATAGACCGTCTTTCCGCTCTCGTCGGTAAGCGTCAGCTTGAATTCCTTGACGTTGCGGAGGGTGATGGTCGCTTCGTCGTTGCTGACAGAGCAGTCTATGTCGCGGCCGTCGAGGGTTTCGATAAGGTCGGCGACTGCGGTGCAGCACTTGGCAATCCTGGCCTCGTCGCCCGAGAAGGCCTTGCGGTCCTTTTCGAAGACGGCGCACTTGTCGCGGAGGGCCTTGTAGTCGGCGGATGTGGTGGAATTATCTTTGGTCAGATTCCGGAATTCAGCGGAAAGCCGCCTCTGGCGCGCCATAAGCGAAACCGCCTTGCCCTGATATTTCTCGACATATTTGCCGTATTCAGGATAGGCCGCGCTGGCGGAAAGACGTTCGATATCGTGGAACTCAAGGAACTCCGCAAAAGGATACCTGTCCTTGAAATAACTCTTGGCGGGGCTGATGGCGGTGCTCATCCCGAGGTTCCAGAGGGCGTATTCATAGTCGTTGGAAAGGAGCGGGATGAGGGCGCTGGAGAAGAGCTGGCCGGTGATCCTGCTGTCGCGCCTGTGGAACTCCGGATTAAAGGTTTTCTGCAGGGCGGCGGAGTTTTTCTCGACATATTCAACTGCATCCTTTGGATCCCACAGGTGCCTGCGGTGGTAGAACACCACGACCGGCTCACCGAATTCGTCGATGGCCTTTTCCATGTCCTGCTGAGCGGCGCTGCGGTCTTTCCAGTTCACGTTGGAACGCACTGTAACGGCCTCAGTGACTGCACAATAAAAGTCCCAGCCGAGGTGCTGTTCGACGGCTGCCTTACGGATTTCCTCAAGGGCTTTCAGCTGGTCCTGGGGTTTGTCTGCATCTTCTGCTTTTTGGTAGACCTTCCACAGGCTGACCAGCGTGTGGCCCTGGGAGTCTTTGGTTTGGGAGAAAGACATCAGTGAAAAAAGGATTAGTGTCAGTGTCAGTGCGATTCTTTTCATATGCTTTCCATATATGAAACGGCCTCCGCTACCACGAAAGTGCTTCCGCCAATATAAACAACCGGGTCGAGGCCTCTTTCCGCAAGGACGCGGGCGCGCGACAGGGCCGCTTCAACGCCTGCGGCAACAGAGCCTGACTCCGTAAAGTTAAGGTTTTTCAATTTCAATGCCAAATCTTTGACGGGCATCGCCCTGTTTCCTTCCGGGGCGACCAGGAAGTACTCGGCTTCCTTAGGCATCAGTCCTGCGATTCCGGCAACGTCCTTGTCTCTCATAGCGCCGTAGACGATGATAAGCGGGCGAGACGGGCTGCCACCGCAAAGCGAAGCGAGGCGGGCAAAGTTGACGGCGAGGGCCGGGGGATTATGGGCTATGTCACAGATGGTCAGGGGATTATCACGCAGGATTTCCCACCTGCCGCGAAGGCCCGTGATGGAGGCTGCTGCGGAGATGCCTTCTTCGCCGCCGGAGATGCCCAGGATGGAAAGCGCCGCCCACACGGTGCGGATATTGAGGTCCTGGCAGGGGCCGTCGAGATCGGAGACGAGGCCTTCCGGCACGGGAAAATCTTCTGCATAATAGAGCGGGGCGCCCTTTTCGGCGGCTATCCTATCGAAGACCGGCTGCGTCTCGGGGTCACGGCCCCAGACGAGCGCCGGCACGCCGGGCTTGAAGATGCCGGCTTTTTCGGCGGCTATTTCGGCCCTCGTCGCCCCGAGCAGGGCGCAGTGGTCAAGGCCTATGGAGGTGATGATGCTGATTTCGGGAGTGATTATGTTGGTGCTGTCCAGCCGCCCGCCAAGGCCAGTCTCAATCACGGCGGCATCCACTTCCTGCTGCGCAAACCACCAGAAAGCCATCCCCGTGGTCACCTCAAAGAACGACAGCCCCTCCCGGTCATACTTCTCCAAATACTCCCCCACCGCCTCCTCCGGTATCATCCGGTACCAGGTCTCTGAAGGTCGGGGGACGAATAGGCCTTCAGAACTGTGGCCGCCCGTGGCCACATGAACGGGAGGGGCCCACGAAGTGGGAGGGATGAGCGAAGCGAAGTTCTGAAGGCCGTCGTCCCCCGGCCGCTCAATAATCTTGATGCGTTCACGGAAATCAAGAAGATGGGGGGAGGTGTAGAGGCCGGTGCAAAGACCGGTGGAGGCGAGGGCGGCGGCCAGCATGGAGCACACCGATCCCTTGCCGTTGGTACCGGCCACATGGATACTGCGGAACCGCTTCTGAGGATCGCCAAGAAAGGCCGCATAGTCCACCATCTGCGCGATGCCGGGCTTGTAGGCGTCGCCGGTAAACCCAGCCGTCTGCACGCTGCGATGCCGCTCAAAAAGGGACTCTATGACCTTTTCGTAATCCATCATAGATAAGTACAGAAATAATCCGTAAACTTAAGATACAACTGCTCGCGCCACTTGCCTAACACATTATGCTCGCTGCAAGGATACGGGAAATAATCCGCAAGCACGTTGTTCTCCACGCACGACTGAATGAAACTCAACGAGTTGATAGGCAGCACCGTCGCATCCTCCATACCCTGGCAAATCAGCAGCCTGCCATTCAGGCGCGGCGCCTTGTCGACCAGCGAAGTCAGCGCGAAGCCCTCAGGATTGGTCTCCGGATTGTCCATGTAGCGCTCGCCGTACATAATCTCGTACCACTTCCAGTCAATCACCGGGCCGCCGCAGACAGCCACCTTGAACGTCTCCGGGAAGGAAGTCGCAAGCGTAATCGTCATGAAGCCGCCGTAGCTCCATCCTGACACGCCGATGCGCGCCTCGTCCACCCAGCCTTCCGCAATCAGCTGCTTGAGCCCCTCCATCTGGTCTGCGCTCTCAGCCTGCCCGCAGCGGCGGTTGATGGCCTTCTCGAACGCGGCGCCGCGGTTGCTGGTGCCTCGGTTGTCCTGGACATACATCACGTAGCCTTTCTGCGCCATCAGCAGCTCCCAGTAGCGTATGCCGCCCAGCCAGCTGTCGGTGACCATCTGGCTGTGGGGACCGCCGTAGACGTAGACAATTACCGGATACTTCTTCGACGGAGCGAAGCCGGCGGGCTTGATGAGGCGGTAGTAGTTGACAAACTGCGGGTCCGCCGAAGGGACGGTTCCGAATTCCACGGTCACCGGAGCCGCGTCCTGCAGGGGCTTTTCGCTCTCGTCCAGCAGTTCGAGCAGCTTGCCGTCGGCGCTCCTCAGCTCAGTGCGGCCGGGCATGTCCACGGCGCTCCAGCGGTCGGTGAAACGCTTGCAGTCGGGGCTCATCTGGACGCGGTGCCTGCCGCTTCCTTCCGTGAGCTGCTGAGGGGCTCCGAAGCGTATCTTGCTGAGCGCCTGCGGCTTGCAGCCTGCCTTGAGGCGGGTGAGGCGGATACGGAACAGGTGGTTTTCGACCGGGGAGACTTCAGCGGATGTGTAGTAAACATACTCGCCGTCATTGGCCACGTAGGCAACGTCGGCGCTGCAGGATGTGAGCCGCCTTATGCCGCCCTGAAGGTCGCAGAGGTAGAGCTGGCGGTAGCCGTCGCGGTTGTCGGTGCAGTAGATAAAGAACTCGGTGCCATTGACGAAATGGACGCCTTCTCTAGGCTCCACCCAGGCGTCGTTGCTTTCCTCCAGGAGCGTGCTTATGAGACTGCCATCGCCGGCATCATAGTGCTGTAGCTTGACGTGATGCTGGGCACGGTCAACGACCTGCACCAGCAGCCCTTTTCCGTCAGGGGTCCAGGACACGCCCGCTATGTAGCGGTCATCTTCGAATTCGTTGATTTTCAAGGCACTGAGCACATTGCCAAGAGTGTCGCAAACGCAGAGTTCGACGCGCTCCGAACTCATTCCGTTCATCGGATACTTGACGCTCTTTAGCGAACCGGTGCGGCTGCCGATGTCCAGCAGAGGGAACTCCGCGACCGCACTCTGGTCCACCTTATAAACGGCCAGAAGCGAGCCGTCGGGAGATGGATACCAGCCCCTGTCAAGCCCGAATTCGTTGCGGGATGGCACGATGCCGTATTTCACCTCCGGGTTCATCGACTCCGGGAGTTTCGGAGCCTTGAATGCACGCCTCGGCATCGTTTCTACAAGTTCGGAATTGTCCGACCAGAACATGCGCTTCGCCTTTGGAGCGAGGCCCCCGCTGATCAGGTCTTTGCAACTTATCTGCCTGCCGCCTTCGGATCCGACGGTGACTGATTTTAGCACGGTGCGTTGCGATTGCTGTTGCCGGGCCCCGGCGGGTTGCAGGGACAGGACGGCGACCAGCGCGGCCAATAATAATAAATGGTATCTCATACAAATACAAAGATGAAAAAATATTGCTATTTTCGCAAGAAAATCAGTTTCCGATTATATGAGAAAGGCTTTGTTCATTTTGGTGGCCGCCTGCCTGTCCCTGACTAGCTGGAGCCAGGCCCGCGATGCATTCGAAGAGATACGCCAGGATCCGGAAAGGGCCGGCACCGTGCACTATATGTACGACCACAACATTCCCGCCTGCGCCAAGGCCCCTGCCGGATACAAGTCTTTCTATATCAGCCACTACGGCCGCCACGGAGCGCGCAACCACTCCACCGACTCCGACTTTGACCAGCTGTATGCACTGTTCACCACGGCCCACGAAAGGGGCCTGCTGACCGAACGCGGCGAGGAGTTCCTGCGGCGCTACCGGCCCGCCTACGAGGTGCTGCGCGGCTGCGGCGGCGACCTGTGCGACCGTGGCTTCGAGCAGCAGTACAAGATTGCCCACAACATGTACAGGGCCCACAGGCACGTCTTCCGCAAGGGCGCCCGCATCGACGCCGGATCCACCTACGTGCCCCGCTGCATCCTTACTATGTCCGCATTCACGGACCAGCTGCTCCGGGAGAATTCCCGTCTGGTGATCGAGAAGCAGGCGAGCTTCTCCGACATGCCCTATCTGAACCCTTTCTCCAAGTACAACCCGGACATAGAGCCTACCGACGAGGGCTACAACAACAAATATGCTTACTGGCAGAAGGACTACAAGGCGATGTGCAGGGAGATGCTGCGGCCGGAAGCCGTGTACGGACCGCTGCTGAAGGACATGTCACTGCTGGGCGAAATCGGCGACCCGCTGGAGCTGGAGACGGCCCTGTATTCAGTGGCGATGAACGGCCAGTGCAACGGAAAACTGAATAACGACCTGCTGGAATTCGTGCCCTTCGACGAACTCTGCCGTATCTACGAATGCCGGAACTTCCGCTTCTTCGCCTCCAAGGGGGCGGATACGCTCTACCAGAAAGGCCGCCAGTGGGCCTTCGTGTGGCGTACGATGCAGGACATCATCAACAAGGCCGACTCCGACATCGCCACCGGCGAGTACGCCGCCCGCCTGCGATTCGGCCACGACATAATCATCATGTCGCTCTTAGTCCTGCTGGACATCGACGGCTACAACAAGCCCGCCGGCAGCGCCTCGGAAGTCAAGGACGTGTTCCGTTCATACGACTTCCCGATGTCGCTCAACACCCAGTTCGTGTTCTACAAAAACCGCCGCGGCGACATCCTGGTGCGGCTGCTCTACAACGAGCGTGACATCGCCCTTCCCATCCCTGACTGCGGCACGTCCTACTTCTACCGCTGGTCCGACTTCCGCGACTTCGCCCTCCGCCGCATCGCCCTCGCCAAACACATCCTCGCCACCACCCAGGCCCCTCCGAAGAAGAAATAAAGAGCCGGAGGAGTGGTTCCAAACCGCAAAACAGTGGCCGCCCAGATTAGAGCGCATAATCAACTATTTGATTATCAAACGAATAAGCAATTAAGGGGACCTCTAAAATGCACCCCCAAAATAATGTAAGAGCCTATCTACCAGCACTTTAGCTTTGCGCGCGACCGCTATTCAGTAGTGAATGTCGGTAAGATAGAGAGCGTGGCCGGGGGCGGATTCACCGGCGAGGGAGCGGCGGGATTCCCTGAGGCCGTCGGAGACGTCGGGAGGGAGGATAAGGGCGTCGAAATCATGGAGATAGCGGCGTCCGCGGCCGACTTCCAGGAGCGTCCCTACGATAGCGCGGACCATGTTCCGAAGGAACCTGTCAGCCTCGATCACGAAGCGCCAGCAATTCGGGTCCCCGCCGGTGCGTATAATAGGATCGCACGGCTCCCAGAAGGCGCGGTAGACAGTGCAGACTGAAGTCTTGTTGTCGCCGCCGGACTTCTCGAAACAAGAAAAATCGTGGGTGCCGCACAGGCGGGATGCCGCCTCGTTCATTTTCGCAAAATCCACTTCCGGATAAGCATAATAATACGAACGCCCCTCCAGGAAAGGATCCTTGCTGCGGTGGATGTAATAACAGTACTGCCGCAGGCGGGCGTCAAAGCGGGCGTGGAAGTCCGGGGCGGCCGGAGCTATCGAAATGATACACACCGACTTGGGCAGAATGGCATTCAGCTTGTATCTCAGCTGTCCGCAATCCACCGAAACATCGGAGCAGTCGAAATGCGCCACATAATAAGTTGCACTCACGCCGGTGTCGGTGCGCCCGGCACCTGTCACGGCAATACGCTCCCGTAACAAAGTCCCGAGAGCCTTCTCCAGAGTCTCCTGCACGGACGGAGAGGAAGGCTGGATCTGCCAGCCGCAGAAATCCGCCCCATCGTAAGCCATATCTATCCTGTACCGCATACCCCGCAAAAATAACGAAAAAAACTCATTTTTGACGTTTATCCCCCGATTCGGACGGGCACATTTTTTGCATCACCACTTGCGCGCGTTGCCTCCAGGGGCGGCGCGCATAAACATTGCGCAAAACGTATAACCATGGAAAGTGTAAACATCAAGGAACTCAACGACCGCATACAGAAAGAAAGCGGATTCGTGGACATTCTTTCTCTCGAAATGGGCAAGGTCATCGTGGGCCAGAAACATCTGGTCGAGAATCTGATGATAGCCCTCCTGGCCGACGGCCACATCCTCCTCGAAGGCATGCCAGGCCTCGCCAAAACATTAGCAATCAGCACCTTGTCAAAGGCAGTCGGCGGCAAATTCAGCCGTATCCAGTTCACCCCGGACCTCCTGCCTGCCGACGTGACCGGCACCCTCATCTACTCCCAGAAAAAGGAGGAGTTCGAGGTCCACAAGGGCCCCATATTCGCCAACTTCGTGCTCGCCGACGAAATCAACCGCGCCCCCGCGAAAGTGCAGTCCGCACTGCTTGAAGCCATGCAGGAGCGCCAGGTAACCCTCGGGGACCAGACCTACCGCCTGCCGGAACCCTTCCTCGTGATGGCGACTCAGAACCCCGTGGAGCAGGAAGGCACCTATCCCCTCCCCGAGGCACAGGTAGACCGTTTCATGCTGAAGTGCATAGTCGACTACCCGAAGAAAGAGGAGGAGAAGCTCATCGTCCGCATGAACAACAGCGGCGAGTTTCCCACCCCCAACGCAGTCGTGAGTCCGGAAGACATCATCCGCGCCCGCAAGATTGTCCGTGAAGTCTACATGGACGAAAAGATCGAACGCTACATAGTGGACATCGTGTACGCCACCCGCACCCCGGGCGAGTACGGCCTCAAGGAGCTGGAGAACCTCATCGGTTTCGGCGCCTCGCCACGTGCCAGCATCTCCCTGAGCCTTGCAGCGAAGGCCTATGCCTTCATCAAGCGCAGGGGCTACGTGATTCCGGAAGACGTGCGTGCCGTGTGCTACGAAGTGCTCCGCCACCGCATCGGCCTCACCTATGAAGCCGAAGCCGAGAACGTGACCACCGAGCAGATTGTGGAGAAGGTCATCAACGCTGTGATTGTGCCGTAAAGATTCTTCGCTGCGCTCAGAATGACATTGGGGCGCTCAGAATGACATTGGGGCGCTCAGAATGATTGGAAAGCAATGACAACAGAGGAACTGTTAAAGAAGGTCCGGAAGATTGAGATAAAGACCAAGGCGCTGTCGCACCAGATATTCGCCGGGGAATACCATTCTGCCTTCAAGGGGCGTGGTATGGCATTCAGCGAAGTGCGCGAGTACCAGTGGGGCGACGACGTGCGCTCGATGGACTGGAACGTTACGGCCCGCCTGCGGAGCCCCTACGTGAAGGTGTTCGAGGAAGAGAGGGAACTGACGGTGGTGCTGCTCGTGGACGTGAGCCGCTCCGGCTTGTTCGGCACGGTCGGGCAGACCAAGCGCGAGCGCATCGCGGAGATAGCCGCCGTGCTGAGTTTCAGCGCCATCCTCAACAACGACAAGGTCGGAGCCCTCTTCTTCAGCGACCATATCGAAAAGTTCATCCCCCCGAAAAAGGGACGCAGCCACCTGCTCCACATAATCCGCGAGATGCTGCAGCTGCAGCCCACTTCCGACGGCACCGACATCGGCGGCGCGCTCAGATACCTGACCAACGCCATCAAAAAGAAGTGTACTGCATTCATCCTCAGCGACATGATCGACGTGGACGCAGACGGGACACCCCGTTACGAAGACGCCCTCAAGGTGGCCGCCGGCCGCCACGACCTCTCCGTCATCAAGGTCCACGACCCCAGGGAGCAGGCAATCGTGCCCGTGGGGCTGGTCCACATCAAGGATGCCGAATCAGGCCGCGACGCATGGATCAACACCGATTCCGCAAAAGTCCGCAGGGCCTACTCGGAATGGTTCACGACCCTCGCACAAAAGGAAGGAAAACTCTTCAACAAATACCAGATAGACAGTGTGGATATCGCCACGGACCAGGACTACGTCAAAGGCCTGATGGCTCTATTTCAGCATAAATGAACATCTTGACTATCATACTGGCCACGTTGCTGGACATTGTGCCCGGAGGTGATGCCCGCATAGAGCAGCTCCAAAAACGGGATTCAATACTCATCGCGGACCAGGTCCGGTACGAAATCGTCATAGAAGGGCTCGAAAAGGACAGCAGGATAGCCCTGCCCGACTTCTCGGAAGCATCCAACGACACCCTCACCCTTGTGCGCGGCTGGCAGCTCGACACCCTGTCGGGCGGCAAGCTTGTACGCTCGCGCAATGGCAAGGCTGCCGAAAAGATACTCCGCAAGCCCTTCGACGTGCGGGCCAGCATAATCCTGGCACCGTTCGAGGAAGGCAAGTACGAGTTGCCGGACATCCCTGTGGTTCGGAACATAAAGGACAAGTATGACACCCTGATATTCAAAGGGTTGGAGATGGAGGTCAAGACCATGCCCGTCGACACCGCCACATTCCAGATCCACGACATCAAGGGTCAGATACTCTACCCGGTGACTTTCAAGGAGTTGCTGCCGTGGATAGGCGGCGGGCTGCTGGTTGCGGCCCTGATAGCCCTCCTGGTGTGGCTCCTGGTCAGGGCCAGCCGCCGCAAGGCCGAAGCCCTGAAGCCGAAGGATCCCGCCTACATAGTGGCGCTCCGCGAACTGGACAAGTACCGCTCCGACAAATACTGGGCTCCCGAAAAGCAGAAGGCATTCTATTCCGGCATCACCGACGCCCTGAAGTTCTACATGGACGACCGCTTCGGAGTGGATGCTCCCGAAATGACGACGGCGGAGTTGTTCGACGCCCTGAAGTCCGACAAGGACATCACCCCGGAAATGTACTCCGACCTTAAGGAACTCTTCGAGAGGGCAGATTTCGTGAAATTTGCCAAGCACATAGCTTCGGACGAGGAGAATGCGAAGGCCCTGCCTCTCGCCGTCAGTTTCGTGACCACCACCTATCAGGCTGACATACAGAAAGAAGCAAGCGGGGAGGAGGCCGCTGACGACTGATGTTCTTCGAGTATCCCAAACTGCTGTGGCTGCTTCTGGTGCCGGCGCTGCTCGTAGCCCACTACTTGTGGATGGAGTTGGGGTCACGCAGGCCGCACATGCGCGTGTCGACCTCATCCCCCTGGATGCGCGGCGGCACTTCCGTGCTCGCATTCCTGCGTCACCTGCCCTTCCTGCTGCGCACCGCCGCCCTCGTGCTCATAGTGGTCGCATTAGCGCGCCCCCGTTCCAGCACCGAGGTGGAAAAGATTGACACAGAAGGCATTGACATCACCCTGGCGATGGACGTGTCCACGAGTATGCTCGCCCGGGATTTCACGCCCGACCGTATCAGCGCCGCCAAGGACATCGCCATCGAATTCATCGCCCAGAGGCCTTCTGACCGCATGGCAATCGTGGTCTTCGCCGGCGAGAGCTACACCCAGTGCCCCCTGACCACCGACCGCGCCACCCTGATCAACCTGATGAAGGAAGTCCAGACGGGACTCATCGAAGACGGCACCGCTATCGGCAACGGCCTTGCAACTGCCGTAGCCAGGATGAAGGATTCGGACGCCAAGAGCCGCGTGGTCATCCTGCTGACCGACGGTGTCAACAACTCCGGAGAAGTCTCCCCGCAGACTGCCGCAGAGATTGCAAAAACTTATGGTATAAGGGTTTACACCATAGGTGTCGGAGCCAACGGGATGGCCCCGTATCCGGTTATGACGCCCTGGGGTGTGGAGATGCAGCAGATGAAGGTCGAAATCGACGAGAACCTGCTCAAGGAGATTGCCGACGTGACCGGCGGACGCTATTTCCGCGCAACCGACAACACCAAGCTGTCGGAGATTTATTCCGAAATCAACAAGATGGAGAAGGCCCGCACGACCATCGACAGCTTCCCCGTCTATAAAGAACTGTTCGGCAAGTATGCCCTTGCAGCGCTGATCTGTCTGCTGCTCGAGCTGCTTGTCCGTCTGCTTATCAGGAGGATGCCGTGATGCTGTACTTTGCGAATCCCGAATATTTCTGGCTTCTGCTGCTGGTGCCGCTCATTCCGGTCATCTACGGAGTGGTGCGCGCCCTGCGCCGCCGCCGCATAATGTCGTTCGGCGACGAGCAGCTCGTCCGTGCCCTTATGCCTTCATGGTCCGGTCCGAAGGGCTGGATACGCATAATACTCTTTACCCTTGCGTTCTTCTGCTTCATCATAGGCATCTCCCGCCCGCAGATGGGCGCCAAGCTCAAGGAGCATGAAGCCAAGGGCGCCGAGATCATGATATGCCTCGACGTGTCCAATTCGATGCTTGCCGAAGACTACTCCCCATCGCGCCTGGACCGCGCCAAACTCGCGATTTCCCGCGTGGTAGACAAGCTCCAGGGCGACAGGATAGGGCTCATTATCTTCGCCGGGACCTCTTTCGTCCAGCTGCCTATCACCACCGACTACGTGTCGGCGAAGATGTTCCTGGGCAGCATAGACACCGGCTCCGTGCCCGTCCAGGGCACCGCAATCGGCGACGCCATACTGACCGCGGCCAAGAGCTTCAGCGCCCAGAGCGAAAAGAGCCGCGCCATCATCGTGATCACAGACGGTGAGAACCACGAAGATGACGCTGTGGACGCCGCCAGGCAGGCAGCGGAACTGGGGATCAAGGTCTACACTGTCGGCGTCGGGTCGCTTCGCGGCCAGCCCATCCCCAAGGACGGGGAGCTGATGAAAGACAGCGAGGGCAACATCGTGGTGACCCGCCTGGACGAGGCCACGCTGAGGAAAATCGCCGAAGTCGGCGGCGGCGCCTACGTCCACGCCGGCAACGAAGAATTCGGTCTCAACCCCATAGTGGACGACATCAAAAAGATGGAGGCCGAGAAATACAATTCAATCGTTTTCGAGGAATACGACGAGCAGTTCATGTATTTCTTCGGGGCGGCTTTCTTGCTGCTCGTCATTGAAATGCTCATCGGAGACAGAAAGCACAAGAGGAGATTATTTGAATGAAACGGCTGATTAACATATTGTTGCTTCTGTGCGTCACGTCCCTTGCCCTCAGTGCGCAGATCGACAGGCGGGAAGTGCGCACCGGCAACCGCAAGTTCAAGAAAGGCGAATTCAAGGAGGCCGAAATCGACTACCGGAAGGCAGTGGTCAAGGATTCCCTGTCCGTGGCCGGCGAATACAATCTCGCATCCACGCTGTACAAGCAGCAGGACTGGGAGGGCGCCGACAAGTCCCTGCAGACCATAAAGGACGTTGCTCCCGCAGGGGAAAACGCCGCCCGCTGGCACTACAACTGCGGTGACGTCGCCCTGCAGAAAAAGGATTACGCTGCCGCCGTGAAGGCATTCCGCGAAGCCCTGCTCCTGACCCCGGACGACCTGGACGCCAAGGAAAACTACATCTACGCCAAGAAAATGCTTGAAAACCAGCAGAATGGCGGCGGCGGCCAGAACCAGGACCAGCAGGATCAGAACCAGAACCAGGACCAGAATCAGAATCAGGACCAGCAGCAAAACCAGGAACAGGACCAGAACCAGGATCAGCAGCAGCAACAGCAGGACCAGCAGGACAAGAACCAAGACCAGCAACAACAGCAGCAGGAGCAGAAAATCTCTCCCCAGCAGGCCCAGCAGATGCTGAAAGCCATCCAGGCCAAGGAAAAGGAGACCCAGGACAAGGTCAAGAAGGAAAAAGCAGAGATGCTTAAGTCCCGCCAGAAAGAAAAGAATTGGTAGCCATGAGACGTATCGCTTTAATACTCACCGCATTGCTTGCCGGCACCCTCGCCGCCACCGCCCAGAACGAGATAAAAGTCAACGTGCAGAACCTGGTGGCGGTCGACGAACAGTTCAACGTGACCTTCGTCATCGAAGGCGAAGGCAAGCCCTCCAGCTTCAGCTGGGAGCCCGGCAGCGATTTCCAACTGGTCTGGGGCCCGCAGAAAGGCACCTCCAGCTCCATCAGCATAATCAACGGCAAAAAGACGCAGTCGTCCCAGACCACCTACACCTACGTGCTCATGCCGCGGAGCGCCGGCACTTTCCAGCTCCCCGCCGCAACCGCCTCCATCAAAGGCAAGGAAATCACGTCCAGGAGCGTGACCGTGCAGGTAGTCACCAACGGCGCCCAGCCGGGAACCCAGGGTCAGCAAGGACAGCAGGGCGGCACACAGCAGTCCCAGGGCGGCGCCCAGAATCCCGCCCAGACCGGTACCATCCCCTCCGACGACATCTTCCTGCGCCTGACGGTCAGCAAGACCAAAGCCGTTGTGGGCGAGACCCTCAGCGCCACCCTTAAGCTCTACAACAGGGTGAATATCAGCGGCTTCGAAGACGCACGCTTCCCCAGCTTCAACGGCTTCTGGAGCCAGGAGGTGCAGGCCCCCAGCAACATTGAATTCCACCGCGAAAGCGTCGGCGACCGCATCTACGACGCCGCCGTGCTCCGCAGCTGGACGCTCATTCCCCAGCAGGCCGGCGACATCACCATCGACCCCGCCGAACTGGTGTGCCTGGTCAACGTCCGCACGCAGCGCACCGGCAGCGGCAGCATCTTCGACAGCTTCTTCCAGGATGACTACCGCACCATACGCAAGCGGGTGACCACTCCTGCCATCAAGATACACGTGTCCAAGGTGCCCGCAGGCGCCCCTGCATCATTCGGAGGCGGCGTGGGCAACTTCCGGATGAGCGCCACCCTGACCCGTGACTCCCTGCAGACCCACGACGCCGCGGCGCTTAAGGTCACCATCACCGGCAAGGGCAACATCTCCCTCCTGGAGGCCCCTAAGGTGGATTTCCCGCCTGACTTCGAAGTCTACGACGTCAAGACCAGCGAATCCGGAAGCTCCAAGACCTTCGAATATCCGTTCATTCCGCGCAGCCACGGCAACTTCGTCCTCGGCCCGGTGGAATATAGCTACTACGACGTGGCGGCGGGCAAATTCGTGACGCTGCGCAGCACCGAGATGCCCGTCAAGGTGGGCAAGAGCGCCGATGTCGCTCCCGTCCAGGGCGGCGGCCAGCTGGTCACCAACCCGGGCCGCAAGGACGTGCGCGACCTCGGAAGCGACATACGCTTCATAGCGACACGCAAGCCCGCGCTTTCGCGCGCCGGGTGGTTCTTCGTGGGCTCTGCCCCCTTCTGGCTGATCGCCGCTCTGCTGTGCATCATTGCGGCGGCGGTGTATTTTGGCACCCGCAAGATCTGGGAGCGCAGGGCCGACGTGGCAGGCAGCAAGAACAGGGCGGCCACCAAGATGGCCCGCAAGCGCCTCGCCCTCGCCGGAGACTTCCTCAAGAAAGACCTCTACACCGCATTCTATGAAGAGCTCCACAAGGCCCTGCTGGGCTTCGTGGGCGACAAGCTCAACATGCCTGCGGCCGACCTCAATAAAGACAATATCAGCGAGCGCCTGACGGAGGGAGGTGTGCCTTCCGAACTTGCCGGCCGATTCATCGGCCTGCTCGACGCCTGCGAGTTCGCCCGCTACGCCCCTTCGGAGGGCCACGAAGCCATGAACGCCCATTTCGAGGGCGCCGTGAGCGTGATTTCAGAAATAGATTCAGTGATGAAACATAAGCCTAAGAGTGCCGCGGGAGCCGCTTTGCTGGCCGCCTTGCTGCTGGCGCTGCCCCTTTCCGGATATGCAGCCCCCGACACCGACGCCCTCTGGGAGCAGGGCACAGCCGCCTACGGCGAATCCCGCTGGCAGGATGCCGTCGACGCCTGGACTCAGATTGCGGACGCAGGCCAGGAGAGCGCCTCTCTCTACTACAACATCGGCAACGCATTCTACAAGGGAGGCGAGCCCGCCCGCGCCATACTCTGGTACGAAAGGGCGTTGAAAGTGGACCCGTCTTATGAAGACGCCAGGGTGAACCTGGAATTCGTGAACAGCCAGATCCAGGACCGCATCGAGGAAGTGCCGGAGTTCTTCCTGGAGGCCTGGGGGCGCAGGATGTGCTGGTCGCTGCCTTCGAATGTGTGGGCCATCCTCTGTCTGGTGCTGTTGGGAGGCACCCTTGCCTGCGTGCTTCTTTTCCTGCTCGGGACGGGAAGGACGCGCAAGATCGGTTTCTTCGCCGGGCTGGTGCTCCTGCTCGGCACGCTCCTGTGCCTCGATTTCGCCTTCTGGCAGCGCACGGACGCCCTCAAGCACGACGGCGCCATCGTGACGGAAGCCGTGGCGGAGGTCAAGAGTTCACCCGGCAGCGGAGTGAGTCTCTTCGTGCTCCACGAGGGCACCAAGGTAAGGATCCTGGAGACCGTGGGCGACTGGCAGAACATCTCTCTTGCCGACGGCCGCCAGGGCTGGATCCCCTCCGGGAACCTGACGGTTATCTGAATTTGTTTCTCGGGAATTTTATTTATATTTGTAGGTTAAAGATTTTATAAGATATGCTCAACTACCTTCTTCAGGCAGACATCGTGGATGCGGTACAGGCCGCACCGGTGCAGCAGGAAATGTCCTACTCCCTTATTGATATGGCCGTCAAGGGCGGCTGGCTAATGATCGTACTCCTTGTCCTGTCGGTCATAGCCATCTACATTTTCGGCAAGAAATGGTGGATGATCCGTCAGGCGTCCAAGGTCGACAAAGACTTCATGATGGACATCAGGGATTACATCCACGACGGCAAAGTCAAGTCCGCCAAGACCCTCTGCTCCAAGTTCGACACCCCCGTGGCCAGGATGGTGGAGGCAGGCATCGACCGTATCGGCAAGCCCCTCGGCGACATCCAGACCGCAGTCGAGAACGTGGGCAACGTCGAAGTGGCCCGCCTCGAAAAGGGACTTCCCTACCTTGCAATGATAGCCGGCGGCGCCCCGATGATCGGATTCCTCGGCACCGTGATGGGTATGGTGCAGGCCTTCTTCAACATGTCCCAGGCCGGCAACAACATCGACATCACCCTGCTTTCCAGCGGTATCTACACAGCCATGATCACCACCGTGGGCGGCCTTATCGTCGGTATCATCGCATACTTCGGCTACAACTGGCTGACCTCCAAGGTCTCCAACGTGGTGTTCCAGATGGAGAGCAGCACAATTGAATTCATGGACCTCCTGGACGAGCCCGCAGGCGCTAAAGAAGAAGAATAATGGCACTCAAAAGAATCACAAAGGCGGATCCCAACATGTCGATGTCGAGCATGACCGACATAGTGTTCCTCCTGCTCATTTTCTTCCTTGTGACATCGACGCTCGTGAATCCGAACGCCTTGAAGCTCCTGCTCCCTAAGAGCACCGGCCAGGTGGGCGCAAAGGCCACCGTGAGCGTCTCCATAAAGGACTGGGGCGAAGACCGCTACACCTTCCACATCAACGGCGACGAGACCCCCCTCCCCTTCGAGCAGGTTGAGGACGGACTGGTGGAACTCCTTCAGACAGAGGAAGATCCCACCTTCTCCATCTACTCCGACGAGAGCGTCCCCATCAAGGAAATAGTGCAGGTGATGAACATCGCCAAACGCAACCATTATAAAGTCATACTCGCCACGCAACCAGAATGAAACAGTATCTCCGCGAAAGAGGTGAAAGGGAGCGCAACTCCGTGTTGACCGGCATCGTCATGACGCTGGTCGTCCACGTCTGTGCGGCAGTGCTTGTGTCCTTCACGGGCATCAAGTACCTCTACCCTCCGCCTGCCGAGAACACTTTCCTTCTGGATTTCGAGGATGAGCTTGTCGATCCCGACCAGAAGGCCGGCCGGCAGCCCAGGGGCGAGGACGTGGACAAGGAAAAGCCCATCGAGCTCGTCCAGCGCAGCGAGTCCCCCAACGTCTCCAAAAACCAGAACAAGACTCCCGCGACCAAGCCCGACAATTTCGGCGACGTGGACGTCACGGAGCCCGAGCGCGAAAAGGAGCCCGAGCTCGACCCGAGGGCCACTTTCCCCGGCATGGCGAAGAAAGACACTACCCTGACTGCCCAGCACAACGCCTCTGACGAATCCGCAACATACAAGCCCGGTCAGCCTGCCGGCAATGTACCAAAAGGCAACACCGATGGCAAGCCCAACGCCCACCTGGAGGGCCGCACGGTGGACAAAGCCGGCCTGAAAAAGCCTGTCTATGTCTCTCAGGAGAGCGGCAAGGTGGTCGTGAAAATATGGGTGGACCAGTACGGCAAGGTCCAGAAAGCGGTCCCCGGAGCGGACGGCACCACCGTCACCGACAAGGCCCTCTGGACCGCAGCACGCAACGCAGCACTTGAAACGGGCTTCAACATGAGCCCGAACGCCCCTGCCCTGCAGGAAGGCACCATAACATACATTTTTAACCTGAAATGATGACTTTGTCATCGCCCCACAGCAATGGAAGGATTTTCTAAAGACGGCCGAAAACTTAGACCAAGGAAAACTGCCGGCAATGCCGCGCGTTCCGAAAAAGTTGATTTCCAATCCGAAGGCGAACGCCGCCCCTATGGCGAGCGCCGCAGTTTCGGTGAGCACAGACCTTATGGCGACCGCAGACCCTACGGAGACCGCAAGCCCTATGGCGACCACAGGCCCCAGGGAGAGCACCGTTCCTACGGTGACCGCCCTCAGCATCCCTTCGGGGACAGGCCGCAGCACGCCTATGGCGAGCGTCCGCAGCGCCCCTACGGTGAGCACAAGCCCTACGGCGAAAGGCCCCAGGGCGAGCACCGCCCCTACGGCGAGCGTCCCTACGGCGAGCGTCCGCAGGGAGACCGCCCGCAGCGCCCCTACAAAGCCGGCGCCCGCAAAGGCGGCAAGCGCCCCGGCCCCAAGTCTCCTTTCTCCAAATCCTCCGATGAGGGCATAAAGCGCATGATCAGCCGCAGGCCCGTGGTGGACCGCGACTACGACGGCCCTTCCTACGAGCCCGAGATGGCAAAGGACGAGATCCGTCTCAACCGCTTCATCGCCAACTCCGGAGTGTGCTCCCGCCGCGAAGCCGACACCTTCATCCAAGCCGGTTGCGTGACCGTGAACGGAGAGGTGGTCACCGAGCTTGGCACCAAAGTGAACATTTTCAACGACGACGTCCGCTTCAACGGCGAGCGCCTCAAGGGCGAGACAAAGGTGTATATAGTGATGAACAAGCCCAAGGGCTACGTGACTTCCGCATCCGACCCCCACGCCGACAAGACCGTGATGGATCTTATAAAGGATTGTCCCACACGTGTTTATCCTGTCGGACGCCTGGACAAGGCGACCACCGGTGTGCTGATGTTCACCAATGACGGCGAGATCGCCGAACGCCTCACCCACCCGTCCTACGACAAGAAGAAGATATACCAGGTGGCCCTGAACCGCAACCTCACCCAGGAAGACTACGACAAGATACTCGAAGGCATCACGCTCGGAGACGGCTTCGTGCGCGCCGACGCCCTCGAGTTCGTCGACGAAGGCGACCACAGCAAGCTCGGCATCGAAATCCATTCCGGAAAGAACCGCATCGTGCGCCGCATCTTCGAATCCCTCGGTTACACGGTCAAAGCTCTCGACAGGGTCTATTTCGCAGGCCTCACAAAGAAGGGCCTCAAGAAGGGAGCCTGGCGCTACCTCTCTGAGAATGAAGTGAATATGCTGAAGATGGGGGCCTACGTATAATGGATCATCGTTCCGGTTTCGTCAATATTATCGGCAACCCCAACGTGGGCAAGTCCACGCTGATGAACGCCCTGGTGGGTGAAAAGCTTTCGATAGTCACCGCCAAGGCCCAGACTACTCGCCACCGCATAATGGGCATAGTCAACGGCGAGGACTGGCAGATTGTGTATTCCGATACCCCCGGTATACTGAAGCCCTCATACAGGCTCCAGCAGAACATGATGAACTTCGTGGACGGCGCCATCGGCGATGCCGACATCATCCTGTATGTCACCGACACCGTCGAGACTCCCGACAAAAACGGGGACTACGTGGAGAAGCTCCAGCGTATCCAGTGCCCTGTGATCGTGGTTATCAACAAGATAGACATCTCCGACCAGGAGAAGGTGCTCGCCCTCGCGCAGTGGTGGAAGGAGCAGCTTCCGAATGCTGACGTGATTCCCGCCAGCGCTCAGGAGCGCTTCAACCTCGACACCATACTGCAGGCCGTGGTGGAAAAGCTCCCCGTGTGCCCGCCCTGGTTCGACAAGGATGCTTTCACCGACAAGAACCTGCGTTTCTTCGCATCGGAGATCATCCGCGAGAAGATACTGCTCAACTACAAAGAAGAGATTCCCTACAGCTGCGAGGTGGGCATCGAGGCCTTCAAGGAAGGCGCAGAGCGCTACGACATCGACGCCGTCATCTACGTGATGCGCGAATCGCAGAAGGGCATCGTCATAGGCAAGAAGGGCGCCGCCCTGAAAAAAGTCGGCACCCAGGCCCGCATCGACATGGAAGATTTCTTCCAGAAAAAGGTTTTCCTGAGCATTTTCGTGAAGGTGGACCCGGACTGGAGGGAGAATAAACGAGAACTACGCCGCTTTGGCTACGAAGACTAGAGATATGGACGAAGAGAACCTTGTCACCGAAGAAGTCATTGATGACGACGACATCGAGGTAGCGGAAGACGCTGAATCGAGCGGCAAATTCACCCGCCTGCTCGAAGGGGACGCCCGGAAGTTCAAGCTTTCGGGGATGTTCAAGGACTGGTATCTCGACTACGCCTCATACGTGATACTCCACAGGGCCGTTCCGCACATCGTGGACGGCCTCAAGCCCGTGCAGCGCCGCGTGCTGCACGCAATGTACCGCATAGATGACGGTTCCTACACCAAAGTTGCCAACATAGTGGGCCAGGCGATGCAGTTCCATCCCCACGGCGACCAGTCCATCCTCGGAGCCCTCGTGACCCTCGGCCAGAAAGGCCTCGCCATCGACTGCCAGGGTAACTGGGGTAACATCCTTACAGGAGACTCCAACGCCGCCCCGCGATACATCGAAGCCCGCCTGAGCAAGTTCGCAAAAGAGGTGCTCTTCGACCCCAAGGTCACGCCCACGATGAAATCCTACGACGGACGCAACGACGAGCCGACTGAGCTCCCGGTGCGCTTCCCGCTCCTGCTCGCCCAGGGCACCGACGGCATCGGCGTGGGCCTCGCCTCCAAGATACTCCCGCACAACTTCAACGAACTCCTGGACGCCTCCGTGGCCATCCTGGAGGGCAAGCCCTATGAACTCTACCCCGACTTCCCGACCGGCGGTTCCGCTGACTGCTCGAAGTATATGCAGGGCAAGAGGGGCGGCCGAGTGAAGGTGCGTGCCAAGATAGTCAAGATCGACAAGAGCACCATCGCGATCACCGAAATTCCCTTTGGGAAGAACACCAAGGACCTCATCGAATCCATACTGAAGGCCAAGGACAAGGGCAAGATCAAGATCAAGAAGATCGAGGACATGACCACCGACAAGGTCGAGATACTCATCCACCTGCCCGGAGACGTGTCCCCCGACAAGACCATCGACGCCCTGTATGCTTTCACCGACTGCGAATGCAACCTCGCCCCGAATGCCTGCGTGATCAAGGACGGCAAGCCTGAATTCCTGACGGTCAACGAGATACTCGAATACAGCACCTTCCACACCCGCGACATACTGCTCCGCCAGCTCGGAATCAAACTCGAGGAGCTGGAGCGCGACTGGCACTACTCATCCCTGGAACGCATATACTTCGAGAACCGTATCTACAAGATTCTCGAACAGGACCAGTCCAGCTGGGAAGAGCAGAAGGAGGACACTCTCCGCACGATGAAGGCCTACGAGGCTTCACTCCGCCGCGAGATTACTATGGAAGACATCGACCGCCTCGTGGACAAGCCTGTGCGCAAGATATCCAAGTTCGACGTCAAGGCCGTGGATGAGCGCATCCGGGCCATCGAGGAAGAGATGCAGAGGGTGCAGGACGACATCGAGCATATCGACCGCTATACCATCAACTGGTTCAAGGGCCTGAAGAAGAAATATGGCAAGGACTTCCCCCGCCTCACCGAACTGACCGGATTCGAGACCATCGCCGCTACCCGCGTCGTCAACAACAACGCCAAGCTCAGCGCTAACCTCGCCGAAGGTTTCGTGGGCATAGGCCTCAAGCGCGACGACGGCGGCGAGTTCATCTGCGACTGTTCCGACATGTCGGAGATTATCGTAATCCGCAAGGACGGCAAGTACATAGTCACAAAGGTGACCGACAAAGCCTTCTTCGGCAAAGACCTGATCCACGTCGGAGTCTTCAACAGGGGCGACACCCGAACGATTTACAACGTGATCTACAGGGAAGGCAAGACCTCCATCTACTACGCCAAGCGCTTCGCCGTGACGTCCGTGACCCGCGACAAGGAATACGACCTGACGACCGGCCTCGAAGGCTCCCAGATAGTCTGGTTCACCGCCAACCACAACGGCGAAGCGGAAACCGTGCGCGTGCAGCTGCGCCCCAAGCCGAAGCTTAAGAAGACCTCGTTCGAATACGACTTCTCGACGCTCGGCATCAAGAGCAGGACCGCCCGCGGCAACCTGGTGAGCAAGAACGTCATCAGCAAGATCGTACTCCGCAGCAAGGGCGTGAGCACCATAGCCGGCAAGGAAATCTGGTACGACACCGACATCCAGAAGCTCAACGACGAAGGCCACGGCCTGTTCCTCGGCGAGTTCAGCGAGAACGACAAGGTGCTGGCAGTGTTCCGCAACGGAACCTTCTACACGACCTCATTCGACCTGGTGAACCGCTACCAGGGCGACGTGCTCCGCATAGAGAAGTTCGACCCCGACAAGACCTTCACCGCCCTTTACTGGGATGCAGCAGTCAAGTCCTTCTACGTCAAGCGCTTCTCCTTCCCGGTCAGCGACAACAACCCCATGAGCTTCATCGCCGAAGGCAGCAAATCCTACCTCGTGGAACTGACCGACGACAAGCATCCGCAGTACGAAGTCATCTGGAAGCAGGAAGACAAGCCTGCCGACCTGATCGACGCTGAGCAGTGGATAGCCAAGAAGGGCTTCGGGGCCAAGGGAAAGAAAGTCGTGGACCGCGGCGAGGTAAAGGCCGTCCGCTTCGGCGAACCCCTCCACTTCCCCGAAGACGACATCCAGGAGGAGCCTGCCGAAGAACCTCAGATGGAAGAACCGCAAGCCGAGGAACCCCAGGCTGAAGAGCCACAGGTAGAGAATCCGGCAGAAGCCCCTGCCGGCATCACCGCCGAAGTTCCTGAGGAGCAGCCGGCGGAGGAACCCCAGCCTGATGAGTTCAAACTGGAGGCGCCGGAGCCTCCTGTCATCCTGAACGGAGTGAAGGATCTAGATCCTTCGGCAAGCCTCAGGATGACAAAGTCCGCCCCACGCCGGAAGCCGAAGGCTGAAAAGCCGAAGATCAAGCCGGGAACCGAAATCAAGATTCCTGAGACAGCCGACGAAGAGCCGATAGAGCTGATCTTTGAAGAACCGACACTATTTTAATTATTGTAATCATGTTAGCAAGCATTATCTACATCATCGGTATCATCGCCGCCATCTGGTGTGTTATCGACATTTTCAAGAAGCCCAAGCTCGACCTCCTCTGGAAGATCGTCCTGACCGTCGCCGTCCTCGCCACCAGCTGGATCGGCCTCCTGGTCTACTACTTCATCATCCGCGAAAGGATCTAGCGCAGGCCCTTCCCTACACACCCCCGCGTTATCAGTAACGCGCTGATAATCAACGACCGCTACATCTCCTGGGTTCCGTATGGAGCCCAGGAGATTTGTATTTTATTGATATACAGCAACATGGCAATAACACCAAAAACAAAAAATTCTTGGCAGAACAAAATATTTTAAAATTTTCTGTACTTTGTATTGCAAAGTATTAAAAAGTTTTTATATCTTTGCATCGTAAAACAACTAAAGCAATGAAAAAAGTCATTTCAGCCGGCATAGGAGGCCGGAGCTTCACCATCAACGAAGACGCATACGAGCGCCTTGCAGCTTACCTCAATCTCTTCCGCGAGCACGTAAAGGAGAACGGAACTGAAGAAGTGATGGACGAACTCGAATCGCGCATCGCCGACCTGTTCTACGAATCCGTGGGTGACAGCACCCGCGTGGTCGACCTGGAACTGGTAGAGAAAATCATAAGCCAGCTCGGCATGCCCGACGGCAGCAGCACAT
This sequence comes from Bacteroidales bacterium, assembly GCA_024695285.1. The sequence continues at coordinate 62,500 of JAILIM010000024.1, forward strand.
ACACATCCAGTGTGAACTACGACCCGAAAGCAAACCGCAAACTCTACCGCGACACTGATGACGTTCGGATCGCCGGCGTGTGCTCAGGTCTCGCCATTTACTTCGGCGTCGATATTGCCCTCATTCGCATCATCATGCTGGTGGCCCTCATCATGGGTTCCGCGGGTTTCTGGATTTACGTGATCCTCTGGATTGCCGTACCCAAGGCCGTCACCGCTGCACAGAAGTGCGAGCTCAGGGGCCTGCCGCCGACAGCGGAGAACCTCGCCAAGTTCACGTCCAACACCTATAAAAAGTAATTTAATATGGAAAGCAATGCCGACAACGTGCGCTCACAGATGCGCAAAGGCGTCCTGGAATACTGCATCCTATGCATCCTGGACAAGCATGAGGCATACGCCTCCAACATTATCGAGGAGCTCAAGAAAGCTGACATGATAGTTGTCGAGGGCACACTCTATCCCCTCCTTATCCGCCAGAAAAACCAGGGTCTGCTCTCCTACAGGTGGGAAGAATCCACCCAGGGGCCTCCCCGTAAGTACTACTGCATCACCGACAAAGGGCGCGAGCAGCTTGCGGACATGGACTTCGCATGGCAGGAAATGGTAAAGGCAATTGAAACACTGAAGAAATGAAACAGATAGAAAAAGTCAGCATAGGCGGATACGTATTCACCCTGGAAACAGAGGCGGCGGCGGAAACCGATCGTTACCTCAAGGAAATGTCCACCTACTACTCCAACCCGGAAATCACCGACGGAATCGAGGAACGCATGGCTGAGCTCCTGCGCGAGCGTACGGCGAGCGACGGCGTGGTGAACAAGGCCACAATACTCAGTATCATAGACATACTCGGCCGCCCGGAGCGCATAGCGCAGGACGAGCCTGACGACATTAACCAGGAAAAACCGGTCAAAAAACTCTACCGTGACATGGAGAACGCTAAACTGGCCGGCGTGTGCAGCGGCCTGGGCGCGTATTTCAACATGGATACGGCCATCCCGCGCATTATTTTCGTCGCGCTGACACTGCTGGGAATTTTCTTCCCCTGGCACGGGCACGCACAGCGGGTGATCGTGCTCTCCGCCCCGGTACTGTACATTATACTTTGGATATGCATGCCGGCGGCGCGCACTGCCCGGCAACGCTGGGAGATGCGGGGCGACGACGGCACTGCCGAGAGCGTACGCCGCAACATCGAATCCGGTGCAGGCGAAGTGGGAAGCGCCCTTCGCCAGGTCGGAAACTCCCCTGCCTGGGGCACCATGGGCCGCATTATTGAGGTCATCATCGGCCTGATGCTGCTCGTCATTTCAGTTTCAGGACTCTTCGCCGGCGGCCTTGCAGTCTTCGGATGGCAGTGGCTCGGCTTAACCGACCTGATCAACGAGGGAATAGCGGAAATAAGCGCAGAATACCCTAAGTTCACATCCGTCGTGTCCACTCCTTGGGTGGGAATCCTGTCGCTGCTCGTCTATGGCCTGCCGTTCATCGGCATGCTCTACGCCAGCATCATGCTCCTTTTCCGCATCAAGTCGCCCAAATGGCGTCCGGGTCTGGTCATCTTCGTAGTCTGGCTCATCTCAGTGATAGCATTCTGCATCCTGGTCGCCGCCACCGTCGTGTCAGGAACAATTGTATAAACTGGAACAATTGTTGTGGTAAAAAATCGCCATGCTGATAGAACTTAAAGACGTCAACAAGACCTACAACAACGGGCAGCCGCTGCACGTGCTGAAGGGAATAAACCTGTCGATAGACAAGGGAGAGTTCGTGTCCATCATGGGCGCCTCAGGCTCAGGCAAGTCGACCCTCCTCAACATACTCGGAATTCTCGACAATTACGACACCGGCGAATACTACATCGACGGCCGCCTCATCAAGGGCCTCAGCGAAAAGCAGGCGGCGGACTACCGCAACCACCTGATAGGCTTTATCTTCCAGTCGTTCAACCTGATTGGATTCAAGACCGCTGTCGAGAACGTGGAACTGCCTCTTTTCTACCAGGGTGTCAGCCGCGCGAAGCGCCACGCCCTGGCGATGGAATACCTCGACCGTCTCGGCCTCGCCGACTGGGCGGGTCACTACCCCAACGAAATGTCCGGCGGCCAGAAGCAGCGCGTCGCAATCGCCCGCGCCTTGATCACCAACCC
>JAILIM010000050.1 GCA_024695285.1 Bacteroidales bacterium
GGATCAAGGCGAGGATGAAGATGACGGAGATCCTGTACATCTTCTTCGGCATCCACACGGCGAACGCAGTGCTGCTGGCGGAGAGACTGATGGAGCAACAGCAGGAGGAAGCAGCTTAGTTGGGTGGCTCAAAAGGTTCCTCAACGGAGTCCTCGAAAGAGAACTCCAGGATGACGATGAAAAAACGACGTGAAATCCGGGCGATGAAGCCCGGACCAAGCGACAAAATGATAAAAAACGATGAGTTGGCGTGACGGCAAGCAAGGGATGGCTCCCGCGCGACTCAAAATGAAAACATTAAACGACAATCCCTATATTAACGTATCGTACTTCTCAGTTTTATTAATAAATACTCAGACGAATGCATATAAATAAACAATAATATGAACAATAGAGTTTGGAAGGTTGGCTCCCGCTGGAGTGATTATGGCGCCCCTGAAATGAGTGTGCTTAATATTTTTAGACGTAATGGATATGTATTTGTTGGCGAAAACGAACGTTTTAATAAAGATGTTCATGCTGGTGATTATTTTGCGATTGCCGACGGGAGGAAGGTAGTCGCAGTTGCTCGAGCACTAGAAGAGCCAACGCCACTAAGCGATCTAATTGCCAGTAAAAAGCTTCGTTTTCGTCCACATATAGATAAGTGCGATTTCAATAATCCGGAAGAGTTTAAGGGACGCCCTTATTATGGAGTACGAGTTCACCTACTTGATTTACCGCCTAAAGATTATTTCATATATTGGAAAATGGGCACCTTTTATGCGGCAAATATGCACTGGAATCATATCAAAGAGCTTTATCATACATATGCAGACCGAGCTCATTTTGATATTACTTCCAAAACATATAGACTTAAGAGCGCAAAAGGTTTATCTGATAATGACGGCTATAATAAAGAAGAACTATTGGATGGTAAGACCTATTATGTGGTGCCAGTTTATCAAAGAGAGTACTCTTGGGATGAAAAACAAATAACTCGTTTTATCCGAGACATTTTTAGTGGTTATTGGAGCGTAAACGAAGAACGAACAGAAGCTATAATTAAGAAAGAGCCGTTGTTCATTGGCACAATGCAACTTTCTCAGAAGAGATTCTTATCACTTAAAGAAAACGAGCAGGACATAATTGACGGACAACAACGCACTAGCACATTACTATGTCTTTTTAAGTACATTTCACTAAAGTACCCAGAACAATTTATCAGCTTTTCAATTCCGATGAATTGGCTAGAAACGCGAGTAAACAATGAGAAAGAGCAGACGTTCCTTGAAGAGTTTTTAAAGATTTCTTCTATAGAAGATATCAAGGAGTCATCGAATAATAAGTATATAAGGAATTGTGCGCTGATAGGAAATTCTTTTGAAGAAGCTACCGAACACAAGTTAAGAGAGTCATTCGATGTCAAGGATTTTATCTCTTATTTGCTAACTAGTGTATATTTTGTTGCTGTTGAAACAGTAGCCGGCCTATCTAAGACAATTCAAATCTTTAATACGATTAATACCGGGGGCTTGGATTTGAACGGAGATGATTTATTTAAAGTCCGATTTTATGAATACCTGCGCCCCACGGAAGGGGACCAGGCATTTAACGATATAGGAGAAGTCTATAAAAGAATTAAAGATATCAATGCGCGGTGGCGAGAAGGGGGTAACGATTATGATGTGGTTAGTATGTCGACCGTACGTACTGTGTATAAAGACTACATTATCTCAAAATATGATATGCCAAATGGTTTATTCCAGATGGGCACGGATACTTTCTACGAGTATCTATTTGATGACCTGCTAGGAATTCAGCATCATAATGAAATTGGCAATAGGGATAAGATAGCTACAGTTGTTCTTTCTTTAACAGAGATTAATATGGTGGTTGATGTTGTCTCTCAGTGGAATCAATCATATTATCAAACTCCGGAGGAATTAATTGCATATAAATTGATTGAGAAATCACGGTATAGTCGATATACACGCATCGCATATCTTCTATTGATGAACAACTTTACCCTACCAGAAGTGTACTCTGTCCTTTTACCCCTGGCAAAAGTATATCTATGTTACAGTATCTATTTTTCCAGAACAATTTATGATATACACAACTTCTCATATAACTTACAAAAGAGAATCGGATCGGGTTCAACCATTTCTGAGTTAAAAGACTACATTATAGCAAAACTGTTCAATGATGAATGCATTAGCAAAAAAGAAGGGTTTAAAGGGCAAATTGCCTACAACAGAATATGGAAGGACCTAATATGTTGTCTTTCTGTTTATTTTGATGAAGTGAGCTCGTCTGATGTTAAGAAGATTGACACATTAATTACTCTGAATTACGATGTAGAACATATTCACGCAACAGAAGACACATCAGTAGTTGTTCCTTCAGAGCTACAGAATAGCATTGGGAACCTGGTACTTCTTGAATCTTCAATCAATCGCTCTATTGGGAATCAACCGTTTATTGTCAAGAAAAAGAGTTATGAAAGAAGTGAGTATCAATCTATAAAGAAGCTTCTTGCTTTTTCAGAATGGGGTGTGGCTGAAATAAAAGATCGATTAGAGAATCAATATCAACAAATTGTTACGTTTATTTGGGGAGGAATTAAATAACAGAAGTCGAGTTCTGCCACTATTTACCTTCTCAGCATTGAATCAAACAGAATCACAATAAACAATCTTAGCCAGGACTTTATCTCGCCGACCTTGTATTTATCTTCTTCCCGTTCCGGTCCCAGGTGTAAACCCAGCTCCCGTTACGGGACGTAAAGGTGTCACCGGAAACGCCTGTGACATCACCAACGGTGCTTGCACTAAGAGTCTTATACTTCTTGCCCTCGGCATCCCAGAGGTAGACCCAACTGCCGTTTCGCGACACGAAGAACGTCGCGCTATAACCCATCACATCACCGACAGTGCTGGCGCTAAGAGTTTTATACTTCTTGCCGTGCTCATCGAACATATAGATCCAGGAGCCACTCCGCTCAACGCTGGATATCTGGTGCACATTCGTAGCCATCATCAAACCAATAAGTGCAAGTGTTAGATACTTCATCATACATCTCCAAATTTAGTGATTAATTCTGATGAGGCAAAGATAGTACCGCTAAATGCTATAACTCGGCAGACATAGACAATCAGCATTTCTGCCAGCTTTTAGCAGACCGGCTCGGTACATTTGCAGCAAAACGTAGTGAGATGAAAAAGGAATACTGGCGAAAGGCGCAGCAGTGCGAGAAGTGCGTGCATCACTGTCCGGAAGGGCCGAGGCCGCACTCGATGGACTCCACGACTATATGGAAGGAAGCCTGCTCCCACAGCGGCTACAGCTTCTGGCCGCAGCTTGAAAAAGCGGAGATCTGCTTCAATTTCAAGAATAAAGACATAGCCTCCCGCAGGAGAGACAGGGCCGAGATAGCCGAATGGGCCAAGAAGCATCCTTGCCGCAAATGCGCGTTCTATGATATGAACGGCTTCGAGTCACGAGACAAAAAGCTCATCAAAACCGAGGAGGATTGGTACGAGCAATACCGCTGCCCCGGTTATGCGCACGTCAAAGATCAAGACAAGGACAGCTTCTGCTCATCCTTCCTAACCCTTGACCAATGGGCCGAATTGCAATCCACCCCCATCCAAGACGGCGAAAGGCTGCATAAGTGGGATGCTTTCAGAGACGATAACACCTCAAAATAGCCTCCCTATACTCTTTCGAATAATGCACCTTCAGCCACGCCAGCTTGAAGCTCAGCCAGACATAGGAATAGGAATGAGCCTGATTAAAAAGGTGCGGGCCCATTCTTGTGAAAACGCTCCAAAGTGTCACGAGGTAATGCTCGTGACAGCCATTCTTTACACCCCCTTGGATGAACCTCTCACGTAGATTATCCAGTTCGGGCATATCATTTATAGCCGCGGCCTTTCTTAATCGGTCAGCCTCCTCAGGAGTAAACCCTGCGATACGTTTAGAAAGTAACATCATCTGCTCCTGATAAACCAGCAAACCGCTCGTCCTCTCCAAAGCCTCTTTCACGCAAGGAACGTCGCAAGGGTCGCCACCTTTCGTCATCTCGATATACACAGGTATCCAGTCCATCGCACCGGGACGATAGAGTGCATTCATCGCGGAGAGGGTGTCAAATGTGGGTTCTTTCAAATGTCTCATATACTCCCTCATCCCCTCAGACTCGAACTGGAACACGTCCTCCGTCTCCCCTGCCGCATACAATGCCAGCGTCTCCGCATCATCCAGCGGAATAGCATCTAAGTCGATAGCTACCTCGTACCGCTGCTGCACCTTCTGCAGAATCTCCTTCAGCACCGATAGCGCCTTTAGCTCCAATATATCCAGCGATGCATCTCCGAACTGTTCCCGAATATACCGCTGCACCCGCTCCTTCGCCCCGTACTCCACATCCAAATCTATATCCGGCTCTCCACCGGGAACCATAAACCTGTCGAACAGAAGTCCGTGCTCAATCGGATCGATCCGGGTAATCCCAAGACAATAGCAAACCACGCTCTCTGGCGCCCGTCCGCGCCCTGGGCCCACTGCAATTCCTTTTTCTCGCGACCAATCTACTATCGAACGCACCATCAGTAAATACGCCTCGTGCCCCTCCATTACCGACAATTCATACTCAATCCGCTCAAGGACCTCGTCTTTCAAAGAGCCATAACGCTCCGCAATCCCTTCATAAACCATACGCCGCAACTCACCGGCGGCATTCTCAAAAGTATAACTCATAACACATCATTTTTCACCGCAAATATACCAGCCGCCTCCGCCAAAATCCGGCAGAAGGAAAAATTTATCTTCTGCCATTATTTTGCCGAAGATATGGTTATCTTTGTAACCGGATATGGCAAAGAATTATTTCAAATCTTACATCTGGCTGCTGGAGACGCTCCAAAGCCGTGGGCCGCTTACACTGGCTCAAATCAGGCAATTATGGAGGCGGAGTGCGGTAAACGATCTTGGAAGCGACCTTCCTGCGCGCACGTTCGCAAATCATATAGAAGCGATCTCAGACATTTTCGGAATCGAGATCGTCTGCAACCGCAGGGACAACACATACCGCATCGTCAACGAAGAAGATATGGACGGAACAGGCATCCGTTCCTGGATGCTGGACGCCCTCAGCCTGAACTCACTCCTTAATGAGAGCGCTGGCATGAAGGACAGAATCTTCTTCGAGAATGTGCCCTCCAGCCACCAGTTCTTGACCACAGTCATCCAGGCTATCCGGGACAACCGGAAGCTGAAGGTGCGCTACCAAGGCTACCGTATGGAAGAGGAGCGGACCTTCGAGTTGGAACCGTACTTCATCCGCGAGTTCAAGCGCCGTTGGTACCTTTATGGCCACAAGAACTATGACAAGGACTGCAAACCACATATGTATGCGCTTGATCGAATGCTTGAGGTGGAAATTCTGCCCGATACATTCAAGGTGCCGGATGGTCTTGACGCGAAGGCTTGGTTCCAGTCCCTATATGGTGTGCGCAAGTATGATGATATGAAGAGCCAGCAGGTCCTCTTGAAGGTCTATGGCAAACAGGTCCGCTACTTCCGCTCCCTGCCGCTTCATAGCAGCCAGGAAGAGATCGAGACACATAGAGACCATAGCGTCTTCGCCTACAACCTCGCTCCGGATTATGACTTTAAGCAGGATATCCTGTCCTACGGCGATGCCATCGAGGTGCTGAAGCCTTCGGCTCTTCGGGCTGTGATTGCTGGTATAGTATCCAAAATGAACGAACAATACACTCACAATGACGAAGACTATATTCAATGATTTGAATGCCTACGCAAAACGGCAGGGCAATTCGGAGCTCTTGGACGAGAGCCATTTCTATGATTTCCGACAGAACATTTACGGTGGTCAGATGCCCTTAAAATTCCAGCAAATGTTTATGGATGGTGCTGGCAGCGAACTGACTGCCAAGGCATGTGCGGTTCATTCCTCGTCAATGCTGGGATACAATTTCTTCCACTGGATAGAACAGTATCCATTGAGTATTGAATGGGCGGATGGAAAAAATATTCGTTATGACCGCGTTAGATTTGAGGAGAAAATGGCAGTCCTGGTGGGTACAAGACCGGCCAACATGGATATAGTTCTAAGCAACTCAAAAGGGGACGTACTATTCATAGAGTCCAAATTCCTCGAGTATGTGGGGTCCCAAAAGTTCAAACTGTCCGCCACTTACAAGAAACCGATTAAGTATTATACTCGTGGTAACGAGTGGGCTGATTTCATTTCCAGACTAGACACAAGTGCACCGCAGCAGTATTGGGATGGTATCAAGCAAGAGATCTGCCACCTCATTGCTATCACAAACTGGCTGGAGCAAAAAACAGATGTATCTGGAGTTTGGTATAACGGCATAGGAGATGTCAGGTTTATCAATCTGGTGTTTGAACCAGGACAAAAATATGCTGAAAGCGTACGTTATCTCGCCTACAAAGAGCTCTATGAAGAACTCCATAGCGCTCTGGCCGCAAAACGAATGATTCCAAAGGACCTTCACATGCAATTTATGTCCTACTCTGAAATGTGGTCGTTCATCAGCGATGTAATACCGCCCCAACTGGAGAACTACTTGAATAAGCATTATATGGATTTTGCCAATCCTACGTATTTGGCAAAATAGTTATCACCTAAGCAGCTTCCGCCAGCTTTTTGCTGAAGCCACGATTATTTTTGCCGAAAAAATCAATATGGCAGAAATAATCACTCAACTCCCCGGTGCAGGCATCGTCACCCGTCTGACTCCATCCAGCGTTACTGAAGCTGCCGCTCTCACCATTGCCACCATAGAGAAGTACCACTCCTATGGCATCCCCGTCGGCTACATTTCCCTTGCCGCCGAACCCCAGACCGTCCCCGCCGACGTCCACATCATCAGGCAGAAGAACACTTACCTCGGCACCGTACTTCTCAAGTGCCAGGGCCTTCAGCGCCGCAAGTTCATCCGCGCCATCATCATCGACGGCGCCGACCGCCTGCGTCTCAAGCTGGCTCCCCACGGCTCCGACGAAGAGCGCGCCTTCATCGACCGCAGACTCAGCCAGTTCGCGGCACAAGCAAGAGTCCCCGTCATCTTAATCAACACTCCTACACAATTATGAAACGCATCATCATTACTATCCTGCTGGCACTGGCTGTCATAACTGCCACAGCACAAACCACCAACCCGTTGAATTACAGCGGCCAGATGTACATCGAAGCCATAGAAATCTTCAATACGCCGCGCTACATCTCTTATGAAGACCACGCCATCCTCACCAGGTCGATGTACATCCCTTCAACACAGAACTGCGTCTTCGAATCCGACTTCGAGAAAGGAGTTATCACTATCGACAGCCAGGAAATGAAAGTCAAGGTGGACAGCACCAAAAGGTACGACCACGACTATAGCTGGGAGGTGGTCGTCTATATGCACCTCCAGAATTCCGGCGACCCTGCGGAACTGGTATGGAAGGAATTCGGCCAACCGTTCTTCCAGCAGATCTCGAAAGATGAAAAAGGAAAAGGCATCTGCCGCTTCCGGCTGTCGCCCCACGCCACGATTCCGACTGAAACCGATTTACTGAAGGAATACTTCCAAGGGTACTAGCCCGCATACAACCACTCCTTAATCCCCCGCAGCGACTCCTTGAGCACCCTCCGAAGACTCGGCGGAGGACCGTCTGCGGGGAAGTCAATCACAGGCACACCTACATCTTCGTAGTACCCCAGAGCCTTCGCGCGCGCCATCAACTGACCGTAGATCTGCCAGAATTCCGGGCCGTGGGGCGCTTGCTTCCGCTGCTTCTTGCCAAACTCCGTGTAATGCAGGTGATGCGAGTACTCGTGAATGGCAATCTCTGTGCAGCGCCTGGTATCGCCCCATCCGTCGTTGATGATAATCAGGCGCCTTTTGATGTAATACGAACCGCAGCGGGTCTTTGGTTTCGTGTGCCTTATTGAAACGCTGAATGACAGCTTGCACGGATACAGCGACAGCAACAAGTTCTTGAAATATCCGGCATCCTTATCAGTCATACTTCTACTGCCTGAATGATTTAAGAATCGGTTCAAGCTCCGCCAGGGAATCCACCAGCACCTCGCGAGGCTTGGCGCCGTTCTGCTGGCCAACGATTCCGGCTGCCTCCAGCTGGGCCATCACACGGGCCGACTTTGCAAAGCCCATCCCCAGCGTCGTCTGCAGGTACGATGTCGATGCCTTCTGAGTCGTCACAACCATCTTCGCCGCTTCCTCGAACTTGTCGTCAAGTTTCTTCATATCCACGCTTTCCCCAGAACTAGCCCCCTCTTCCTTTACCTCCGGCAGGTAATACGGAGTCGCGAACGACTTATGGAATCCCTTCTGCGCCCCGATGGCCGAAGTCAGTGCCTCCATCTCCGCGCTGCTGATGTAGCCGCACTGGATGCGCTCGGTCATCGCATCCACCGACAGCAGCATATCGCCCTTGCCCACCAGGTTCTCCGCCCCCGTCTGGTCCAAAATCACCTGCGAATCCATCTGCGTCTTGGTCTTGAACGCGATGCTCATCGGGAAGTTCGCCTTGATCATTCCGGAAATCACCTCCCGGCGCGGCGTCTGCGTGGCTATAATCAGGTGGATGCCGCAGGCGCGTCCCATCTGCGCTAAGCTGACGATTGATGTCATAATGCTTCTGGCGTGCGCCTTTGCCTCCGGCCCACCGGTACCCAGCACCAGCTGCGAATACTCGTCGATGATGACGACGATGTACGGCAGGAACCTATGCCCGTTCTTCGGATTGAGTTTGTGGGCATTCCACTTGTCCAGGTACTCCAGCAGATTGGGCGTCCCGGCCTGTTCCATCAGGGTGTAGCGCTCCGACATCTCCTGGCAGAGCGAACGCAACGTCTTATCCGCATCCACCGGATTCTTCACGACTGCGCGCGCCTTCTCGTCCACCTCCGAATCCGAATCCTGCGTCACCGCCAAATAGTGGTTCAGCAGGCGCGAATAGCTGCCGAACTCCGTCTTTTTGGGGTCGATGAACACCAGCTTGAGCTCCGACGGGCGCTTGGCATACAGCAGTGAGGCTACGATCACGTTCAGGCCGACCGACTTCCCCTGCTTGGTCGCTCCGGCTACCAGCAAATGAGGCGCATCCGCCAAGTCGAACACCTTCACGTCCCCGGTAATCTTTTTGCCGATGGCGATCGGCAGCTCGGCGTTGCTGGAGCGGAACTCCTCCGAGCCCACCAGCTCCCGTACAGACACCGCCGAACGTTCCTGGTTGGCGACCTCGAAGCCGACGCAGTCCTTCAGGATGGATGCCATCACACTCTCCGCCTTCAGCGCCACCGACACGTCGCTCGATAGGCTGCGGATGGCGGCGACCTTCACCCCCTTGTCGGGGTACACCTTGTACAGTGTAACGGTCGGACCGGGGATGGCCTCGACGTCCGCCACCTGCACGTGGTGATCGGCCAGCGTCTCTCGGATGATTGCGATGTTACGCTCGATCTCAGATTTAGGTACGCCACGCCGCTCAGAACTGCGGTCCTTCAGCATACCGGCGGACGGAGTCTTGAAGTCCGGCAGGTCGTCGTCTGAGACGATTGCAGCTTTTTGGGGAGGCGCCGGAGCAGGCGCCTTCGGCTTCGGCGCAGGCTTGGGTGTCGGTCTGGCGGGAGCCTTTACCGGCTTCGATTCCATCGGCTGCTTTACCTTCACCACCTTCTTCACCGTCACCTCCTTGATGTACGGCTTATTGATGAAGAAGCGGGCCGAGGCTATGACGGCGTCCATCAGGGCGAAGCCGAGCCAGAAGAAGAACAGCGCCGTCGAGATGAAGAACGCCGTCCGCGCTCCCCCGACCTTCCCGGTCAGCAAATCGGCGAGCTTGCCGCCCAGCACGCCGCCCATCGAGAGCGGCACAGCACCTACAATCCCTTCGGCGAAATGCAGCCACAGGGCTCCCACGGCCACGCCCGTCAACGCCACCAGTGTCACTCGGACAATCGACCAGCGGGACTTCTTTATCAGCAACCGGACAAGTATAACTGCCGGAATTGCCAGCAACAGGAAAGCCGGCCATCCCAGATATACAAAGACTAGACTATCAAACATGGTGCAAAGGAAATATAATTGACTGCCAAAGAATGGCAGACTGCTCTTGTAGCTTTGCAGCATGAAACGACAAGAACCCGATTACCGCAAACTCACCGACGTCCAGCTCAAATACGAACTCAAGAAGCTAGAAGCCGCAATCCTTGAGCAGACCACTGACCCGCTGGCATCCAAAGTCCCGATGCCTTTCTACGAATGGTCCCGCAACAAAACGGCCGTAGAAGAGCTTCACGACAAAATGCTCACCCGCAGCTGCATTCTCAACATCCTCTTTGAGCGTCATTGCACCCCGGCGGAAGTCGCCAGGCTCGAAAAGGTCAACGAACTCCTATTGGATATGACCAACCGCACCTACCGGCGCACGGTGCAGCTTTATCGAACAGTGCTCACGATGCCCAAGGACGAATACGACGACGACTTCGAGATCGAAGCCAGGTTCGCCCCACTGTACGACATTCCGTCCTCCGTCCTTCGCCTGTCGGACGACAGCTACTACGGCAGCGACTTCATCCGCATGGCGGCCATCCTGCAGGAGACTGAAGAATTCGAATCAGGCATGGCTGACGTAGCCTGTTACTGGTCGATGCACACAGACCATACTCCAGACATGACCGACGCCGAGCTGGGATGTGCCAACACGCTCGATGATGGGCAGACGTGGGCTGAAGCCTGGCTCCGCATCCCTCAGCTCGAACACATCACCGTCTGTTACGCACTCCATGCTTTGGTCACGCACCAGTGTTACTCCATTCCCGACGTGCTCCGCATCAACGATTACAAGATAGAAGTGAATCTAAAGGTCCAGCAGTTCTCGGATCAGAACCGCAACCGCCTATGGTGGTGGGACAAATACGACCTTCCCCGTTTCAAAGAAGCCCTGTTCCAGGAGGCAGATGCACGTCCGGAGGGCCTCCCACTTGATACCTTTATCCTTCAACGCGCCCGCGATTACTTCGGCGAGCGCGCCGACGAGGTCCTCGCCGCCGTCGGCATCTCCGACATCGACCGATACATAGCCACCCTTAAACAGACAATTGCAAATCCAAGTCACATATGATTCTCAAAGAACTCCTCCGCAAATATCCCTTTGACGACCTCATCCCCGACCTCCTTACACTCGAAGAGCCGGTAAAAGATAACCTCTACGCTTTCAAGGAGGCATACGACGACCTTCTGCGGATACCCCTTGGCGATTCTCAGGGCGAGCTGATTGAAGTTTCCACCGTAACTGACACTGATGACGACGGAAACGTACTCGACAGATATATCCATGCGTCCAACTGCGAAGTAGCCCCTTGGGATTCCCGCCTAGCCAAAGAAGTGGTTATCGAAGCCGGTATTACGGAAATACATGCTCTTGCTCTCATCCTATGGCACATGACCTTCTACGGGTTCACGCAAGACAAAGATTTCCACCTGAGACAGGAAGCACGGAATAAGTATGAGCGCCAAGCCGAGGCTCTCAGCCGTCGCCAGTTCCTCAATTATGCCAAAGGGATTGCCAGTGCCTTCGAAATAGAACACATGTGCTTATCAATTGAAGGCTGGAAGGAATATGAACGTCGCGAGGCGCATCGTAACCGTCCTAAGCGGATGCGCGATGCGCGGCAGAACCGCAGCATTGCCCGACTGAAACGTCAAGGAAAGATACAGATTGCCATCGACCGTATCCGGACGGCAACCGGCGCAGACGAAGAAAGCCTCAGTTACCTATTTGACACCACAGCCATCGTAGAATACGACTTCTTCTCCCGGACTCCAACGCCTGAAGGCCGCGCAGAATACATAGCCGACAACATCCGAAAATACTTCAACTCAGACCTGAGCTCCTACACCAGCGCTGAAATCATCGTCACATCCGACCCGTACCACCCCTTCACTGCCGACGAGGCCCGCACAATCAGAAAAGCGATCGATACTCTCCTGGCTCCATACTCCATCGAGTATATATACCGCTTCGGCTCCAAATCCGGCATTGGCCACGATCTGCACATTCAACTGCTGATTTCGTCGCCAAGTCGCCAAAAAGCCGCCAAAAATAACAGCGAACCGGCCCCAGAGTATCTCTGAGACCGGCTCTTGTGCGCGGGATGAGACTCGAACTCACACAGGTTTTACCCCACTAGCTCCTGAAACTAGCGCGTCTACCATTTCGCCACCCGCGCTTCGGATTGGACTGCAAATATACAATTTTTTTAGAAAATGTAAGATATTGTCAGAAGAATATCATTCGGCAGCACAAAAAATCTTTCGCCTACTCCGACAACTCTTCCGCATCTAAGGCATTCATAGGCGGTGTACTTGTCGTAGCCGCCCCACAGTCCAAGGCCGATATCAAGGTTCAGGTGAGTGTTCAGCATAAATGTGTAGCCAGCCGAGAGGCCGCCGCCGTAGCGGTCGCCCTCCGAGGCCGCGGGCGACTCGATGCCGCCCCTGTTGTATTCCTGCCATTTCAGTTTTCCGCCCATCCACCATCCGGAAAAGATGTGCCAGGGCCAGAAACGGGCGCCGGCTTCCAGGCTGCGCTGCTTGTCGGCCATTTCCTTGCTTCCTTCGCCCCAGATGAACGGATTGTACTTGACCCCGGCAGTCAGGGTCCACTGTCTGGCAATTCCGCAGGACGCTTCCACATTCAACGTCCCAAAATCTATATAGTCCAGCACATTGGTAGTAACGGAAAAGTTTTGTGCCTGGACCGTCGCACACAGGAATAGTCCTGCGGCAGCCAACAAGAAGTTTTTCATAGTATTATTCTCCGTATCTTGCAAATGCCTCGTTGATAACGCTCTTGAAAGCTGGATAGTAGCTCAGCAGCTTGTTCTGCAGGCCCTCCAGGTTCACCACGTCGGCTGTAAACACGGGCGCCAGCTTCTCCAGCCCCAGTCCTCTTTCGTCCAGGTACAGCAGTATCTGCGGACTGAACCACGAGGACGTTCCAAATACCACGCTGGAGTCCGTGTAACGCCGGCGGAACATGACGGTCTGGCAGTAGCTGGCATACATCTGCGCCACTTCGCAGTAGCCGCTGTTCTCGTCGTCACGCGCCCCGTAAGGGCTGGCAAGGCCGGAACTGATGAGCGACATGCAGCTGTATTCCACCAGCGTCGTCCACCACTTCTTCCCGACCTGCGAGAACATTCCCGCCTTCGCGAAAGCCAGCATCGCACGCTCGTAAATATCCGAATATCCGTTGGTGTCGAGCAGTCCAAGATATATGTCCGGCTGCACCAGTTTTGCTATCGGGGTGTATTCACCCAGCACCGACGAAAGCGGCTCATAGGTCTCCAGGATCGTGCCCTGGTGCATCATCACGGCAAAGTTCAGGTTAAGCACGGGAATGTCCCAGATGCGCAGGTCCTTCGGCGGCAGCGGGATGCTCCTGCCCGAATCGTTGCAGGCGGTGCAGTAATCGAAACCGGCGTTGTTGACCACGCAGCGGGTGAACAGCTTGCGCTCGGAATAGCTGTCAATCAGTATGTCGCAGCCTTCGGCAGGATGCACGCCGAGCGTGGACACAGACGCCGGAATGATGATTCGGTTGATGCCCTGCTTAAAGCCGTTGATATTCTGGAAGACGATCCAGTAACGCACTTTGGACGAGAATTTGAGCCCCATCTTGAAGTATCCCTCGTCGTCTGTGTAGGTCACGGAGAACTTGACAAAGGAATTGCAGCAGATCTTGACGCCCTTAACCCCTATGGGTTCGTCGTCCACCGCCGGGTCGGAAATGGTTATCCTACCCTTCGGGTAAAAACTCTCGGAAGCCTTGGTGCCTCCGGGGTAAAGGTCAGCGTTGCCTGTGATCCTGAACGCTTCACGCTCCACCGCCTCCCAGTCGATGCCGTCGGACTTGGTGGACGGGTTGTTGTCGGCAAGGAAGCACTCGTCGATGCGTTCGTAACGCACGCCCGCGGGGAATTCGAAATCCACGGGCACGACGGCGTACTGCCACGTGATGCTTTCTTCCGGCAGCATGGGGTCGTGGTACCAGTCGCCGTCGCGCACTATGCGATAGTCCAGCGGGTGGTCGGTGAGCTCGAGCCCCATGTCCAGCAGTATCTGCAGCTGTTCATCGTCCTTGGGGAGGAATCTCACGTAAAAGTCAGTAGGCTCGATGGTCGTGCGCGCAGAGGGGGCGATGTTCTGCAGCGCCTTGGTCATGTTGCGCACGGAGTATGGGTCGTCAAGCTGCTCGCCGAGGACTATCTCATCGTGCGAGAAAGACTCGTCGCCCCGGTAGGGGGAGTTCCACGAGCTGTATTCCTTCTGCGTGCATGCGAGAAGGACTGAAGCAGCGGCAAAGATGATAACAATCTTTTTCATAGTCTGTCGTTTTTGTTTCGATGCAAAGGTGAAACAAATTATCCATTTTAATTCCGTGTGCAACACTTATTTGCAAAATCGCGCGTCTGCTGCCCTCCTGTGGCGTTTTCAATTATCGGTTTTTCAAAAAATACGCAGTTTTTTCGGGACGGTTACTAATTGTTGGGGCAAAATTGCTATCTTTAAACCCAAATACACGAATCTATGTACCAATATAAAGAAGTCGCACCGTCCCTTTTCGTCCTCAGCCTGGACAACCATACAGAAATAATGGAGGCCCTCAATGCCTTCTGCCTGGAGAAAGATATATTGTCCGGTTCCGTCCACGGCCTGGGAGCGATCAACGAAGCGACATTCCGTTTCCTCGAACCAGCGACCAAGCAGTACGTCGACAAAACATTCGCCGAACAGATGGAAATAACCAACCTGACCGGCAATATCTCCCGCAAGGACGGCAAGCCCTATCTTCACGTCCACATCACCGCCAGCCGCAGAGACTACACCTGTGTGGGCGGACATCTGCTGAGTGCGCGCATCAACGGCGCCTGCGAACTCTTCGTGGAGGCTTATGACGCTGAAGTCGGCCGCCGCTTCGACCCTGAAACCGGATTGAACCTGTATAAACTCTAACCATATGTCATTTGTGATGATAATCGAGCTGCTCATCGTGCTTGCAGCTCTGTATGTAGGCTCGCGTTACGGCAGTCTCGCCCTCGGTGCCATCTCCGGCATAGGCCTCGCTATCCTGGTGTTCGGCTTCGGCCTCAAGCCCGGCACGCCTCCCACTGACGTTATATATATCATTATAGCGGCCGTCACCTGCGCCGGCACGCTCCAGGCATCCGGGGGCATGGACTGGATGATACAGATAGCGGAAAAGATGCTCCGGAAGCATCCGGACCATATCACCTTCCTGGGCCCGCTCGTGACGTTCTTCCTGACCGTGCTCGTTGGCACAGGCCACGTGGTCTACACCATCATGCCGATTATCTGCGACATATCGCTCAAGAAGAACATACGCCCTGAGCGTCCCTGCGGCGTGGCCTCCGTCGCCTCCCAGGTCGGAATCACCTGCTCGCCTATTGCCGCCGCGGTCGTGGCCTTCGTGACCATTTCCAACGCCAACGGCTTCATGGTGTCGATTCCGCAGGTGCTTATGGTCACCATTCCGGCCTGCGTGACCGGACTCATGTGCGCCTCCCTGGCGTCCTACAGGAGGGGCAAGGACCTCGACAAGGATCCCGAATTCCTGAAGCGCAAGGCAGATCCGGAGATGTATCAGTACATGTACGGCAACTCCGCCACCACCCTGGACAAGGTCATCAGCAAGCCTGCCAAGGCATCGGTGTTCATCTTCCTCGGAGCGCTGCTCATCATCGTGTGCTTCGCTTTCTTCCAGATGATTCATACGGCTGACGGCGAGACGCTTGCGAAGGCGGTGAACCTGCCGAAGATGAACATCTGCATCCAGATTATCATGCTGATGGCGGCAGCCAGCAACATTATGTTCTGCAAGGCCTCCCCGAAGAAGGCCGTGGCGGGAGCCGTGTGGCAGTCGGGCATGGTGGCCGTGGTGGCAATCTACGGCATCGCCTGGCTCGCCGACACCTATTTCGGCAACTACATGGACGAAATGAAAGCAATGCTTACCGGGGTGGTCACAAACTATCCCTGGAGCATAGCGTTAGTATTCTTCCTGGTGTCGGTGCTGATCAATTCCCAGGGCGCCGTGGTCGTTGCAATGCTGCCGCTGGCCTACGAGCTCGGCATCGCCGGCCCCGTGCTGCTCGGCGTATTCCCCAGCGTCTACGGCTACTTCTTCATACCGAACTACCCGTCCGATATCGCCACGGTCAACTTCGACCGCTCAGGCACCACCGTCATCGGCAAGTACCTGCTGAACCACAGTTTCATGATGCCGGGACTGATAAGCGTAGCGGTGGCCACAGTGCTGGGCTACCTTATCACAAACGTCCTGTTCGCCGGCTACTTCGCCAGTTTTATCCAATAAGCAGGGAGATTCCCATATACAGGAAATGGGCAATGATGCCGGCGCAGAGACCGGCTATCGTGTGGGCGCCGAGGGCCTTTGAGATGGCCTTGCGGTAGCCCAGGGTGTCGAGCATGGCGGTGTGGGTGGAGAGGAAGCCGCTCCAGCACATGCCTATGGCTGTGAACACGGCGATGGCGTTGCCGTCCAGGAGACCTTCGGCATTGAAGGTCGGCAGCAGGCCGAGCGAAGCGCCGACGGCTCCGAGTGCCGTCATCGGGAAAGCGATGAGGCGCATGTCGGTGAATCCGAACAGCCATTCGAATATCCAGTGGATCTTTTCAGCAAGCCAGGGAAGGATGGGGACGCCCTGGTTGGCGGCGCCGGTGTAGCCATCGGGACCGGCCCCGAACGTGATCAGGATCACCATTGTGGTGATAATCAGCACCCCGGGAATGATTGCGAGGCCCAGATCGACGCCGTTTTTACCTCCGTCCAGGACGGCATTCAGGAAGCGCATGAAGACTCCGTCCTTCTTCTCAGTTTCCACTTTTTCCTCAACCACGGTGCGGGTGCCTTTCTCGGCAACGGGCGCCTCAAGGTCGGGGAAAGCCTTGAGACAGCTGCGCTGCATGATGCGGGTGGATATGATCGAGCCGCAGATGGCTCCGGCAAAACCGACGAGCGCGCCGCCGAGGTAGCCGAGGCTTGCCATGGTCACCAGCACGACGAACCCCATGCCGAATGCGGTGCCGAAATTGGTCAGGGAAAGCAGCTGGTACTTCTTGAAATATGACGAGAACTCCTTGTCCTTGGCGAAGGCAATTATAGCCGGATTGTCGGACAGGAAGGTCATCAGGGCCCCGAGGGCGGCCACGCCGGGCAGGTTGTAGAGCGGCTTCATCAGCGGGCGCAGGAAGCGTTCCAGGGTGCTCACCACCCCGAATTCTGAAAACAGTTTCGAAAGCGCACCGGTCAGGACGGTGATGCCCATCAGGTAGAACACCGTATTGAGCAGCAGGCTGTGTGCCGTGTTCATTATGGTGTTTATGAGGTTGCTGCCGCCCATTTTGACGCCGAGCGGAATGAATACAGCGGCCAGGAAGACAATGAAAACTATTGCCTCGACAGTGGACCTCCTGACGTGAAACTTCTTATCGCGTGCCATGGCTGTGGTTTGACTGCGCGAAGATAATATAAATCGCAGACTTTTGAATATATTTTCGTATATTTGTCAATTATGGCATTCAGTTTTTTTCAGAAAATAGGCAGGGCCATTGCCGGCAGGTCGCGGGTTGATGACGACACCCTCGACGCCATAGAGGAAGCTCTCATCGAGTCCGACATGGGCGTGGACACCACGCTCAAGATCATCGACAATCTCGAAGAGCGCGTGGACCGCGACAAGTATATGAGCCAGGACGAACTCCGCGGAATGCTCCGCGAGGAGATTTCCGCCCTTATTCCCGACACCAAACCCCTGGATACCAGCGTAAAGCCTTATGTCATACTCGTGGTGGGCGTCAACGGCGTCGGCAAGACCACGACCATAGGCAAGCTGGCCTGGTACTGGAAGAATCAGGGGAAGAAGGTGCTTCTCGGCGCCGCCGACACCTTCAGGGCCGCCGCCGTGGACCAGATAGAAATCTGGGCCGAGCGCGCCGGGGTGGAGATAGTCAAGCAGCAGATGGGTTCCGACCCTGCCGCCGTGGCATTCGACACCGTCAAGGCCGCCGTGGCCCGCGGATCCGACATCGTGCTGATCGACACAGCCGGCCGCCTCCACAACCGCCTCGACCTGATGAACGAACTGACCAAGATCCGCAATTCCGTGCGCAAGGTGCTGCCCGAGGCCCCGTCGGAAGTGCTTCTGGTGCTGGATGCCAGCACGGGCCAGAATGCCTTTGCCCAGGCAAAGGAGTTCGCCCGTGCGACCGATATCACTGGCCTGGTGGTCACGAAACTCGACGGCACCGCCAAGGGCGGCGTCGTGGTCGGCGTTTCCGACCGTTTCGGCATACCGGTGCGCTACATCGGCGTAGGAGAACATATTGAAGACATACGGCCTTTCGACAAACAGTCATTCGTCGAAGCCCTTTTTAAACCTGAAGATATATGAAACTCAGTTACAGTTGGTTGAAGGATTACCTGAAGTGTGACCTCACTCCCGCACAGGTTGCGGAAGCGATGACCTCCATAGGCATCGAGGTGGACGGGGTCGAGGAAACTGAAGAAATACCCGGCGGACTTGCCGGCGTGGTCGTGGCGAAAGTGCTCGAATGCGAGCCCCACCCCGACAGCGACCATCTCCACATCACCAAAGTGGACGACGGCACTCCCGAGCCCCTGACGGTGGTCTGCGGCGCTCCCAACGTGGCGGCAGGGCAGAAAGTACTGTTCGCCCGCATCGGTACCGTGCTCCCCGGAGACTTCAAGATAAAGAAATCAAAGATACGCGGCGTCGAGTCGCTCGGCATGATCTGCGCCGAAGACGAGCTCGGCATCGGCACCTCCCACGAGGGCATCATGGTGCTCCCGGAAGACGCCGTGACCGGGACCCCCGCCAAAGAGTTCCTGCACCTCAAGACCGAAGCCGTGATCGAATATGAAATCACGGCCAACCGCGTGGATGCTGCATCCCACTGGGGCGTGGCGCGCGACCTTTATGCCTGGTGCAAGTTCAACGGCATCCCCTGCGAGCTCGTGCCTCCGATTCCCGAGTGCCTTCCCGGCAACGACCCGGACATGAGCGGCCTTGTCGACGACCCGTCAGCTCCCGGAATCCCCGTAGAAGTTCCCGCCCCCGACGGTGCCCCGCGCTACACCGGCGTGACCATGCGCGGCCTCAAGGTCGGTCCTTCCCCGGAATGGCTCCAGAAGCGCCTCCTCAGCATAGGCAGCCATCCCATCAACAACATCGTGGACATATCCAACTACATACTCTTCGAGCTCGGGCAGCCGCTCCACACCTTCGACGCCGGCAAGATCCGCGGCGGTCGCGTCATCGTGCGCCGTGCAGCCGAAGGCGAGATCATCCGCACGCTCGACGGAGTTGAACGCAAACTGCGCGCAAGCGACCTGGTCATCGCCGACACTGTCGGACCGATGTGCATCGCCGGCGTGTTCGGAGGGGAAGACAGCGGCGTGACCGACTCCACCGTGGACGTGTTCATCGAAAGCGCATACTTCGACCCTTCGTCCATACGCAAGACGTCCAAGAGCCAGGGCCTCCAGACCGACGCCTCGTTCCGATACGAGCGCGGCTGCGACCCGGGAATGCCCCTGTATTCACTCAAGCGCGCAGTGCAGCTCATCCGTGAATGCGCAGGCGGCACCGTGGTCGGAAGCATACAGCAATGCTGTCCCGAGATGCCCGCCCGCAAGCGCATAGAGCTCGATTTCGGCCGCATCCGCCGCTTCATCGGCAAGGACATCGACGACGCCTCCATGACCTGCATCCTCGAAGCCCTGCGTTACGACTTTGTCGAACGCAACGGCAGCAGCGCGGTCGTGCTCGCGCCGTCCTACATGGTCGACGTCACCCGCGAATGCGACGTGGTTGAAGAAATCCTCCGCATCTACGGCTACAACAACATAGACCTGCCGCACCATATGAAGATGTCGGTGGCCCCCTCCCCTGTCCCGGATCCCGAAGCGGTGCGCAACAGCGTGTCCAACTTCCTGGCTGCCAACGGCTTCACCGAAATAATGAACAACTCCCTGACGAAGAAGGAGTACTACACGCGCCTGAGCGCCTTCCCCGCTGCCGCGTGCGTGGAGATTGTCAACCCCCTGAGCCAGGACCTCAACGTGATGCGCCAGAGCCTCATTCCGGGCGCGCTCGAAGTGGTGGCCTACAACGTGAACCGCCAGGTCTATTCCCTGAAGACCTTCGAATACGGCAATGTCTACCGCAGGCAGCCCGACGGCGACAGGACCCAGCTCTCATCCTATGAGGAGCACGGCTGCTTCTGTCTCACGCTGTCCGGCACTCCCGAGAAATCCTGGAAAGCCGCCCCGGCCAAGAGCGACTACTTCCAGCTCAAGGGCTACGTGGAACTGATGCTTAAGCGCTACGGCGCAGACCTGTACCAGCTGCAGACCGAGCCCGCCCCGGCTGACATATTCTCCGACGGCGTGTGCTGCAGGCTCCCCGGCAAGAACCAGGTGCTGCTGACCATGGGCATCATCAATCCCGCCCTCTGCAGGAGCTTCGGAGTCAAGCAGCAGGTGGTCGCTGCCGAAATCTGCTGGCCCGCCCTGTTCGAACTCGTGAAGCGCGACAAGGTGGCTTTCAAAGAAATGCCCAAGTTCCCGGAAGTCCGCCGTGACCTCGCCCTGCTGCTGGACGAAAGCGTCAGCTATGCAGACCTCCGCGCCGCTGCATTCAAGCAGGCCCGAAAACTGCTCCGGCAGGTGGGGCTGTTCGACGTGTACCGCGGCGACAAGATACCTGCAGGCAAGAAACAGTACGCCCTCAGCTTCGTGATACGCGACGATGAGAAGACCCTCACCGACCAGGACACCGAACGCCTGATGGACAGGCTCCTGCAGATGTTCCGCACAGATTTCGGAGCTGAACTCAGATAATGCGCCGCTTCCGTCACATACTGCTTCTGCTAGTGCTCGCGGGCCTGTTCGCTTCGTGCGCAAGCCGTCCGCACATCATACCCAGAAGGGTGCTGACGGACATCTATGCGGAAATGTTCCTCGCCGACCAGTGGCTCAACGACCACAAGACCGAGCGCTCCCGGGCGGACACCATGCTGTTCTACGACCCGATTTTCAGGCGCTACGGCTACACGTTCGAGGACTACGACGCCAGCGTGCGCCACTACCTCAAGGACCCGGAGAAGTTCTCCAAGGTGTTCCGCGACGCCGCGAACAAGCTTAAGGACAAGCGCGACGTTTTCCGCCGCAAAGTGGAGCAGCTGGATAGAGTCAAGGAGTTCAATGCGTCAATCAAGGGCTATTCCGTAAAGAATTTCAAGGCAGACACCATCATCTGGCGCTCCGCCTACAAGGATTCGCTCAAGCAGGCTTTCGCAGACTCGGTGCGGCGGGATTCGCTCATTCGCGATTCACTGCGGCTGGATTCCCTGCGCCGCGATTCAATCCGGATTGATTCCCTCCGCAGGGACAGCCTGAAGATTATCTCACGGGGAATTCCGAAACGGAAGAAACTGATAAAGAACAACCAATAAAATACTACAATATGGATTATTTGGATAAATACGGGTACACCCCCGACGAAGAAAAGATTGCCGCCGGCATCAAGGCCGTGGCCGACAATCTCGACAACCTCAGCTCGCCGGAAGTGCTTAAGCAGTGTTTTTCTATCATGGACCTGACCACCCTGAGTCCCAAAGACACTGACGCTTCCGTACTCAAGCTTGTGGAGAAAGTCAACAAACTCCCTGAGTCCTTCCCCAACTACCCCGCTCCTGCATCCATCTGCGTCTATCCCAACTTCGCGACCACCGTGCGCGACGCCAAGGCTGATCCGGAAGTCCACGTGACCACTGTCGCAAGCTGCTTCCCTTCTGCCCAGAGCTTCCTTGAAGTCAAGATACGCGAATGCGAACTGGCAGTCCAGGGCGGCGCCGACGAAATCGACATCGTGCTGGCTCTCAATGCTTTCCTGGCAGGTGACAATGCCCGCGCATTCGAAGAGATCGTTGCGATGAAGAACGCCATCGACAAGGCTGCCGCAGCCCTTCAGCGCCGCGTAGTGCTCAAGGTTATCCTTGAGACCGGTCTGCTGGTGACCCCGAAGAACATCGCCGAAGCATCATTCCTTGCAATGGAAGCAGGCGCCGATTTCATCAAGACTTCCACCGGAAAAGTCGACGTCAACGCTACTCCCGTGGCAGCTTACGTAATGTGCGAAGCGATTCGCCGCTACTATGAGGTCAGCGGCAGGAAGGTCGGCTTCAAAGCCGCCGGCGGCATCTCCACGGCAAAGGATGCCCTGTGCTACTACTTCATCGTAGCCAACATCCTCGGCCGCGACTGGTTGTGCCGTGAGCGCTTCCGCTTCGGCGTGAGCCGCCTCGGCAACAGCCTTATGAGTGCAATCGAGCAGAAGACCGTCACCTATTTCTAACAGACAGCCAAATGCATAAAAGAAAACCCCGGCCATATCGGTCGGGGTATCTTTTTTCAGTCCTTTAATGCTAGTTCTTGAGTTTGCCGAGGCGGGCGGACACCTTGATTTCAGTCTTGGTGTAGATTCCGGGGACGCCGACGGTGTAGTCATAGACCTGCGGATACATCACGAAGTCGTAGCCGGGATTCTTGTCAAGAAGGTCGTAGACAGCATACATCTGGCTTGCGCTCACGGGAATACCGATGATGGGAGCATTGACCGTACCGGCAGTGATATTGAACAGACGGGCCCAGTCAATACCAAGGACGCGGACGACAGTAGCCTCACCGGTCTTGATGTCGGAGAGGGTGTAGTCTTTGGAATTGAGCTCAATGTAGGAGAGGGGCTCCTTCATAGACTTGACAGCTGAGGAGCAGCTGGTGGCACCAAATGCGAGGAACGCCAGGAGAAGTACAAATAAAGACTTTTTCATTATAATGAATATTTATTAATACAAATTTAGCATTTAGTTTTGTTTTTTGCTACATTTACCATTGATTATGAGCAAAAAAACATTCTTCAGCATTGTAGCCGCCTGCATTCTGGTCCTTGCTTCCCTGTCCGGCCCGGCGGCGAAGGCGCAGGACGAAGCTCCTGCCGGCGAGCGCTATTCAGTTGTTATTCTCGGAGATACCCACTACGATGCCCCGGACCCGGCCTTGTACCATACAGGCTACACGGATCCCGATCCCAAGCGTGAAGCCCTGCACCGCAGGGAGTTTATACGCAACGGCCAGATGTGGCAGGGCCGCAGCCGCAAGTTGGTCGAGCGCGCATCCCGCCTGGTCGGCAGCGACACGAAGTTTGTCCTCCAGATGGGTGACCTGATCCAGGGCGACACCCCCGACTCGGCAACGCACGTCCGCTTCCTGGACGATGCCGTGAACCTGTTCAAGTCAGACCTCGCCCCGGGCCTCCCGTTCCTGACCATTCCCGGCAACCACGATCTCCGTGGCAACGACGACGCAGTGGCGACGAAAGCCTATACCGCATATATGCCTGCACGCATGTCGAAGGAACTGGGGCAGGAAATCACCGGCAACAACTACCTCTACCG
Organism: Bacteroidales bacterium; assembly: GCA_024695285.1. The sequence goes on from JAILIM010000050.1 coordinate 23,628, forward strand.
CGTCGGCCCGGATGCCTTCGTGGTGGTTAAATTCACCAAGCCCGACGCCGCCGCCATAGAGAAACTGCTCGAGGAGGCCAAGGGCGCCCGGCACCTGTTCTTCATTACTCACGGTCCGGTATTCCCCTACGACAACCCCAAGTACTTCTGGTGGTTCCTGCTCGGCGGCCGCAAGGACGCCCACAAAGACCAGCGCCGCCATATCCGCCAGATGCTCGCCGAGCAGAATGCCATCGTCCTCTGCGGCCACACCCATGCCACCGAATTCATCGACTGGTACGGCGACGGCGGCCGCATCACCCAGATGACGATGAGCAGTGTCTGGTCCAATGAATCACAGGGATCATACAATGTCGTGGCCAGCGGTCCGGAAGAATACTGCACGCTCCTCTACAAGACCAAACCCGAGCTGAAGACCGATGCCAACCAGGCCCTTTTCGATGAATTCAGGGAAGGCATGAAGACCTACTCCCTCGCCGAATCATCCGGCTCCTACAAACTAATAGTGGACGGCCCGAACGTCTGCATAGATTTCTACGCCGGAGACTCCGAAGACGTTTCGCACCGCTTCGTGCTGAGATAAAAAAAGACCGGGGACTTAATCCTCGGTCTTTTTTTATCTGTTACCCGGAAACTTACTTCTTGTTGGTGAAGAAGTCCTTGGCCTTCTCGGCCTCTACGAGCTGCTCTGTGAAGACGTAGGCGCCGGTCTTGGGAGATTTCTCCATACGGATGCACTTGACCATGCTCTTGGCACCGGCCTTGGCTGCGAATGTTGCAACGGCTTTCTTTGCCATAATTTATTCTCCTCTAATTATTTAATTTCACGGTGAACGGTGACCTTCTTCAGGTACGGGTTGTACTTCTTGCGCTCAAGACGCTCGGGAGTGTTCTTCTTGTTCTTGGTGGTGATGTAACGGGAGATGCCCGGTACGCCAGTCGCCTTCTGCTCGGTACACTCAAGGATGACCTGCACCCTGTTTCCTTTTGCTTTCTTTGCCATAGTTCTAAAAATTAAACAAGGTTAATCAATCCTTTCTTCTGTGCGTCGCGAAGCGTTGCTTCGAGACCGTTCTTTTCGATGATCCTCATACCCTTGCAGGATACTTTGAGGGTGATGTATCTCTGCTCCTCCTCGCTCCAGAACCTCTTGTTCTTGAGGTTGAGGGAGAAGTCGCGCTTGGTGCGGAGTTTGGAATGGGCAACGTTGTTGCCTTTCATTCTTTTCCTGCCTGTCACTTGACAAACTTTTGCCATAACTATCTGATTTTTATTGTTTTCTTTTAAAGGACCGCAAATATCGCTCTATTTTCTTGGATTTCCAAATCGGAAACTACAGAAATTTGAGGAATCGCTTCCATCTTATGTTTGACGGGAATTTCCGTCCCGCATCGGTGGAGAGCCATATCACGCTCGGTCTTCCGACTATGTGATCTTCAGGAACAAAGCCCCAATATCTCGAATCGAGGGAATTGTGCCTGTTGTCTCCCATCATAAAGTAGTAATCCTGTTGAAAGGTATAGGAGCCGGTGGAGAGGGCCGCTTCGACATCGGAGTGCTCATAGTCCCGGATAATCCGTTCGTAGAGGGGCAGGTTCGCGGCAGTCAGCTCAACGGTGGCACCCTTGGCGGGAATCCACAGGGGGCCGAAGTTGTCGCGGGACCAGTCGTAGGCAGGCGAGAAGGGGAAAATCTCCCTGTAGTCCGCAGCCTGGGTCTGCAACACAGGCTCGACGGAAACCACGCTGCCGATCGACTTCACTTTCTCCAGCATCTCAGCCGTAAGAGGCATTTCGGGATAGCCGGGAAGTGCGGGCGAGAAGAAGAGCTCCCTGACATTGAGTCCAAGCTGGTCGATGACCTTGGGATTGAGTTCCCTGCCGGTCGTGACGACCTTGTAGCTGAGCTGGACTCCGGGCCAGACGGTCTGCTGTTCGCCGTTAATCCACACGAGGCCGTCGCGTACTTCGAGGGTGTCGCCTGCCGTTGCCACGCATCTTTTGACGTAGTGGTCTTTCTTGTCCATCGGCCGGACTATAACCGGACCGTAGGACTTGATGGCCGCTTCACGTCCCATGAACCTGACGAGGGTGTGGTAGTCTTCTACCGGCGCTTTTGTCAGGACGGTGTCACCGTTGGGGAACCCGAACACGACGCAGTCTCCCTTACGGACATCCCTGAAACCCGGAAGACGCTTGTATTTCCAGCTGACGGAAGTGGAATAGGATTCCTTTCCGCCGATGACGTTGTGCGTGAACGGGATAGTCAGGGGGGTCATCGGGAGCCTCGCTCCATATGTCAATTTGCTGACGAAGAGATGGTCTCCGGTATAGAGGCTGCTCTCCATCGAAGAGGAAGGGATCTTGAAGGACTGGAACCAGAACACGTTGATGAGCGTCACGACCACGACTGCGAAAAGTATGGCGTCCACCCAGTCAAGTATCCAGTTCAGGACCTTGCTTTTGGTACGAAACCGCTTCCTCCTGCTCACTTGTTACCTTATTTTACAGAATTGATGATAGCTTCGAATGCCTTGGGGTTGTTCATTGCGAGGTCGGCGAGGACTTTGCGGTTCAGGCCGATGTTCTGCGCGTTGAGCTTGCCCATGAACTGGGAATAGGAAATTCCGTACTGACGGGCAGCGGCATTGATACGCTGGATCCAGAGGGCGCGGAAATTGCGCTTTTTGGCCCTGCGGTCACGATACGCATAGGTGAGACCTTTCTCGTAGGTGTTCTTTGCTACAGTCCAGACATTCTTCCTTGACAGGAAATTACCGCGGGTTCTCTTGAGAATCTTCTTGCGGCGCGCCCTTGAGGCGACTGAGTTAACTGATCTAGGCATAATTCAATACTTTTAGAGAACCAACATTTCCTTGACCCTTGCGACGTCTGCTTTCTCGATGACTGCGAAGTGGTCGAGGTTTCTTTTACGTTTCTTGGTCTTCTTGGTGAGGATGTGGCTGTGGTAAGCGTGCTTCCTCTTGATTTTGCCCGTTCCGGTAAGCGCGAAGCGCTTTTTGGCACCGGAGATGGTTTTAAGCTTTGCCATTGTTTTAAAAATTTAAAAATAATATAAAGTGTTCCGAGTTTCCGGAGGTATGTCCTCCGAAAGCCCTATTTTTTCTTAAGCGGGGCAAGCATCATTGTCATTCGCTTGCCCTCGAGGGTTGGCATGTTTTCAGCGCGTCCGTAGGGCTCGAGCTCCACTGCGAAGCGGAGGAGCTGCTTCTCGCCCTGCTCGGCGAACATGATGGAGCGGCCGCGGAAGAAGATGGACGCCTTGACCTTGGAGCCCTCCTGGAGGAACCCGGCGGCGTGTTTGAGCTTGAACTGGAAGTCGTGCTCATCGGTGTTGGGACCGAAGCGTATCTCCTTGATGACCACCTTGGCGGCGTTGGACTTCATCTCCTTGGCCTTCTTGCGCTGCTGGTACAGATACTTCTGGTAGTCGAGTATCTTGCACACGGGAGGATCGGCCTTGGCGCTGATTTCCACAAGATCCAGTTCCAACTGATCCGCAAGCTCGAGGGCCTTGGAAAGAGGCCAGATGCCGGGCTCGGGGATATTGTCACCCACGAGTCTGACTTGCGGAGCAGTTATCTGCCCGTTTATGTTGAGTTCGTTCTCGTCTTTCTTCTGAAGACGAGGGTCCGGACGGCGACCTCCCGGTTTGTAGGTCGGCTTGGGTCTGTAGGGTCCTGCCATCAAGCTAATTCTTCAGCTACCGCTGCATTAATGTATTTTACAAACTGTTCAACAGTCATAGTGCCCTGGTCGACACCTTCTCTCCTCACGGAGACGGTGCCTTCCGAGGCTTCTTTTTCACCGACAATCACAATCACAGGCACGCGTAGCAGCGAAATCTCACGGATTCTCTTGCCAAGTGTCTCATTGCGAGAGTCTATGGAAGCGCGAATATCGGAATTTTTCAACAAATTACAAACTTTTTCTGCATAATCGGCGTATTTTTCGCTGATTGGCAGCACTTTCACCTGCTCCGGTGAGAGCCAGACAGGCAGGTGTCCGGCAGTGTGTTCGAGGACCACGGCGGTGAAGCGCTCAAGCGAGCCGAAGGGAGCGCGGTGGATCATCACGGGGCGCTGCTTGCTGCCGTCGGCGTCGGTGAACTCGAGGTCGAAGCGCTCGGGCAGGTTGTAATCGACCTGGATGGTGCCGAGCTGCCACTTGCGGCCGATGGCGTCCTTGACCATGAAGTCAAGCTTAGGGCCGTAGAATGCAGCCTCGCCGAGCTCGACGACGGTCTTGAGACCCTTCTTTCCGGCGGCTTCGATGATAGCCTTTTCGGCCATATCCCAGTGCTCGTCGGTGCCGATGTACTTCTCGGTGTTCTTGGGGTCGCGGAGGGATATCTGGGCCATGTAGTCCGTCATCTTCAGGGTCTTGAAGACGTAGAGTATCAGGTCGATGACCTTCTCGAACTCCTCCTGGAGCTGGTCGGGGCGGCAGAAGAGGTGGGCGTCGTCCTGGGTGAAGCCGCGCACTCGGGTCAGGCCGTGGAGCTCTCCGCTCTGCTCATAACGGTATACGGTGCCGAACTCGGCGAAGCGGAGGGGCAGGTCGCGGTAGGAGCGGGGGGCGCTGCGGTAGATCTCGCAGTGGTGCGGGCAGTTCATGGGCTTCAGCATGTACTCCTCGCCCTCCTGAGGGGTGTGGATGGGCTGGAAGGAGTCCTTGCCGTATTTGGCATAGTGACCGGAAGTCACATAGAGTTCCTTGCTTCCGATATGGGGAGTCACGACGGGCAGGTAGCCCAGCTCTGCCTGCTTTGTGCGCAGGAAGTTCTCAAGGATGTTGCGCATGACGGCGCCGCGGGGCAGCCACAGAGGCAGGCCGAGACCGACGCGGCCCGAGAAGGTGAAGAGTTCCATCTCCTTGCCGAGCTTGCGGTGGTCGCGCTTCTTGGCTTCCTCCACCATCTGCAGATACTCGTCGAGCATCGACTTCTTGGGGAAGGTCACGCCGTAGATGCGGGTCAGCTGCTGGCGGTTCTGGTCGCCTTTCCAGTAGGCACCGGCTATGGCGGTCAGTTTCACTGCCTTGATGTCGTCGACGTGCTTGACGTGAGGTCCGCGGCAGAGGTCGGTGAAGCAGCCGTTCTTATAGAATGTGATGGTGCCGTCCTCAAGGTCCTGGATAAGCTCGACCTTATAGGGATCGCCCTTTTCGGTGAAGTATTTCAGGGCGTCTGCCTTCGAGACTTCAGTGCGCTCGAAAGTCTCCTTGGCACGGGCAAGCTCGATCATCTTGGCCTCGACCTTCGCAAGGTCGGCCTCGCTGATCTGCCTGTCTCCCAGGTCAACGTCATAGTAGAATCCGGTCTCGACGGCAGGTCCTACGCCGAACTTGACGCCGGGATACAGGCTCTCGAGAGCCTCGGCCATCAGGTGGGCTGAAGAATGCCAGAAAATGTGTTTCGCCTCGTCATCGTCCCAGGGACGGATGGTTCCATCGGTAAATGCTATAGTCAACATATATTAGTTTTGGTTTGCAGTCTGCAAAGTTACAAAAATATATCTATATTTGTAGTATGATACAACAAAAGATTATCTGGAATGACGCAGCCCGGAGCGGCCTCGTGCTCGGCGGCGTATCAATAGGTTATATGGTCTGCACCATCCTCCTGGGCAAACTCCAGGGAGGCGCTGCGGTGGGGGTTCTGGTCAATGTCCTGAGCCTTCTGCTTTGGGTGTTCAAGTTCGTGCTATGCATACGCCTGATGAAAATGTTCATGCAGAAGTTTGCGGCTTCGAACTCCGAAGCCACCAACGGCGACACCTTCAGGTTCGGCACCGCCACCGCCCTGCTTTCCGCGCTCATATATTCGGCATTCTACCTGGCCTGGGTGAGCTTCATCGACCCGGAAATGCTGAGTTCATCGCTGGACATGGTGCGCGAGACCTACTCAAACACCTTCACCGCCGACCAGATGGACGCAATCGACGAACTGCTCCCGAAACTTCCGACCATCACCTTCTTCGCCAATCTGGCCTGGTGCTGGTTGTTCGGAACCGTTCTTTCAGCAATCTTTTCCGCCAATATTCCGCCCCGCAATCCCTTCAGGGACGTGCCCAAAGACATTTAGCCCATGGACCTGTCGGTAGTCATACCCCTTTTCAATGAGCGCGAGTCGCTTCCCGAACTGAGCTCCCGCATAGCGCGCATGGCGGGAGAAGCCTCCCTGAGTTTCGAAATACTGATGATAGACGACGGCAGTTCCGACGGCTCGTGGGACTGCATAAAGGAACTTGCGGCCGCCGATTCCCGCATCAAGGGCATACGCTTCCGCCGCAACTACGGCAAGTCCGCCGCCCTGTTCTGCGGCTTCGACAAAGCGCAGGGTGACATCGTGGCCACGATGGACGCCGACCTCCAGGACGCACCGGAGGAGATTCCCGAAATGCGCCGCATGATAGTCGAGGAAGGCTATGACCTCGTCAGCGGCTGGAAACGCCACCGCAAGGACAACGCCCTGACCAAGAATCTCCCCTCGAAACTCTACAACTCCACTGCCCGCCGCATCACAGGCGTCAAGCTCCACGACATGAACTGCGGCCTCAAGGTCTACCGCAAGGACGTGGTCAAGAGCATCGAGGTCTACGGCGAAATGCACCGCTATATCCCCTACCTCGCCAAGAATGCCGGTTACGGCAAGATCGGCGAGAAACCCGTCCGTCACCAGAAGCGCAAATACGGCGTGTCCAAGTTCGGCCTGGAGCGCTTCGTAAACGGTTTCCTGGACCTGATGTCCCTGTGGTTCCTGTCCAAGTTCGGCAAGAAACCGATGCACTTCTTCGGCACCACCGGCATCCTGATGTTCCTCATCGGTTTCGTGATGACCGTCTGGATCATCGTCGCCAAGCTCGTCCATCAAGCCCAGGGCGTGCACTTCCGTGCCGTCACGGACCAGCCCCTCTTCTACCTGGCCCTCCTCGCCGTGGTCCTCGGTGCCATGTTCTTCCTCGCCGGCTTCCTCGGCGAATTGGTCTCCCGTTCCGCCACCACCCGCAACGACTATAACGTCAAGGAGCGGTTCTGAAACCCGTTTTCTTCAAATACCTTTGACATATGAGAAAGTTTGTTTTCCCTTTCGTCTCCGCTTTCATATTGGCGCTTTCGTGTGAAAACGCACCTGAAGAAATCGCCGTAACGGAGGTTACTATCAGTCAACCTACGGCAGAATTGATTGTCGGTGAAAATGTGAAACTGTCGGCGACCGTTAAGCCATCCGATGCGACAGGTCAAAGCATTTCATGGATATCTTCCAGTATCGGTATTGCTACCGTTACCAATGATGGTTTGGTGACAGCCGTTGCTGAGGGAAAAGCCACAATAAAGGCGGTTGCAGGAGGAAAGTCCGCATCATGCATTGTTACTGTCAGTAAAAAACCTGTTCCTGTATCATCCGTTACGCTTAACAAGACTTCTCTTGATTTAACCAAGGGGGAGTCCAAAACGTTGACTGCCACCGTCACTCCTGCCGATGCGACAAATAAAACCGTTTCTTGGACCAGTTCCAGTCCAAGCATTGCTTCTGTCGATTCAAAAGGCAAAGTTACCGGTACCGGAAATGGCAGCACAACCATTACGGCAAAGGCAGAAGATAAAGAAGCGACTTGTACCGTTACTGTTACCGTCCCGATCGAGTCTATCTCACTCAATAAAACCGAACTAACTTTGGACAAAGGCCAGTCGGAAACCCTTATTGCTATCATTAAACCGGATGATGCTACTGAAAAAACTGTGACTTGGTTCAGTGCCGATCCAGGTGTAGCCGCCGTCGTTGTTACAAGTGGCAAGGTAATCGCAATGGGTGGCGGTCAAACCACTGTTTCAGCCAAAGTCAGAGACCAAATTGCCTCTTGCACAGTTTCAGTTCAGGTACCTGTTGAATCGATTATTCTCAACCGGACCGACATCACGCTCGAAGAGGGCGAATCCGCAACCTTGAAAGCGACGGTCACTCCCAAAGATGCAGATGACCAGACCATTACTTGGTCCAGCTCCGACGAAAGCATTATTTCTGTCGACCAGAATGGAACGATTCACGCCATCAAGCAAGGTTCCGCAGACATCCTGGCCAAAGCAGGAGGAAAACAGGCAATCTGTTCTGCCACAGTTACCAAGAGTGTCACATCGGTCACTCTTGACAAGACGAGTCTGACTTTACTCATCGGTGAAACATCCACGCTAACCGCGACTGTCCTGCCGGATGACGCAACGGATAAAACCATAAGGTGGGATTCCAGCAATCCAGGCATAGCAACCGTTGAAAACGGTGCAATTAAAGGAGTTGGCATAGGAGAAACCGTCGTCACGGCTAGTGCCGGCTTCATAACTGCCAGATGCAACGTTTCTGTCATTATTGATTCCCCTGCGGGGGTTTACGCAGTTTATGACGACAACTACAGCATCGTCGAAGATATGGTCAAACCTGGGAGCGAATTGGATTTAGGCCTGGTTAATTACAGTTCCGAGACCATCCACGTTGTTTCAGTTCAACTGATAAATGGCCAGACGGGAGCCATTGGTTTTGAGATGGTTCTCGATGACGACATTTCTTCCTGCTCCTCCGCTTCCTGGACAGTCACCACCGGAGATTCCGGCATCAACTCACCATTGCTCCGGTTTGTTTATACTTTCAAGGGAGAGTCCTATACGTGCGAAACCAGACTTACTCCTATTCCCAAAGCACCTCGCAGACACTGAATAAACCGAAGATTCCTACGAAGTTAAACGAAGAAACCCGGTCGTCATATGACGATCGGGCTTCCTAAAACGGCGGCTACCTACTCTCCCAACTGGTAGGTCAGTACCATCGGCGATGGTGAGCTTAACTTCTCTGTTCGGAATGGGAAGAGGTGGATCCTCACCGCTATAACCACCGTAATATTTTACTTGAGAGAAAAGACCTCCGATTCGCCTTTCAGCTATTATACAGTCAGAGTTCGCTTTTCAACGCTATCTTTCCCTTAGGAAAGTCTTTCGGGCAATTAGTACAGGTCAGCTGAGGACGTCGCCGCCCTTACACTTCCTGCCTATCAACGTGGTAGTCTCCCACGACCCTCAAGGGAATATTCATCTTGAAGACGGCTTCGCGCTTAGATGCTTTCAGCGCTTATCCTGACCCAGCGTGGATACCCGGCGGTGCAGCTGGCGCCACAACCGGTATGCCAGAGGCTGGTCCGACCCGGTCCTCTCGTACTAAGGTCAG
>JAILIM010000033.1 GCA_024695285.1 Bacteroidales bacterium
CACAGCGGAGCCGATCGTCCAGGCGGATCATATCCGAATCTCCTTCATGGGCTCGGTGGTCTCGATGGGCCCGCCGCCCAAGCATTCCTGGCCCCGGTAGAGGACGCACCACTGACCCGGCGTCACCGCCCGCTGGGGCTCTCTGAAGCGCACGAAGGCGCCCCCGTCCCTGAGCTCCACCTCCACCGCCTGGTCCGGCTGCCGATAGCGGAACTTGGCCGTGCACACGAAGCGCTTGGGCATGTCCTCCCGGGGGATCACGTTCAGTTTGTCCACTGTCAGTGACAGAGAGTACAGCTCCTCGTGCTCCCCCTGCTGGACAATGAGCAGGTTCCGCTTCAAATCTTTGCCGATGACGAACCAGCTTTCGCCGCTGCCGTCGCTCCGCCCTCCGATGCCGAGGCCCCGCCGCTGGCCCAGGGTATAGTACATGAGCCCGTCGTGACGGCCGATCCTTCGGCCGTGCTCGTCCACCATGTCCCCGGGGCAGGCGGGCAGGTAGCTCATAAGAAACTGTTTGAAGTTCCGTTCCCCGATGAAGCAGATGCCGGTGGAATCTTTCTTCTCCGCCACCGGCAGGGCACGTTTTCGAGCGAGATCCCGGACCTCCCGCTTCTGCAGGGCGCCGAGGGGGAACTGGGCGCGATCCAATTGCTCCTGGGTCAGACCCGCCAGGAAGTAGGTTTGGTCCTTGTCTCCATCCAAGCCCTTCATCAGGTGCACACCGCGCGCATCCCGACACAGCCGCGCATAATGGCCCGTAGCAAGTTGATCCGCACCGGATTTCAGGGCAAAGTCCAGAAACGCCTTGAACTTGATCTCCGTGTTGCAGAGGATGTCCGGATTGGGCGTGCGACCGGCTGAATATTCCGACAGGAAGTAGGAGAAGACCCGCTCCTGGTAGTCCTTGGTGAAGTTGACCGTATAATAGGGGATGTCCAGGGCTTCGCTGACCCGGCGCACGTCTTCATAGTCCTCCTCCGCGGGGCAGGTACCGTCCTGCTCCTCCCAATTGCGCATGAAGACGCCGGTCACCTCATACCCCTGCTCCTTGAGCAGCAAGGCAGCCACGGCGCTGTCCACGCCGCCGGACAGGCCCACGATCACCCGTCGATTGTCCCTTTCCTCCACCATATAAAACGACCTTCCTGTGCTATACGGGCAGTATACCACAGGAAGGCGCTAAAATCAATTCTGCCGACCTAAGCCGGCAAATTCTCAGACGCCGCAGCTCCGGCCAATGGGATTGGAGCCGCCGCAGCCGCAGCCGTAGTTGCTGTCGCCCCCGCAGTAACGGGAGAGCAGCAGGAGCCAGATCAGGGTGTCGCAGTTGGCGCAGCCGCCGTTGTTGCCTTCGCCCAGGATGAGCAGAAGGACCAGGACCCACATAATGTTATTGTTGCCAAAGTTCATGCTTCCTACCTCCTTTTTTCGAGCGTTCCATTCGCCCGTATATAGCATAGTACTTTCTTTCCCCGCATTTTGTGCGTCCGTCGTTTTCCTTGACAAATCGGACTTGCCGCATATAATGGAAAGGAATACTGTGCCCAGGCAAAAAAGGAGGGCAAAAAATGAGCGAATTGACGATGGATAAACTGGTTTCCCTGTGCAAAGGCAGAGGGTTCATATTTGCGGGCAGCGAGATCTATGGCGGCCTTGCCAACACCTGGGATTATGGGCCGCTGGGTGTGGAGCTGAAGAACAACATCAAGAAGGCCTGGTGGAAGAAGTTCGTCCAGGAGAGTCCCTACAACGTGGGCCTGGACGCCGCCATATTGATGAACCCCCAGACCTGGCAGGCTTCCGGCCACCTGGGCGGCTTCGCTGACCCCCTCATGGACTGCCGGGAGTGCAAGGAGCGCTTCCGCGCCGACAAGCTCATCGAGGACTGGGCGGTTGAGCACGGCGTGACCCTCGACAAGCCCCTGGACGCCTTCTCCCAGGCGGAGATGAAAGCCTTCATCGAGGACAACAACATCCCCTGCCCCTCCTGCGGCAAGCACAACTTCACGGACATCCGGCAGTTCAACCTGATGTTCAAGACCTTCCAGGGCGTCACCGAGGACGCCAAGAACACCGTGTATCTGCGGCCCGAAACGGCCCAGGGCATCTTCGTGAACTTCGCCAACGTCCAGCGGACCACCCGCAAGAAGCTGCCCTTCGGCATCGGTCAGATCGGCAAGTCCTTCCGCAACGAGATCACCCCGGGCAACTTCATCTTCCGGGTCCGGGAGTTCGAGCAGATGGAGCTGGAGTTCTTCTGCGAGCCGGGCACCGATCTTGAGTGGTTCGACTACTGGCGTTCCTACTGCCACAACTTCCTCCTGTCCCTGGGCATGAAGGACGAGAATCTGCGCCTCCGTGACCATGATCCCGAAGAGCTGTGCTTCTATTCCAAGGCCACCACAGACTTCGAGTTCCTCTTCCCATTCGGTTGGGGCGAGCTTTGGGGCGTTGCCGACAGAACAGACTACGACCTGACCCAGCACCAGAACACATCCGGCAAGGATATGAGCTATTTCGATCAGGACAAAAACGAAAGATACATTCCTTATGTTATCGAGCCATCTCTTGGTGTTGAAAGATGCTTCCTGGCATTCCTTTGCAACGCTTACGAGGAGGAGACTCTTACTTCCGAGGACGGCAAGGAAGACGTTCGTACAGTAATGCACTTCCATCCGGCACTGGCACCGTTCAAGGCTGCGGTTCTTCCGCTTGCCAAAAAGCTTTCAGACGTGGCAGAGCCTATCTATGATGAACTTTCCAAGTACTTCATGGTGGACTATGATGCGTCCGGTTCCATCGGAAAGAGATACAGAAGAGAAGACGAAATCGGAACACCGTTCTGCATTTGCGTAGACTTTGATACCGCAGAGGACAATTGCGTTACTATCAGAGACAGAGACACAATGCAGCAGGTAAGAATTCCGGTTGCCGATGTAAGAGCATACATCGAAGAAAGATTAGCATTTTAATTTTGGGGCAGAGGGGTCGTGAGGCTACCTCTGCCTTTTTTTAGCGAAAGCCGCCGAAATAAAGCGGCACTTTG
>JAILIM010000047.1 GCA_024695285.1 Bacteroidales bacterium
TACAGGCAAGCTAGTACTCTACCACTATGCGCGCGATGCGCCTGGTCGTATTGTTGGTATTCGTTATCACGAGGTTGCTCGTGTTTCCGGTCCATGTCCAGGTGGTTCCGCTCAGTGAGTGAGTGCCGGAATCTGTATTGAAGTCGTAGGTATACCAACTGCTGCTGAACGTTACCGTCACCTTGGTGAACTGACCGGTATTGGAGCTGATTGTAATCGTCGACCTGCTGCCCGGACGAACATAACCGCCATTTGCGGTATTGATGTTGCTGAACAGAACGGTTACGCCGTTGCTTGACAGCTGTTTGTTGTTACCCGTGCTCAGGTTGCTGTTGGTCGTGTTGAATGTTACCCTCTTCGTCACAGTCACGGTACAGCTGGCTGTATAACCACCGTCCACGGTCGTAGCCGTAATCACCGCGGTTCCCTTGCTTACCCCAGTCACTACGCCGTTGGAGGATACCGTGGCGACGCTCTCGTCGGAGCTGCTCCATGTGACGTTCTTGTTCAGCGCATCGGCAGGAGTTACGGTAGCAGTGAGAGTCTCGGTGCTGCCGGCATTGATCGTGGTGCTGGCCTTGTTCAGGGTGACAGCCATTGCATAACCCTTGGCCAGCGTGGCGGGAACGTACTCTTCCGCGTTGATCACCACCCTGCCGGTTCCGTTGGCCGTGGTGGTAGCGAAGCTCACCGTGGGATTGTAGTTGTCCCGCAGAGCGGCGACATCGGTTGTGGTGGGCGAGTAGCTGTACCAGTTGTAGTACGGATCAGCCGGGTCGGAAACCAGCGATATGCCGGAAGTGGCGGTGGGCCTGAGGCCGGTAAGCTGGAAGTACACCCTCTCGGGCAGCGGATCGCCGCTGTCCATCTCGAAGTGGAAGGTGGTGGTGGTACCCGAAGTCGTGGGTATTCCCGACGGGAACGACAGCGAGGTGAATTCCTTCTGCCTGTAATTGGTGAAGTTGTCCGAACTGCCGTTGAAGAAGCCTGACTCGTCGGTTACGTATATCCTCGACGCGCTCTCTGCCATGTTGGTCAGGAAATAGCAGGGTATCTTCACCGCGTTTCCTGCGCTCTGGGCTGCAAGGGAAAGGTATTCAGTGTCAGAGAGTGTCCTCACGAAATGGAAGGAGGTTTCCGTATGGCCGTTTATTATCGAAGCGCCCGACGACACCGGCAGGTTGTTGCTCGGCTTGCTGTTGTCGGGGGTGATGCTCAGCTTGTCCGACTCGAGGTTGAAGATGAGGGGGAACATGCTGGAAGGCAGGTTCTTCGGGATGGAGATGTCCACCTCGACTTCCGAGCCGGTAACGCCCTGCACCTTGTGCGGCACGCATGTGACGCCCATGGTCTGGATGTTCATCATGGTGAAGGTGACGTTCCTGTACAGCGGGTTGTTCCCGTTCACCTGGCCCGATACGCGCAGGTACTGCGTCAGCAGGTTTGCGGAAGGAGCGTTCGTGGATATGGTTATCTCGCGCCATCCGTCCACGTCGGCGTCAGCTACCTCGTAATCCGTTATCACGGGCGTGCCGGTAACGTTCTGAAGAGATATGGTCACAGGGCCGCCGTCCTCCACAAGGTCGTTGTTGCTGTCCGGAATGCCGTCGCTGTCGGAGTCGACCGTCACGTCCGGAATGAACTTGTAGTGGAGGGTCAGGTTAACTGTAACGTCCTCGTCGTCATAGGGATACTGGCGTATGAGCGTCTTGTTCATGTAGGAGACGAGGATACGGCTCTGGCCGTCGGATATATCAGTAATCTTCTGGGTGGAGATATCAGCCGATACGTCGCCGCTACCCATTGAGAGGAGTGCGTCCTCCGGGGAGTCGGCGCCGGGCTTGAGAATCTTTTCGATACGTATCCTGTACTTGAAGTTCCTGTAGATCGGGTAGTACACGCCGTTCTCCATCAGGTCCACCTTGTAGTAGAAGTCGCCGCTGTCGTCCGTTCCGTCTTCGGTGTCGGGATCGGTGAAATGGCCGTAGATGATAACCACGGTAGCGGGCTGGCTATCGTTGGGAACAGGCCTTTCGTACATGAAGAAGCTGTTTCCCGCCACCGACACGTCGGTCTTGCCCGCCGGGCTGGTGAACGAACTGGTCGGGGGGATGGTGGTGTCGAATTCCGCCTGCGGGGGAAGTCTCGCCGGATAGCCGAGGTCCACAAGGTCGGTGTAGGATTTATTCTGGTATCCGAAGACGAATCCGCCTGTGTAGTAGGGGGCTATCGAGCCCTGTGTCGCCACGTTCACGGCTGCGAACGAAACCGTCTGGAAATTGCACCCGGACTGGTCTTCCACCACTATCTTGGCGAAGTTCCTTATGAGCGCAACGTTGGTGAAGTAGGCCTGCGTCTCGTCCGCTATCTGGAAGGTTCCCGTTCCGAGATGGACTACAGTCCCGTCGAGTATCATGGTGTCCTCGCCTATGAGGTCGCCGTTGGCGTCACGCTTGGCCTTGATTCCGGGCACTGTGAACGACTGCCAGTAGCCGCCCCTCCTGGCGGGAGAAAGCAGGGTGTCGAGTATTTCGGTCTCCCTTGCATAATCCATGATCTCGGGGCCGTTGCCTATGAAATGTATGTGCCTTTCGCTGTTCTCGCTGAGGGTCAGCGTGGCGTAGTATTCATAGCGGTTGTCGTTCTGGTCTATGTGTCCGTTGAGCGTCGGGCTCTGGACCATGGTGGCCTCCACGTATTCCTTGAGGTAGCCGGAACGTCCGAATACGGCGACATGCAGCGAAGTCAGGTCGCCCGAAGGCGTATCGCCCAGGGCCCTGGTGTCCGGGGCTGAGGGGACGGTGACGGAAATGCGTACGAGCACTTTGCCCTCAACCTCCTGCGCTTCCTCTTCGGGAAGCTGCGGGAAAGCCTCCTCCTTCATGCAGCAGAGCAGAAGGGGCATCAGCAAAAACAGGTAAAGTATCTTTTTCATGTCGCAGTCCTTATTCGGTGGTTTGGAAGCCTCCCCAGGAGGTCATGTGGCTGGAATCCTTCTCATCTCCCCAGTACCACAGGTCGTAGACGCAGCGGGGGTAGTGCCTGCCGCTGTTGTAGCTGCTCGCCTCAGCGGTGGTGCAGTAGTCTACGACACCGTTTCCGAGGGGGAACACCACACCGTCCGCGCAGGTGTATCCGCCGCTGTCCTTGTCGGAGTCGGCGGTGAACAGCACGGGGATGATTCCGTTCTCCGAGAGGGTAATAAGGTAGGTCACCTCAGCCTTTGTGGGCAGACGCCAGCGTCCGGCGGGATAGCCGTTCTCCTGATATGCTGCGCAGCGTCCGCGGGCGTAGTCGTAGGTGAGTGCCGTAGTCTTTCCGTAGGAAGATGCAATCAGGATTTTGGGCGCGATGATGTTCCTCGCGTCGGTGGAGGCCGGCCTGTAGTTGGCGTCGGCGTTGAGGTTGTTGACGTTCGTGACCACGGCGGTGGAACCGTCCACGCGCGGGTCGCCTATTATGTAGTCCACGTCGGCCGGAAGCACCGTCACCTCCACCGTATACTGGCGCGGGTTGGTGTTGTCGCCGCTGTCGTTGATACCGCCGCGGCCGGCAAGGCTGCCGAAGTTGGTTACGGTGGTATTGCCCGTTCCGGTTCCGGCAGGTCCGGTTCCGTTCACGAATACATAACCGTTGGAAGTCTGGCAGGAGACGTACAGTGCGGGGTTCTGCACTATCTTGATGGACTGTTTGTAAACTGCGTCGTCGAAATGGTCGGCGTGGCAGAGGTCGAACCTTATTATGTACGGGGAGTTGTCGAGATACTCTTCCGCGCTCAGGTCGTTGTTGAGTTCGTGGTAGAACGTAATGTATTCGCCGTTCACGCGCAGCCAATCCTGGCCACCGTTGAGGGCTTTGCGCTGGGCTTCCGAATACTCTATGTATTTCTGCCCGTTGGGGTAATCCTCGTGGTTCGCGCCGGCGGTGCGTATGGTTCCGCCTGCATAGCTGCTCCCGGCAGTCTCTGTACCATAGTATATGCGGGTGGCGGTAATCGACGTCGTGGTGCCGCCCTTTGTAAGGTTCATGGCCACCGGGTGCGAAGAGGTATAGAGCATATTCAGGTCGGGCACGTTGTAGAGCGTGTACTCCTTGGGCTCCATGGAAAGGAAACGGGCCGCGCCTATGACTGCCTGCTTGATAACCACGTCCTTGTCCTGCCAGTCAACCACGTAGTAGGTTCCGGGCACGAGCACGGCGGCCTCGTCGGTTTCGCTTCCGAGCATTGCCACGTTCATCTTGAAGCGGTACCAGTTGTTGCGCACGAAGTTGCGCAGGTAGGTCGTGTCGGTAACCGTTTCACGGGGATCGTCGGGGATGATTATCTTGTAGTAGAACTGCTTCTGCGTGGCGGTCACATGGTTCGCGGCGTCTTCGAGCCTTCTCCACGGAAGGACCAGCTTGAGCGTGGGTTCTACGGTCGGGGATTCGTGTGAGGCGTATTCCCAGCGCTGGGGATACACGTAGGTAGGGTCAGTCAGGTACGGGAAGTCGGCGTATTCCGGATCCGTACTCTTTGTGAAGTACATGCGGTTGCCTGTGTACGAGAAGTACACGGGATTGTCCACCGGCTTTGCCTCCATGGTGGTGTTCCGCACGGCGTTCTCGATGTAGAGCTGCAGGCCGCTTATCATCGGTTCCCACTTCTCCTTGTAGTCGATGACAATATCGTTCTCCTCGCGTTGCTTGTCTATTTCCACGCGGTCGGCTATCTTCAGCTGTACGGAGATCTTGGCTGCCACCCTCCTGAGGGTGCCGGAGCCCTTTGCGACCAGGCGGTTATCCTTTTCTACGCCCGTAACCTGCGTGAGACCGTCCATTACAAAGGAGTTCTGGCGGTGTGGATGCTGGGCGTCGATCACGGCCGCGAAGTTGCAGTCGAGCGCGAGGTTCTTGAGCGCCGCCACGGAGGTGCCGCTCAGGTTGGATTCGTCGGCAACGATGGTGCCGGGATAGTTTGCTATCGCATACACCCAGAAGGAGTTGGCGCTGGTGGGCACGAGGGTGCCGGACACGAACTCGTCGGTGGTGTATGTGGTTACGGTTGCGTCGCCGTCGCTTTCGTTCGGGCTGAAGCGCTTGTGCAGCACGCAGTTGCTGCCGGTGCCTCCCTCGGGATAGAAGAAGAGGTCGAGGGTGGCTATGAGGTTTTCGTTCCAGTCGATCTCTCCGTCGCGAATTCCGTCGGTTCCTGCCTTTGTCTTCGGGTTGGCGCAGCGGAAGTTGAGCACTATTCCGTCCTTGCCTTCGGGGGTGTCGCCGCGGAAGGATTCCCTTTCGCAGGAAAGCGGAGTCAGGGCTATGAGAGCCAGAAGTATGAGTCTTGCAGTCTTGTTCATATCCTTTCCTCCTTACCTTCTTGAGAATACATAGTTATGGTCGTTGCCCCGGATTTCGGAGTTGCCGTCGAGTTCACGCCCGCTGGGAAGGTCCACGGAGTAGGATAGGGTGATCTGGCGCTCCACTCCGCCTGTGGGAACAGACGAAGGCTTCACCACGAAGTACATGCGGTCGCCCGTGATCGTCATGGTGGAAGGTTCCACCACGAAGTACTCGTTGTCGCCCTGCATGGTGATTACGAGCGTGGCGCCCTTCAGCGAGGAAATGAAAACCTTGCAGGTAATTTCCGGGGTTTCGGTGGTGAGGTACAGAGTGGCGTTGTCCTGCAGGCTTTCCATATTCTCTATGGACACCTTGCCGCCGTCCGGCACCACCAGCGATTCGCCGTTGAAGTCCATGGTCTGCTCGTTGTAGTCCCACGGGAGAACCTCTTCGATCATCTGTATGGACTTGTCGGTGAACTCGATGTTGCAACGCATCCTGGTTCCGGCCTTCCAGTCGCGGTAGGGGAACTGCACGCGCACCGTCTCGGGAGCGCCGCCGTTCGCCCTGTAAGTGAGGGCCAGAATCTTGTCGTGCGGATGGTAGATTGGGTCGCCGAAGATATCGTAGTCGAGGATGTCCTGCGGCGAAATCTGGTCCTTCGTGAGGGGCCAGGTCATGTAATAAGTCTCACCGGATATGCCCTGGGCCGTGGTGACGTCGGTTCCCGTAAGAAGGTCGTAGGTCTTGTCGGGCACCACGGTGATGCCGCTCATGGCGGAGGCGTTGAAGAACGGGTGCGAAGTGTCACCCTCAAGGTGGTACACCGGAGTGATGTTGTTCGCGTCCGAAGAGAAGTCAACGGTGGCGTAGCCCTTGTGCAGGAAGATGTCGTCGCCCTCGTAGAGGGTGTTGAGGTCAGTAATCTGCACGTTTGTGTTCGTGGACGCATTGGTGAAGCAGAGGCTCACGGCCGTGAACATGTGCTTCATCGGAAGCTGCACGTAGGAGTAGTCCTTGCTCGCCGCGTTCCTTACCGTAGCGCTCTTCGAGTACACGAAGTCGTACTGCGGGGAACTGCTCTGGAAGGAGTATACCGGAGTGGTCATCGTAAGGAAAGTGGGCGAGGTAGGATCCTCGTCGAGGGTGGGATTGCCCCCGAAGAAGTCGTAGGTCGAAAGCCCGACCCCGCTGTTGTAAGCCTTGTCCAGGATGAGCCATCCGAAGAAACGGTGGGTGCCGGTCCGCGTCCACCTGTATTCGTTGGATGCTGTGGTGTACGGCCAATAGGCCCCACTGTCGTACACCACGGCGTCGTCAACGTATTTGAGATAATCTGAACTCACGTAGCTCGTTCCGTCGATAATGCCCGTAAAGCCGGTCAGCCAGTCGTAGACTTTCACCTGGGTGCCGAACACGTCGAGTCCGTCGGCCTCAAGGAAAGCCCTGGTTACGGGGGCGCCGGAGAAATTGATCTCCGAGTCCGCGTAAGCGCTGCCGTGCCTGTCCTTCCCGCAGGAGGCCGCTGCGAGAAGGATGGGCAGGATCAGTATGAGACGATACTTCATGAAAAGTCAGATGAGGAAATTACACCTCGAGTTCGATGTTGGTGGAAACGGTCTTGTTCTCCCAAGCGTCGATTGCCGGGTCGAAGGTGATCTGCTTGCCGGCGGGGCCGATGGTGATGTTGTAAACGATGTTCTGGTTCATCTGCCAGGCGAGTATCGAAGTGCTCGGGTTGCCGGTGTTGATCAGCAGGTCGGCGTTGGCAACGATGTCGGTCTGGGTGAGATGCAGGGTGAACTCGCTTGCTCCGGGGGCCTTGCGATAGGTCTTGACGTCGAAGGTCAGGCGAATCTTCTGCTGGGCGGAGGCGAGGGTCTGGGGCAGCATGTAGGTCTCGGGGATGACGGTCACACCTTCGTTCTTCTTAAGGTTACGCACCTGGTTGTCGTTGAACAGGCTGTTGTCCATGGGGTTGGTGAGGGTGGTGACGGGGCTCCACACGAAGTTGCCGTCGGCATCGGTCGGCTTGGTCCAGGGGATGATGCCGTTGTTGGTGCTGGAGAGGTTCATCTCGCAGGTACCCTTGATGAAGAGGCCGGAGAGCTGGACGAACTTGAGGGTGACGTCCCACTTGGTGATGGTGCCGTCGTCCTCGGTCTTCTCGTTCTCGCCGAGGATCACGTTAACCTTGACCTTGCAGCCGGCGTGACGGAAGATGACGGGAACGCCCTCGTAGGCATTCTGGCCGTCCTCGATCTCGTTGGCGTTGTCGGTGAAGGCAACAGCCTTGTCGGCATACATGATGTCGAGCTGGGTGGAGGAGAAGTCAACGTTGTTGTAGGTGATCTTGGTGGGGGTCACTACCGGAACTGCGCCGCTGGCGTTGTACGGATAGTAGCAGAAGAAGTCCACGCTCTGGTTCTTGGGCCAGTAGTACGGAGTGGCGGTCGTCCACACGCCGTTGGAGAAAGAGACTTCCTTGTTGTCGATGAAGTAGTCACCGGCGGTACCGGCGGTCCATGCATAGGCACCGAAGGTCTCGGTGGTGGGGAATACGGAGCCGGTGATGGCCTTGGTGGCCTGGGCGGCGGTCTGGAACGTGATAGCGTTGTTGCTTACGTTCACATCATTCTTGGCGCAAGCTGCCATGGCCATGACAGCGACTGCAATGAATAAAAACTTTTTCATAAACGTTGATGAAACTTAAGTAATTAATTATTAATTGTTTTTAAAATTATCGGGACCGGGGGCGGCGGTTAGGCCGCCCGGGGTCAATATAAGCATTATGTTGAGTAAAAGATTTCAAACTCAGTCGTTTGCGGATATCGGAATATCGGAAGAATAGATGTCCGTCCAGGGTGCCACGGCCGGGTCGAAGGTGACCTTGATGCCGTTCGGGTTGATGGAGATCCGGTAGGTGATATTCTGGTTGTCGCGCCATGCGGCGATGTTGCCGTTGTTCAGGCGCACCTTGGCGCTGAGGTCCTCGACCGCCCAGTATTTGGGATCGGATTCGTCGGCGGGAGCGCTGAGGTAATGGGTCTTGATGGTGTAGTTGATTCTGACGATCTGGTCGGTGGTCACGTTGAGGGCGTCACCGCTGGTCAGGAGTTCCTGCGGCATGAGAATGCGGCTGACTCCGAGATCGGTGTAGTTGCTGGTCGAAGAAACGTTGGCCGGAGTGTCGTCGATAAGGTCGAGCTCCAGTACGCTTGCGGGCGCGTACTCATAATCGGTCTTCGCGCTCGCGTGGCTGGTCGCCCACTTCGTGGAGGCGCTCTGCGTGAAGGTTCCGAGGGAGTCGATGTTGAAGATGTCGACGTCGCTCACTTCGATCACTATCCTGTCCACGTTGGGATTCTTGTGGCCGATTGCGCGGAAGGCGAAGCTCAGGCGGCAGAGGGCGTGGTTGAACACGGTGGGAACTCCGGCGAAGCCGCTGTCCACTCCGTCGGTCACGGAAGAGCCGTCCAGGTTGGTGTTCTGGCCGCAGTTGGCCGCGAGGTCGGCGTACATGAGGTCGATGTCGGTGTCCTCAACGATGGAGTATGCGTTGAAGAGGAAGCCGTTGGCGACGTTGTACACGGGAATCTCGGAATAGCCTTTGTCGGTGCCGCTGGCGGTGTAGGGCGAATACGACGCGAAGGTGATCTTACCGCTCTTCGTCCAGTAATAGGTGCTTGAGGGCGCCCACACGTTGTTGTTGTCGATGTTCTGGTAGGAGATCTGCTCATTGTCCATGAACACGTAGGTCTGGTCGGTGGCTATGCCGGTCCAGTCGTCCAGGGTCCACCATGCGAAGGTTCCGAAAGGAACGCTGGTGGGATAGCTGAGTCCGGCATAGGGCAGGTCGTGCGCCCTGGTCTGCTGGACGTGGTTGATTACCGAGAAGCGGATCTCGTTCTGCACCGGAGTGTAGCCGCTCTCGACTTTGGAGCAGGCGGCCATTGCTGCAATGGCTGCTGCTGCAAGGATGAAATACTTTTTCATAATGCTTTGTTCTGTCGTTTTCTGTTTCATTTCAATTTCGGACCCCCGGGCGGTTTCACCCTCCCGGAGGCAAAGATTCAACTTACGGAGTTACGATACCGTTGTTGTTGATGTTGATGACATCGTTGGCGTTTGCCTCAACCTCGTCGTAGGTCTCGACGGCCGGGTCGAAGGTAACCTTCTCGGTGACAGGATCGATGATGATGTGGTAGGTGATCTTCTTGTTGGATTCCCACTGGGCGATGCTGCCGGTCAGGTTGTGGATGTTCTCGGCCAGGTCATCGTTGACGGTGATACCGACGGTGCGAACCTCCTCCGAGAAGACGGTCGAGCCGTGCAGGCCCTGCACCTTGTAAACGAGCTGGAATGCAACGTTGTCGGTGAGCTGCGGCATGACGCTGCGCCATGCAAGGAGCTGCTCGACGCTGGTGCTCTCCTGAGCGCTTACAGGCAGTACGAGGGTGTCGGCCTGGTGGAGCTGGATGCTCTCGGTGGTGTCACCGGGCTTCCAACCGCTGACCACGTCGGCGCCGCTCTGGGTGCGGTTCCAACCCTGGGTCCTGGTGTTGAGGGCGGCGTTGGATGCGAGGGAGTCGATGTTCTCGAGAGTGAGGGTTCCCTTGTTGACGGGGATGATGAGGGACTTCTCGGCGTCAGCGATGGAGCTGTCGCTGTTGAAGTCGTGGTTGTCGAGAACGATGACCTTCCAGCTGGTGTTGTCGGAAACCTTCTCTGCGGGGATCTGGAGCTTCACATCCATGTAGAGCTTCGAAATCATGTGGCGGAAGAGGGTGGGAACACCAGTGGTCACGTGGCCGCTGCCTTCGGTGCCGTCAACGGCATAGGTCTGCTGGTTTGCGTTGAAGCGGAGAGCCGCGTCTGCAACCAGGATGTTGGTAGTGTCGACGATGGTCTTGTTCTCATAGGCGAGGTTGACGGTCTTCTTATCGTTGCTGACGCTCTCGACCGGGTCGATCGTGCCTGCGTACGAATAGAAGTTCACATAACCGGTCTTGGGCCAGTAGTAGTCGTACTCGGTAGCCCAGGAATAGACATTGATACCGTCGGTAACCTTAACCCTGGGGGTACTGTTGTCCCATGCGAACACATCGTCGTTCATGAATTCCCTTGCGTCACCAACCTTGGGGAACTGGTAGGCGTAAGTGTGGAACTGGTAGAGACTGTCGTCGGCGTTGGTGAGGCGAACGTTGGCCCTGGTCTGGCGGGAATAGTTCGCGACCTCGAAGCCGATCTTCTTGTCAGGAACGGAGTTCAGGTTGAGCTCGTTCTTGGAGCAAGCGGCCATTGCTGCAATGGCGGCTACTGCAATGATGAAATACTTTTTCATAATGCTTTGATTTGTTGTTTGTTAATTGTTGTTTTTTTGTTTGTTTTCGTTTTTGTTTCGGACCCCCGGGCGGTTTCATCCGCCCCGGGGCAAAAGGCTTTTAGTTCTCGAGATCAGCAGTACCGGCATCCACCTCGACCCAGTCTTCCATGGCGGGATCGATCTTGACCTTCGTGGTCTGCGGGTTGATGGTGATGGTGTAGGTGATACTCTTGTTCATGCCCCACTCGGACACGGAACCGGAGAAGTCGGTGAGCTTCACGCTGGTGGCCATACGCTCCTTCCAAAGGAGTGTTCCACTGTACTTGCAGAAGATGGAGTACACTACGGTGAGTTCGTGAGCGTCGGTGAGGGTCTGGGGAAGTACGCTCTGGCCGTCAAGCATGACGGTCGGAGTGGCGGTGAGGGCGGAGGGGTTGGTCTCTGCGCCGGTGCTGGTGCACCTTTCGAGCATTGCAATCTCGGTCGCGTTGCTGGGGCTGCTCCATACGTTGCCGGCAGCGTTGGTCCAGGCAACGGTGGTGTGCTCGGTGCCGGGATCGGCGTTGGTCAGGCTGAGGGTACCGGTGTTGTACACGCCGGCGAGCTTGACGGTGTCGAGCTGAACGGTCCAGGTGGTGTTGCCGTCGGCAATGGGATCGGCAGCGGCCTTGATGGTGAGCTTGGCAAGAGCGTGGCGGAAGAGCATCGGAACACCCTCGGTCACGGCATCCTTGTCATACTTGTCGAAGTCGTTGCTCTTGAAGCGCCATGCCTCTTCTGCATAGAGGAGGTTGTCGTCGGTTGCAACAGCGTAGTTGGCCCATGAAAGGGCAGTCTCGGTGGCAGTGGTGGGAGCATCGCCGTTCTTATCGTACCATGCGATGAAGTTGATGTAGCTCTGGGAGCTCTTGGGCCAGTAGTAGTCGTGGCTGGGAGCCCAGTAGCTGGGATTCGAAGCGTTGTCGGGGGAGATGGTCTCGCCGTTTGCGCCGAAGAAGTCCTGGGTGATGTTCTCATAACCGTCTGCGTGGAGGAAAGCCTTGCTCGTGAAGGAGGTGAACTCGCTCTTCACCGAAACGGTGTCCGCCCTCAGCTGAGGAGTGGAGTAGGTGGCCGCCTGGAAGGTGACCTTCTTGTCGGGAGTGTTGAAATTGCTTTCAACCTTGGTGCAAGCCGCCATGACTGTCAGGGCAGCTGCTGCAATGATGAAATACTGTTTCATAATGCTTGGATTTTGATTGTTTTGTTTGTTGTTGTTGTTGTTGTTATTTGTTTTCATTTTGTTTCGTTTTTACTCGATGTACATGCTGTTGTTGGTGTCGCTGCTCCAGCCTTCGTTGAGGGCGGGGTCGAACAGTATCTTGCCGGTGACGGGATTGACCGTCATCGTGTAGGTTATGCGATGGTTCATGTCCCATGAGCCTATGTCGCCGCTGAAGTCGCGGAGGCTGATGGCCACGGGCACGGTCTCGACCATGTAGGAGTGGTCGGCATATTCAGTGCGGATGTTGCAGTTGCAGGTGAGAACCATGTTTTCGGTGCTCTGCGGTATCACGCTCCTGGTAGCCATCACGCTTACCGGAGTATTGTTCACGGTGAGGTTGACGGTCTGGCCCCTGCGTGACAGGGTGTCTACTGCGCAGCCCTCGGTGCTCCAGTACGGAGTGGTAACCACCGGGGTGGCGTCTTCGCTCATGCTCCACCACACGCGGGTCATATTGCTCTGCGGGTCGGCGTTCACGAGGCTCAGGGTACCGGTCTTGTATACTTCGGTAATGCAGAAGTCGGTGATGGTGGCGCTCCAGGTGGTTCCGCCGTCGGAGACCGGACTGATCTTGGCGAGGAACCTCACCTGTGCGAGCGCATGGTGGAATAGAGTGGGAACGCCAACTGTCACGTCGTCGCCCGTGTACTGGGTGGCGTTGGTGGTGTTCTGGTTGTAGCGCCAGGCCACGTCGGCGAACATCAGGTTGTCGTCGGCGGCGAGGCTGCGGGTGCTTCCGTCGAAGCTCCAGCTGAGGGCGGTTTCGCTTACGCTGTCGGGAGTGCCGTTCTTGTCGTACCACGACACGAAGTTGATATAGCTCTCGCTGCTCTTGGGCCAGTAGTATTCGTGGCTCGGAGCCCATTCGGAAGCGGTGGAGTTCCAGGCGATGGTTTCGCCGTTTGCGCCGAAGAAGTTCTGGGTTATGTTCTCATAACCGTCGGCATGCAGGAACGCCTTGCTCTTGAAGGAAGAGATTCCGTCGTCAAGCAGCGACGAGGCCCTTGTGGACGGCGCATAGCTCGCCACCGCGAAGGTAATCCTTTCCTTCGGGGACGGATCGAGCTCCGTCTTGACGCAACCTGCGAAGGCCGTCATGGCGAAGATCAGAGCTATGTATCCGAATCTCTTCATTAAATCTCTATCTCTCCGTGTTCCTCTTCCCAGTCGTCAACCTGAGGCTGGAAGCCTCCGTTGCCCTCCTTGGGCTTGTCCTGACCGGGATCGGGAATCACTATTTGCATGTATTTTTCGTCTATAATGAGCCAGTGGTTCTTGATTGCAAGTTCGCTTTCGAAGATTGCGTCAAGGCTGGCGGTGTATTTCAGCAGGTTGCCGGCGGTATCGTAAACGTTGAAGGTTACGTACAGGTCGGAGGAGGAGTCCTTGATCTTTCCGAAGGTGTTGAACACGGCGCAGAGAATGTCCTTGTTCTCTCCATCGATGGCGGTGTCCTGACCCTTGTGCATCTCGAAGATAACTGCCGAGGAAGGCTCGTCGGTCCTCTTGTTGAGGCCTATCCTGTTGGAGGGCGACAGACCGGAGATGACCGCGGTGGCAGTCGATGCGAACTGGAGCCCCTCCACGCTCACCTGCAGGTAGTAGGTGTCGATGACCGAGCTTGCCTCGGTGTGGATGACGACCAGCGTGTCGTGCGGCGAGATGCGGATGTCGCGGTGGTTTGCAACAAGCAGGTGCTCGGGCTCGTAGTGGATGTGCATGTCGTCATACGGGTTCGGGGTGGCGGACTCGTCTCCGGCCTTGGTTCCCAGATACTTGGCCTTGAGGCCCGGGGAGATCTCGTCGGTGTAGGCGATGATGCTGCTCTCTGTATTGATAGCGTCGACCTGGGTGGTCGGGGTATCGAAGTTGTAAACCAGGAAGTTGTAGGTACCGTAGCTGATACCGAGGGTTCCGTTGAACACCTTGTTGCCGTCTTCGTCGACGGTCGAGCTCGACACGAAACTCTGGGTGAGCAGCCTGTCGGTGTCGGGGTCGTAGACGAGCACGCGCATCATCTGGGGATCGAGCTGTGCGAGCTTTTCGTCCCAGAGGGCGTTGGTAGTGCCGTAGAGGTGCACGGAATTGCGGATATTGGTGTTCACATTGGTGACCGCGTTCACGTTCACCTTAACTTTCACCGCTATGGCCTCGGAGGGTTCTTCGAGCGGACGGCGCACGCAGGAGAATGCGAGAGCCAGGCCGAGGACGGAAAGAAGTATGCGTGCTATGATCTTATTCATGGCTCACCTCCTTCTTTTTGGGTCCGGGGATAGGTACCACCAGGCTGATCTTGGCCTTCGTGGGGTACAGGAATATGTCGTAGAAAGTTCCGTTTCCGGCGGGATCCTTGATAAGCTTGACGTAGTCGTCGGTAGGATAGTAGTGGCGGTATGGAGCCTCCAGGTAACCGGTGGAAAGACTGAACTCGAGGTTGGCCTTCTTGTTGCGGCCGAGAGGCATGCTGTAACCCAGCGTGCCGCCCACCGACCAGTATTCGCCCTGGTAGTTGAACTTCTTGTCGTTCTGGAAGTCGAACCTCGAAGACATTCCGTAAAGGCCCACGAACCATCCGCGGAGCTTTTCCCTTCCGCGAACATCCCAGGGCTTGAACCAGAAACGGGCCTCGAGTCCCATCTCCCACATCTGGAAACAGTACTTGTTGCCGGTCTCCCACCAGGGGAACACGTCCTCGATGTCGAGGGAGAAGCGGCGGCCGATCGGGAACTCGAGTTCGAAGTTCAGGGCGGTGAGCGCATCGTACAGCAGGTTGGTCTTCGCCGCCACGATGGTGCCGAGCTGCCTGGGCTCGCGGCTTGCGGCAGGAGCGGGAGCAACCTCGGGCGCGTATGCGAGAGTGTCGACGCGCATTGTGGTGTCAGCCATTGCGAGGGTGTCGACCGGAACGGCTATGCTTTCGGTGCTGTCGGCGATTTCCTCAGCGGGAAGTTCCGGAGCCTCGAGAGCGGGCTGCTGGCTGCAGCGCACAGTCGCATAGCGGGAAAGCGGGAGGAAGTGCTCCTGTATGTAATCCCAGCACTCAAGCTTGCGGAGGCGCTCCTCCTTATTCTCGGCGCTGTCGTCGGAATCTATTATTGCGAGAACGCGGAATTTGGACTCCTTATCGAGATTACTGTCGGATACGACGCTCTCGCGGAGTTTAGCCCAGTCTTCACCGCGGGAAT
>JAILIM010000058.1 GCA_024695285.1 Bacteroidales bacterium
GACAACGTGTGGATGACCACCAAGCCCGCCGACTTCTACGAGCGCGACTCCCTGGGCAACGCCATCTGGGAGTACGACTGGACCGACACCCGCAGCCTAAACTACGAGAACAAAGAGGTCTGGAAGGCTCAGGACGAAGCCATGCGCTTCTGGCTTGAGAAGGGCGTGGACGGCTTCCGCTGCGACGCCGCCGGCGAGATGCCTGCCGAGTTCTGGTACGGCATACTCCCCAAGATGAACAAGGATTACCCCGACATCTACCTCCTCGCCGAGGCCGAGCGTGATAACCTCGCTGACCCTGCCCAGACCTTCGACGCCAACTACGCATGGGAACTGCACCACCTGCTGAACGGCCTAGCCCAGGGCAGCAAGACGGTCGGCGACCTCCAGGACTACGTGGCCCGCGACGCCGCCCGCTTCCCACGTGAAGCCTTCCGCCTCACCTTCACTTCCAACCACGATGAGAACTCCTGGGCCGGCACCGAGTTCGAGCGCATGGGCGCTGCAGCCGAAGCCTGCGCGGTGCTCTGCTTCACCCTCCCGAACTCCCAGCCCCTCATCTACACCGGCCAGGAAATCGGCCTGGACAGGCGTCTCGCCTTCTTTGAAAAAGACCCCATAACCCACTGGGATGCAAACGAATACACCAAGTTCTGGAGGACCCTCGTGGATCTGAAGCACTCCAACAGGGCCCTTGACTCCGGCGAACGCGGCGGCTACATTGTCTGGTGGGAAGCCCCCGAAGGACTGGTGGCCTTCCACCGCGCCTATGGCCACGACAAGGTCATCGTCCTCGCCTACTTCGGCGTGCCGGTGGCCCAGGAGCCCGCAGCCGAAACCGCCCAGGGCAACGACAACCGCCCCGCCGGCGACAAGGCCGCCGAGCCTTTCCTGAACCTCCATTCGGAGCCCCTTACCAAGACCCTCGAACTTGACAGGGAATACACCAACGTCTTCACCGGCGAGAAGATGAGCGGTGAATGCAAAATCACCCTCGCCCCCGGTGATTATCTAGTTCTTTCCGCCAAATGAAAAAGATACTGATTGCCGCGGCACTCCTGCTGCTTGCCGCCTGCCACCCTT
This sequence comes from Bacteroidales bacterium, assembly GCA_024695285.1. The sequence goes on from JAILIM010000058.1 coordinate 1,084, forward strand.
CGTTCAACCCGGACAGCATCCGGGACGCCACCACCGGGGAAATCGCCCGCGTGGAGCCGCCCTGCTGGTGGACCGGCATGAAAATGCCCCTCCAGCTGCTGGTCCACGGTCCCGGAATCTCCGGCTGCACCGTGAGCATCGAAGGCGCCCCCGGCGTGCAGGTCAGCGGCGTCGCCAAGGCGGAGAGTCCCAACTACCTGTTTATCGACGTGATAGTGGGCACGAACGCCCAGCCCGGCACATGCTGGCTGGTCTTCAACAACGGCAGCGAAAGCTTCAAATACCCCTACCTTCTGCGTGAGCGCGAAGAGGGGAGCGCCGCCCGCGCCAGCTACACCACCGAGGACATGATCTACCTCATCATGCCCGACCGCTTTGCCTCCGGTACCCCCGACAACGACAAGGGCTGGCCCGGCGGAGCCTACGACGACGGCTCGGCGCTGCCATGGCGAGTGCCGGTGACGCCCGACATCGTGGACCGTGCCGACCCCGTGGACCGTCACGGCGGCGACCTGCAGGGCATGACGGAGCACCTCGACTACGTGGCGGGGCTTGGGGCCACCGCCATCTGGAACACGCCGCTTTTGCTTGACAACCAGCCGTTTGAGTCCTACCACGGCTACGCCTGCGCCGACTACTACCATATCGACCCCCGTTTCGGCGACAACGCCCTGTACCGCGACTACGTGGCCCAGGCGCACGCCCGCGGGCTGAAGGTCATCATGGACATCGTGACCAACCACTGCGGCACCGCCCACTGGTGGATGGAGGACCTTCCGTTCAAGGACTGGGTGCACCGTTTCCCGGAGTACATGCAGATGAACGCCCTGTTCTCCGTGTACATGGACCCAAATGCTGCGCAGACCGACCTGCAACGGCAGGAGAGCGGCTGGTTCGTGCCCTCGATGCCGGACATGAACCTGGACAACCCCTTCGTGCTCAGGTACTTCCAGCAATGGGCCATATGGTGGGTTGAGTACGCCGGCCTCGACGGCCTGCGTGTGGACACGTATCCCTACAACGAACCGGGCCCGATGTCCCGCTGGTGCGAAGCGGTGCGCAGGGAATACCCCGGCATCAACATCGTCGGCGAGTGCTGGGACATGAACATACCCCAGGTGGCCTACTGGCAGACCGGGCACCCCAACAAGAACGGCTTCGACAGCCACCTTCCGTCGATTATGGACTTCCCGCTGCAGAGCGCCATGATCACCGCCCTCTGCGAAGACAAGGTATGGTGGAGCGAAGGCATGACCCGCGTCTACAGCGTGCTGGCGCAGGATTTTGCCTACACCGACCTGGACAACATGATGATCTTCTTCGCCAACCACGATCACGCCCGCACCGGCGACATCCTGCGTGAGGATCCGGCAAAGATGAAGCTGGCCATCGCGATGCTGGCGACGATACGCGGCATCCCGCAGCTCTATTACGGCGACGAGATGATGTTCCTGGAGCGCAAGGACTGCAAGAGCCACGACGGCGCCAAGCGCATCGACTTCCCGGGCGGCTGGGCCGGCGACTCGGTCGACCTGTTCAGCGCCGAGGGCCGCGCGGCTGCCGGCGGTATGTATGCCAGCGCCGCCGAGCTCCACGACTACACGGCGCGGCTGTTCGGCTGGCGCAAGGGCTGCAAGGCCGTCCAGCACGGCAAGACGCTCCACTTCCTCCACCGTAAGAACGTGGGAGCCAGCAACATAACCGACAACGCCTACTCCTACTTCCGCTACCTGCCGGACGAGGCCGTGTTCGTGTACATCAACAACAACGCCGAGCCCCGCACCCTCGACTGGAGCCACTACTCCGAGTTCGTGAGCGGGCCCGTCAGCGGCACGGATGTCCTCAGCGGCGGGAGCGTGGTGCTCCAGGACGGCCTGGAAATCCCCGCCCGCAGCGCCCTGATCGTCCAATTCCCCCGCTAGCGACCCCCGGCCGGCCCGTAAGGCTGCGTTCCGTGCAGCTTCGACCGTTTCGTGCAGCCTCGACCGTTCCGTGCAGCTTCGACCGCTCCTTGCAGCTTCGACCGTTCCGTGCAGCTCCGACCGTTCCGTGCAGCTTCGACCGTTTTTGGCAAGTCGCTGCCTATCAATAAGTTACAATTCTCCTATGCGCCGTTTGGAGCACAGGAGACACAGAAAAGATTGAAAATGAAAGATTTACGAAAAACGCACATTGGGGCGGCGCTCATAGGGGCAGCGCTCCTGATTGCGGCGGTGCTGATGGCGGCGGGCTGCAAAAGCCTGCCGGTGATCATTACGGAGGACGTGCTGGAAAGCCCCGACAGAAACCTGAAGCTGACCTTCGGGCTGCTGGACGGCGGCGCGCCCGCCTACACCCTTGAATACAAGGGGCAGAAGGTTGTCGATGTGTCCCGCCTCGGCTTCGACCTTGCCGACGGCAGCTCCCTGAAAAGCGGCTTCAACGTCTGCAGCGTCGATTTCGACTCCTGCGACGAGACCTGGAACCCCGTCTGGGGCGAGGAGCACGAAATCCGCAACCACTACAACGAGATGCTGGTCACGCTCGAGCAGGGCACCGGCAGCGTCCAGGCGCCGAAAAGGGGCATCAGCGTGACCGACCCCAACTACACCGGCGATTCCGGCAACGCCTCCGGCAAGGGCGCCGTGATGTGCATACGCTTCCGTCTCTACGACGACGGGATGGCGCTTCGCTACGAGTTCCCGCGCGACAACAAGCTCCGCTATTTCAATATAAAAGAGGAACTTACGGAGTTCGCGATGACCGGCGACCACAACGCCTGGTGGATCAGCGGCGACTACGACACGCAGGAGTACAACTACAGCCACACCCGCTTGAGCGGAATCCGCGCGCGCTCCCGTTCGATGCGCCTGGGCAACGCCTCCGCCACCGGATTCAGCGACACCGGCGTGCAGACCGCCCTGCAGATGAAGACCGACGACGACCTGTATATCAACATCCACGAAGCAGCGGTGGTGAACTATCCGACCGCCAACCTGAACCTGGACGACCGCAGCATGACCTTCCGTATCTGGCTCACCCCCGATGCCGAAGGGATAAAGGGCCGCATGCAGGCTCCCTGCGTGACCCCCTGGCGCACCGTGATGGTCGTGGACGACGCCCGCAAGGTGCTGGCCTCCAGGCTGATACTCAACCTCAACGAGCCCTGCGCCCTGGACGACGTGAGCTGGATCCACCCGGTCAAATATATGGGCGTGTGGTGGGAAATGATCACCGGCAAGACCGAGTGGTCCTACACCTGGGACTACCCTTCAGTGCAGCTCGGCGTGACCGACTACTCGGCCTCGAAGCCCCACGGCAAGCACGGCGCCAACAACGAGAACGTGCGCCGCTACATTGACTTCGCGGCCGCGAACGGCTTCGACGCCCTGCTGATCGAAGGCTGGAACGAGGGCTGGGAGGACTGGTTCGGATGCCAGAAGGACTACGTGTTCGACTTCGTGACCCCGTACCCCGATTTCGACCTGCCGGCCCTGAACAACTACGCCCACGAAAAGGGCATACGCCTCGTGATGCACCACGAAACATCTTCATCCACTGTGAATTACGAGCGCCACATGGAAGCCGCCTACGCCCTGATGAACCGCCACGGCTACGACGCCGTCAAGAGCGGCTACGTGGGCAACATCATCCCCTACGGCGAGCACCACTACAGCCAGCCGCTGATCAACCACTACCTCTACGCGATCAAGGAGGCGGCAAGGCACCACATTATGGTCAACGCCCACGAAGCCGTGCGCCCCACCGGCCTCTGCCGCACCTGGCCCAACCTAATCGGCAACGAGAGCGCCATGGGCACGGAATACCGCGCCGGCATCAATCCCGGCCACACGTGCATCCTGCCCTTCACGCGCCTGCAGGGCGGCCCTATGGACTACACGCCCGGCATTTTCGAGACCGATATGTCCGTGACCGCCCCGGGGCAGAGCGGCAAGATGCGGCACACGATAGCCAACCAGCTGGGCCTCTACGTGACCTTCTACTCGCCGCTGCAGATGGCGGCCGACCTTCCGGAGAACTACGCCCGCTTCCCGGACGCCTTCCAGTTCATAAAGGACGTGGCGGTGGACTGGGAAAAGAGCCTGTATCTCGAAGCGGAGCCGGGCGAATTCATCGTGACGGCCCGCAAGCCGCGCATGGAGACGCTCAACTCCGGCCGCCTCACGGGCAAGTCGGGAGCATATGAATTCGTGTTCAAGGACGGCAAGGCGCACGACGTGTGGTACGTGGGCGGCGTCTGCGGCGAGCAGGCAAGGGAAGTCACCATCAAGTTCGACTTCCTCGATCCGGCGCTCCGCTATGAGGCCACTCTCTACTCCGACGCACCGGAAGCCGACTACGAGACAGCTCCACAGGCTTATGAAATCAAGCATCTGGAGCTCACGGCCGCCGACACCCTAAGCGTGCGCATGGCCCGTTCCGGCGGCTTTGCACTATCGCTACGGAGCTATCCAGCCCGTCTCGGTGACGCTCCAGCCCGCTAGGATTCCGAAGCCTCCTTCGACGTTGGAAAAAGGTATTGCCATTGGGGCGAGGCCCATTTCGGTAAACTCGTTGCCGCTCAGGGCTTCCCGCGACTTTACATAGCGGAAAAACTCTTCCGACAGGCTGTAAATGCGTATTTTATGTCTGTAGGACGCTCCGTCAGGCGTTTCTTCCTCCTCGTCTTCTTCCCGTTCATCCTTGAACTTGAATGTCATATCGAAGCGTCCGTCCTTTGTGGAGTATTTATCCGGCCAGGCTTCGATGTTGAGATCTGTCATATACTTGTATGAAAGATACTTGCCGTTGAATCCTATTGTGGCATAGGGCGCGTCGGTGGAAATCCTGCCTCCGAGCGGCTGCATATTCTTGTGGTACGGCGCAACCGCAGATTGGCTCGTTTCGCCTTCCAGGGTCTTTTCTTCAAGTACCTGGACTCCGTAGAAGTCGCGCGTGGCCGGATTGTCGGGGAAAGACAATTTCAGGGACTCCAGGCCGTTTTTCACCTTCGTTTCCGCATTGATGTCTTCCACGGAGCGCGGAATGACGGTAGAGGCTTTCACGGGGGGTATCCCTTCTGCGGAAGCGCGTATTTCCACGACATCTCCGGGAAGCATCTCCCCGGTCACAAACCAGCACCCGGCAGGCACGGAGCCGAGGCCGTAGTATGCATGAGAGACTTCTTTGGGCGTCCCGTTGACGGTGAAACTGATGTCTGCGGACTCCAGAAACGGCAGGCTCTTGACCGGCTCTCCGACGGGCAGGCCCTTGAACAACTGCACCACGGTGGTGTCGGACGCTCCGGGAAAGCACATAAGCATCAGTCTTGGCTCGGTGGCCACGATAATGTCAACCGGCTTCCGGCAGGAGCCGAGCAGCGGGAGGACGGCGAGCAGGGTGTATAATATTCTTGATGTTTTCATATTAGAATTTTAGAGAGTAACTGAAAGACGGGATAATAGGTATCATTGAAGACTGCATACCCTGGAATTCCACATATCCGGGGTTGTAGTCGAAGCGGTTCAGGTCAAATCCGTTTACGGTCATAGAGACAAACAGCGGATTCAGGCGGCAATAGACATTGTAGATGCTGAAGTTCCACACATATTCGTGGCCGCGGCGGGTCTTGCCGTGCAGGTTGGCACCAATGTCCATCCTATGGTAGTCCGGTATCTGGGCGCAGTTCGGCTCGGTAAAGCAAAACTCCGGGCTCAGTGTGCCGATATAGGCGCCTTGCACGAGATGGGACGGAAGGGTCATCCTGTTGCCGCTGTGGTAGTTCCAGGCGCAGTAGAGCTCCCATTTGCCGTTGACGCGCCAGTTGGCCTGGACGGTGATTTTGTGGCGGTTGTCGTTGCGGTCGGGATACCACTCCGGCCAATAATCCCCGAAGAAGCGCTCGCTCTTGGAGAGAGTATAGTAAGCATTGACCTGGAGGGTCTTGGTCTCGTATCCTAAATCCAGCTCCATTCCGTAGGAGCGTCCTTTTCCGAGGCGGAAATGCCTCCTGCTTTCGTCAAGTCTGGGGAAGATGGAGTTGGATTCTTTGTAGTCCACCAGGTTGTCCATATTCTTGTACCACCCCTCAACGGTCACGTGGAGATTATAGGGAAGCTTGGCGTACAGGCCTGCGGCAAGCTGACCCGAGCGCAATGGCGGAAATCCGCCCCCGGAAGGAAGCCAGCAGTCGGTGGGCAGATCCAGGTAGGTTGCCGACAGACGGTGGGCAAACTGGCTCATAACGGAATAAGAGGCTTTGAAATCAAGTCCGGGAAGGCACTGTATCTTGACGGCAAGCCTCGGCTCAAGGGAGTTCCAGAAGCCGTCGGAAGTGAAATACATCGTGTTCCTCAGGCCGGCATTCGCCCTTAGCCAGTCCGTGATTCTCATCTCGTCCTCCGCGTAGAGGCTGATTTCCCCGCCTGCTACCCGCACGGAATCATTCTGCGAGAATGCATACATCCTCTTTTCTTCGTATTCGTCGTAGTCCGAGAAAGAGTAGTCGGGACGGAACGAGTGCATTATCCCGCTTCCTCCGAAACGCAGCTTATGGCCGTCAACAGGCCTCCAGTTGCCGTCAAATGATAATCCTATATCGTCGAGAACTCCGTGGTCGGACAGGTCCTGGGCCGCTGAAAACGCTTTCTTTTTCTCTTCCCCGGAAAGGTCATAACCGCTGTAATCAAGTAAGAAACCTATCCTGGAACGGTTGCCGGCCCAGTAACCCAGCAGCCTGAAGTCCATATCTGGAGACAGGCTTTTCTGCCAGTTCAGGGAGGCGAGCGTATTGCCCCAGTTCAGACCCTGCTTTCTGGTTTCTTCGGTGCGGAAGCTGTCCTCAGACGATGTGTTTATGACGTCCCACCGGAAGTCGTCGTTGCCAAGATAGAAGTTGGCGGTAATCTTGCTTTCAGGAGAAAACTTATGTACTACTTTGGCGTTGAAGTCAGTGAAAGAGTAAAGCGCCATCATTGAGGATTCATGAGCACTGTCTCCGATATAGTATTTATCGGCCGTAGCATTTCTTATCGAGAAGATGGGAAACAGCAGGGCGTCGGCCCAGGAGCGGCGAAGGGCCACGTTGAAAGAAGTTTTTGCCTTGATTATGGGGCCCTCGAACTGCAGGCGGCCTTCAAGCAGCCCTATGGAGAACTTGCCTTTGTAGTTGTTGAAGTCTCCGTCTTTTGTCTGTATGTCCACGACGGATGAGGTGCGGCCGCCATACCGGGCGGGGAAGCCGCTCTTGTAAAAATCCATATTATCGATGACGTCCGTGTTGAAAGACGAGAAGATGCCGCCCAAGTGGCAGATTTGGTAGAGGGGCACTCCGTCAAGCAGGAAAAGGTTGTCCGAACCGTCACCTCCGTGGACATAAAGGCTGGAGAGGAGTTCCGTGCCGGAGGCTACGCCGGGAAGGGTCTGGAGGGTCTTCAGGACGTCCGGGCTGCTCAGGGTCGCATAGGCGCGATTGAATGCGGCTCCGTCGATCTTGGTGAGGCCGGTCTGGGTGAAATTCGTGTTCCGTTCGATCTTTCCGGTGACGGACGCGGCTTTTATCGTGTCAATCTGTATTTCGACCGGGCCCTGCGGCTTGACGGGGTGGAGCATTACATATCTTCCTTTCACGCTCCAGCGGATTTCAGTGTCAGCAAAGAGTACCGTCAGGCTTTGCTTCAGGTTCTTGCCCTTGAAGGACTGGCCTTCGAACGGGGTGTCGAGCGGCAGGCTTGAATCAAAGGCGAAATAGACGCCGTAATGGTCGCTTACGGCTTTCATTCCGTCCATTATCGTGCCTCCGCCCTGGGCGAAGACCGGCAGGACAAACAACCAGAGGCTAATTATCAATGTTATTGTCTTTTTCATTCTCCAGTTGTTCTTTCGTCTCCGACCTCGCTATGAAATGGTCGCCAAAGGCCGTGTAGATGTGGATTTCGATGTTATTGAAATCCACATCGGTGCCTCCTCTTCTGCACAACTCCAAAGATTGCTTTTTAAGGGATTCTGCACTTGTTTCATATCCACCATACTCAAAATAGTCCTGAAGCATAATGTCTCCCGGTTTGATATCGTTAATCATACGGAAACTCAAGTTGTTCTTGAATTTACTGTGTATTTCGAGTATATCTCCGACGGACGAGCCGGCGGGATGTTTTTCATCCAAATCTACCAGGGTTATTGCGTCAATTTTGGAGATACGCCAGTCAATAGCCGACCATTGGTCCGGGGCGGGATGAGCATCTGATTTCTTGAAAACGCCAACTAACAGAGTATCCAAACCGGAATAATAATTATGGCTGTCCTCGTTGAATTTGTCATCCAGGACATAGTCGGGAACGATATAGTTTAAACCATCAGTAGAAAGATGTATTCCTGTCACTTTATATATTGTATTGATGTTGTATTTCACTTCCCTGACGAAAAAGCTGTCAGGAAACAAAAAGGATAGATCGCACGAAGTTATAACCAGTGACGTTATGACAAGTATAAATACTTTCAAAGATTTCATATGTATACAAATTATAATAATACTCGTATGATACCTATATGTTGAACTGAGTTGTAAAGATAAGATTTAGTAGGGGTTAACAATAAGAATGCATTCTAATATTTGACCCTTTTTCTAGAAAGGTCAGGGACAATTTTATTAGGTATATTGTCAGTCATATTATATGTAAACATTATTATATTGGCCCAAGTCTGACTGGAGCCGGATGTTGGGCCACTGGAATAAGATGTCAGAGGTTTATTATAATCTATGCAAGACGCAGAAAACCATCCGTTTCCGCTACCACCCCAACCCCAATTACAATGAATAGTGGCTGTTTGACCATATCCGTAGATTCCATCTACAACCCAATAATGGCTATTTCCTAAATCGTTCAATGCCCAGCCACAGAGAATAACAGGTTTTCCTGCTTGAATCATTTGTCCAGCATCCGTTATCATATTGTAGGTCATATAATTATACTGAGACGTTTCAACATTGGTATAACCCAATGTGGATAAGGCATTTTTTACGGAAATTGGCAGTGCTCCTGTAGCGTCCCAACTTTCGATGGCATTGTTTATAGTATAAAAAATGGAACTGGTCAGTTTATATCTTGTACGGTAAAAGGACTTTTTATCAGTGCTAATCGCTGGCGTACCGTGAGCGGCTATTACATTCTTATCAATTTTTTTTATCAAGTCAATTTTTTGTTGGGTGCTTAGATATGAAGGGATGGAACTGCTGTTAGTAAAATGGTCGCTGGGCTGGACATATATTACATTATCAGAGAAAGAATAGCAATACCCTAATCCATCAAGTGTATTACACTTACTATAATCCAACAGCTCGTTATCTACAGTTAGTTGAGGATAGTTATTATGTGCAATTATTATAGAGATAGCAGTTGATGCGCAGCCGTTAATGACATAGGTTCTGTCTTTTTTTGAACAATATGTAACCTGTTGTGAAAACAGAAGATTGTCGGTAAGGGGCAAAATAGCATCTGTTCCGGATGCCTTCGTTTCTGCGGACAGGGGATCTTCCCAAGCCAGTGCGGTGTTAACACAAAGCGAGAGGAGCTCTTCAGGGCGGATTCCGGTATTTTCATCGTCGAACGATGTGTGTAAATCTTCGTCAGTCGGGTTCATAATCTTATCCCAGGTGGTGTTGCCTTGTTCCACAACAGCAATAACTGGGGCAATCGTGCTCTTGGCTCCCAGTACAGCAAATCCCTCGTCATTGTCGAAATTGACAAGATATGCATCTGGGACTGACTCTCCTGAGCGGGTAAGAACCGTATTGTCGTAATGAGATTCAATTGATTTTATTTTCCTGTCATTGCCACTTTTGGTGGCCAGGCCCTGCACGGCCGAAAGGAAGTTGTTCAAATTAGCGACAGCGTCATCAACTGCAAGATAGCCGGCTGGCAGAGATTCCGGTTCGGAAGATTTCAATGGAACTGTATCATTTATTTTTGTGCAAGATGCAACAAAGATAGAAAACAGTATAAATGAGATAGCTACTTTTTTCATAAAGGTGGATAAATAATTGTTTGGAAGAGGTTTATGTTTTGTTCTATCGATAGTGTTCAAATAATGCGTTTTTATTGTATTTGCCTTAATAGACGCACGAATCCGGAAAAGTAACACTCGGATTTGTGAAAAAATGAAGAGCCGGTTCCCACTTTGTCCTTAAAAACCGTCACATTCAAGGACAAACGTACCCCGGAACGCTCGTTGTCCTTAAAAAACGTCATTGTAAAGGACAAACCATTTTCGGGATATGACAAAATGTAGGCTTTTCCTTTCTCTGGGCCGGAAAATCAGTTAGCGTCTGGTTCGGGCCTGAGAGCCGAAAGTCCCGGCCACGTCGTAACCGCGTGGTCGGGATTTCTGGTTACTTAAACGATCTGAGATTATTTTAAAACTTATATCCTACAGTAAGGAGAATCGCCTGATGTTGGCTCATATTGGTTATTTTGTCTACAAAATCCAGATTGACTACTGGAGGTTCTTTCAGATTCATTTTTTCAGCTTCATACTCTACGTGATGTTCCGCGTGACGGCCTAAATGTAGCCAGCGAAGAGATATTGCAATATGCTCAAAATCGTATCCGCAGCTTAGCTCATTACTCAATCCAACGGAAGGTAATACTCTGTCATTATTTAAGAAATACCAATATTCGTTCTTGTCGATGCTGCCTATATAATTGAAAAAATGCCTGTCTGAATGAAAGGCAAAGTCCAGCCCCAGTCCGGCCGCCAGCCAAAAGCCACGGCCTTTCTTGTTTCCAAATCTATAGTCAACGCCCATTACCACAGGCACTGTCATATTATATGGTTTGAAGTACGTTATATTATTTGTAGATGTGAAGATCTTAGCCCACTCGTCATATCTGTCCCACAGATCGTAATCGTCCCGATCCACCAAGATATCAATAGCACTGTAAAAACCAAAATGCTTACTCATAGGGATTCTGTCCTTGTAGCCAAAAGCAAAGCCAAATGCATCACGGTCTATGATAGAGTAGTAAGAAGAATGTATATGAAGATTTGCTCCGGCATTTATACTTCGCTCGTGCTGGGCAAAAACACTTGCTGAACTAACAACGATTAGAATAATTACAATTATTGTCTTTTTCATAACTGTTTGAGCGATAATTAAAATCAATACCTCGGAGTCCGGTTTAGGACACCCTGGCGTATAAAATACTCATTTCTTTTGTCGATAGGTATCAAGGTAAAGAACAACTTCCCGGTATCATATCGCTTCAATTGATAGTTTTCCCCATCTTTGTAAGTAATCACATTATCTATATAATCTACATAACAAAACTCAAGGGGATCAGCACCTTCCTTCGTTTTTACAATCGCTTTTTTCTTTGTCTCGTTTTCCTGGCTATGTGTTCCTGTTACATTGAGATCAACTTTTACTATTTCTATTGTAGCGCCGGCAGAAAGACTTGTAGATACAGAATTGGTTGTTTTAACTGTAACCTCATCTTCGTAGGTTATTTCTTTGTCTGCATCGAACTCGGTGGCTATAACCTTAACGTTGTCCGAATAGGAAGCTAAATTCCAGTTGTTGTGCAAGCATATAAAATGGCCGTGGTCTCCAGGATAATACCATTTTGGTTCAACACTGTTCTCTATAATCGCAAAAGTAGTTTCCGTATTGCCAAATATCCTCCAAATGAATCTGCGAGAGTTTTTCCTAACATACATTAAGTCCCTGGGTGATATGGTTAGTGTAATACCATCTTCGACATTAACCAGGTTATCCTCCCTGTCAAAGTATAGGAAATTCAGTTTTATTTCATAGTTTCCGTTGGCCCATAAATGATTCAGGACCCGATCAAAAGACCAGCCACCATCGGGAGTCTGAAGGGCATAATAATCTTCTGACCATTTAGGATCTTTGGAATCGTCGCAAATATCTTTCAGATTCACAAGCGGTATTGCGAATCGATACAGCATTTCTGCTTTAAAATTGTTATGGATTCCATAATTGGTATTGCTTTTGGACATACCATAATATATCAAATCCCTCTGAACTCCTCCATTCCATCCAAGACCAAACTCATTATATGCATCGATAGTATCTTGACTGAGTGCGCTAAGAGTCGATGCAGATATTGTATCTCCTACTTTTGATACAATATCGGTTGAGTCAGAAGAATTCTTGTATATAGTGGTTTCGTCCCCCCAAGCCCAGTTGTTTCCTCGTGTGTGTGGACTCCTTGAGCCGTCGAATGCTGGATCCGCAAATTCATATACTGTTTGTCCGGACTTTGTGCTAAACGAAGCTTTTATACGTTCGTTGCTTTTCACAATAATGACAGGGAAACTTGGAACAGCATTGGCAGGGAAGTCATCAATTAGTTCCCCATCAAGAAACAAATGATGTGAATCCCCAGATTCATCATAACCTACTGCAATACTACTCAAGCTCGTGTCCCACGTCTTTACACTAAAACAATTCTCGTCCACCCAGGAATAATCTGGCACCAGCATAGTTAGCTTTGGGAGAGCCATTGTTATATTCTCCAAATAATCTGGGTTACAGTATTTAAGCAGTATATTTTTGAATGTATTAGTTCCGTCAACCACTGTGTTGGAAACAAACGGGTAGAATACATCATAATCTTTGTCAAATTCTTTGAGTGCCTCATTTTTCAAGAATTGCCTCAGATCTTCACTGCCTGCCAACGCCTGCGAGAGTATTTCAGCGAAGTCTCTCATAGCAATCTGAGGGTTTATGGTTATCTGTTCTTGAGGATAATCTTTGCTTGCCACATCTTCTTTTGTGCAAGCACTAACAAACGGTAGAATAAGAATAGCCGCAATAATGACTTTTAATCTCATAAAGTTGGATAAATAATTGTTTCAAAGATGTTTATGTTTTATTCTATCGATAGTGTTCAAAAAATGCGTTTTTATTGTATTTGCCATAATAGACGCACGAATCCGGAAAAATAACACTCGGATTGGAAAATAGAGTGCTATTCTTGTTCTTTCGTTTCGGACCTTGCTATGAAATGGTCTCCGAATGCGGTGTAGATGTGGATTTCGATGTTGTGTAAATCAACGGTAGGGTTTCCTGTAGGGCTGAAAGTTAAAGTGCTTTCAAACAAGTCTTCTCTTAGCCACTCATCCACCAGACTGGTTTCGAGATTCTTGCCGTATTCGTTGTTTGCATAGAAAATACCGTTGTAATAATCTTGCAGCATAATGTCCCCAAAAGAAACATTAGACAGTTTATTATTCTTTTTCCTGCTCCTGAAACAGCTTTGGACACTCACCAGGTCAGAAACGAAGGATCCTGCCGGATGCTCTGCATCTAAATCCACAAGAGTTATTGCTTCCATTTTGGTAATGCGCCAATCAAATGCTTCCCACTTAGGTGCAGGTCTGGAGTTGTAATCAGCGAAATTTTGATGAAGGACCGTGTCAAGCGCAGAATAATAAGTGAAACTTTCTGCATTTTGGTTAGCATTATCAGTATAATAGGGATACAAAAAAGCTGCTTCTCTTTGGCCGCCAATATCAGCATATGCCAGTCTTACATTTGATATCCTATAGAAAACACAGCAATTCTTTTTATATGTTCTTACCCCAAAGCCATCGGGAAATAACAAATCCCCGATGAGGCTGCAAGAGGACAGCAAAAGTATAACGGGTAGCAATTTGAGGTGTTTCATCGTCCTGAGGAAATAATCAATCATAAAACTAGTTGTTCAAATAATGAGTTTTTACGGTGTTTGCCATAATAGACGCACGAATCCGGAAAAGTAACACTCGGATTTGTGAAAAAATGAAGAGCCGGTTCCCACTTTGTCCTTAAAAAACGTCATTGTCAAGGACAAACGAACCCCATGCAGTTCTTCTATTTACATTCAATTGATTGAAGGTGATCAACCAGTTCTTGGGAGTTACCAATTACACGGTCAAACAGTTTATACATCAACTCCGGTTCCTGTTTCTCCGGCATATATACGATAGTCTTGAGTCCTTTCCCGGCGAACCATCCGGCTTCGGTGTGGGCGCTTCTTCCGGAGGGTTTCTTTTTAGGTTCAGCCGGAGGAGGAGTTGGTTGTGGGGATTCTGTTCGGTTTGTGCGAAGTTACGAATAATCCCTGAATTCTGTTGACTTCGCTGTCCACGGGGCTTGGATATGGACGGGAGGAAAGAAAGCACCAGATTCTAGTATGGTTTTTCAGATTTATTTGGTAAAACAGAAAAAGTGCATATCTTTGCACCAACAAGAAAAGACCTGCGCAACATGAAGTCTTAAGTTCCTACTTGAGGGGTTAGTAGTGTTGGTGGAGCTTTTCTTTTTTTATGCCTTCTTTTCCCGGAATTCCGCTGGAACAAACAAACCACCTGGCCAGTTTTTCACCTTGCACTATTTTTGGTGCGATTTTTACAAAAAACTGCACTATTTTCAGTGCAAAGTATTATATTTGCCTCAAAAAAGCTCGTATGGAACAGCTATACAATACTTTCCGCCTCAAACTCTCCCTGACCCCGATGGACTATGTCAGGGAATTCCACGACAAAATCAATTGGTCCAACCGTCTCATCTGCATTATGGGGCAGAAAGGTGTCGGCAAATCCACTATGCTCCTCCAGCATATCAAAAAGTTCGACAACCAGGAGGAAACCCTCTATGTCACCGCTGACAACATCTATTTCTCCGGCCACACCCTTTATGATTTGGCGCAGTCTTTTTTCAAGGCTGGAGGAAAGCGCCTTTACATTGACGAAATTCATAAATACAAGCCCTGGTCAACGGAAATCAAGAACATATACGACGATATACCGCTTCTTCAAGTAGTCTATTCCGGCAGTTCGCTCCTTGCCCTCCGGAAAGGGAACAAGGCCGACCTCAGCCGCAGGGCTATTCCGTACACAATGCCCGGCCTGTCCTTCCGCGAGTACCTCAACATACGTAACGGCTGGTCGTTGAAGATAGCCTCGTTAGACGAGATTCTGCGCGGACGCATCGACTTCCCTTACGGGGAACATCGGCCTCTTGTTTACTACAAAGACTACTGCAAGACCGGCTTCTATCCCTATTTCCAGGAGGGAGACGCTCCTATCCGTCTGGAAAATGCCGTCCTCAGCACCGTGGAAAACGACATCCCTGCTTACGCGGAAATGACTGTCGCATCTGCAGCTAAGTTGAAGAAACTGATGTACATCCTTTCCAAGAGCGTCCCTTACAAGCCCAGCAACGATACGCTGGGCCGCGACCTTGGCATCAGCCGCAACATTGTCCCTGATTACATCGAGTATCTCACCAAATCCGGCCTTTTTGGCGCCCTGCACGAACCCGGTCACAGCGACAATCTGCTGACAAAGGTGGAGAAACTCTATCTTGGCAACAGCAACATCGCCCTTGCCCTTTCCGAAGATGGTATCATAGACTCCGGAAATATGCGTGAGACCAACTTCCTGGCCTGGACCTCGCAGGTACATAAAGTCACCTCTTCCAAGATCTCCGATTTTGAGATTGGCGGCGTCACCTTTGAGGTCGGAGGAAAGAACAAAAAAGGGAAACAAATCAAAGACGCCGAGGTCGGATATCTTGTAAAGGATGATATGGAATTTGCCGCCGGCAACTCCATTCCAATCTGGATGTTCGGCTTCATCTATTGACATTGCTGTTACTATTTGAGGGCGCCCTCAGTGTCGGCAAATTCAACGCCGGGACATACGCTTTTTGCATTAAAAAATGGCTCCGGATGCGGCAGGATTGGTTTTTTGAAAAACTTTGACTATATTTGAACTCCACTGACTATGGCACGCTTCCAGAAAATAGATGAACTGTTCAGGCTTTTCTATAAGCCGATGTGCATCTATGCTACGCATTATCTTGGCAATACCGAGGGAGTTGAGGATATCGTGCAGGATGCGTTCCTGTCCTTGTGGCAGAAAATGGAGGACGGCCTGGAGCCGGCATCTCCCAAGTCTTATCTCTCCTCAATAGTGCACAATGCCTGTGTGGACCGCCTCAGGCGGGAAGCATCGCATCCCGTTTCCGGCTTGCCCTCGGATATGGAGGAGCCCGTCTCCGACGAAGAGGCCCTCGACCGTTCTTTTGCCGAAGCGTGGCTTTGGACGGCTATAGACAAACTGCCCGAAGGCAGGCGGCGTATGTTTCTGATGCATAAACGTGAAGGCCTCTCCTGCGCCGAAATCGCCGACAGACTCGAAGTCTCCGAAGGCACAGTCCGCAACCAGATTTCCCGTGCCCTCAAGACTCTTCGCCAGGGAGCTAAGACACTATTCTTTTTCTTTTTTCTCTGAACCCGGTGTTACATTTCCGATCCATCTCCGTCTATTAAGACGAAAAACGGCAAAGCGATGAAAGAATCTTTCGAAAAGAAGCTTGATTTCGTGGTCAGACATTACAAAGAAGGTCTGTTTGACACCCGGAAAGCGATAGAGCGCCTGCACGGCAGCTTTGCGGACTCTCGTCCTGTCCGGAAGTGGTGGAGCGTGTTGGCCGCAGCAGCTGCGTCCGTGGCGGTGGCGTTCGCTGCGGGGTATGGAATCTACAGCTCAGTCAGTGATTCTCCCGCTCCGGAGCAGAAGCCTGCCGCAACTCCGGCCCAAACGCCTACGGAGGCTCCTGCAGCCCACGTTTTCATCTTTAAAGACACCCCTGTCGCCGAAGTACTGAAGGAGCTGGGAGACTACTATGGCTGCACGCTGAGCGCTTCTCCCACCAGCAAGCACCTGACGGCAACTTTCCCTGAGGATGATCTCGACACGATACTGTCTGTCATCGAATCGGCCCTGGATATAGATATCACGGCGGAATAATCAAATTATTTGACTATCTTCGCAAGTATGAAACGATTCATGCTTGTGCTTGCGTGCGCCGTAGCGGCGGTCGCGGCGATACAGAAGGCTGAGGCCTGCACCAACGTCATCATATCCCCCGGCGCCAGCGCCGACGGCTCCTCCATGGTCTCCTACGCCGCCGACTCCCACTGGCTCTTCGGTGAGCTGTATTTCCGCAAGGCCGCCAAATGGAGGCCGGGCACCCAGCTCGCCATCTACGAATGGGACACCAATAAGCCCCTCGGCAGCATCGCCCAGGCAGCGCAGACCTACCAGACCGTGGGCAACATCAACGAGCACCAGCTCATCATCGGCGAGACCACCTGGGGCGGCCGCGAAGAGCAGGTCGACACCCTCGGCGTAATGGACTACGGCTCACTGATCTACATCACTCTTCAGCGCGCCCGCACCGCCCGTGAGGCCATACAGACCATCGTGGACCTGGCCAACGAGTACGGCTACCCGTCCGAAGGCGAAACCTTCAGCATCGCCGACCCTCAGGAGGCCTGGGTCATGGACCTTGTGGGCAAGGGCTCCGGCGGCAACAAAGGCATAGTCTGGGTTGCCCGCCGCATCCCCGACGGCTACATCTGCGCCCACGCCAACCAGGCCCGCATCACCCGCTTTCCCCTCGATGACCCCGACAACTGCCTCTACGCCCCCGACGTGATCACCTTTGCCCGCGAGCAGGGCTGGTACTCCGGAGCCGACGAGGATTTTAGCTTCCGCGACGTCTACAATCCCCTCGATTTCGGCGGCGCCCGCGGCTGCGAAGCCCGTGCCTGGTCCGCCTTCAACATCCTCTGCGACGGCCAGTTCACCTATCTGGAAAACGGCGCCGAAGTGACCCGCCCCGCCTCCGACTGGCTCGAATACGCAATGGGCCACGACCTCAAGGGCGAAATGCCGCTCTTCGTGAAGCCGTCCCGCAAAATCAGCGTCAAGGACGTCGCCGACGTGATGCGCGACCACTATGAAGGCACGCCCATGGATATGCGCGTGGACATCGGAGCCGGCGGCAACGCCTGCCCCTACCGCTGGCGCCCCATGAACTTCAAATGGGAAGGCAAGACCTACGTCAACGAGCGCGCCATCGCCACCCAGCAGACCGGATTCTGGTTCGTGGCCCAGGCCCGCAGCTGGCTCCCCGACACCATCGGCGCCCTCATCTGGTTCGGCTGCGACGACGCCGCAACTTCTTATTTGACACCGATTTACGCCAACACCAAAGAGGTCCCCGAATGCCTGCGAGAAGGCAACGGCGACCTGCTCCACTACAGCGCCACCTCCCAGTTCTGGATGTGCAACCGCGTGACCAATTCCTGCTACAGGATGTACGACGCGATGGAGCCCGTGGTGCGCGAATCCATCGACCTCTTCGAGAACAAGATGCTCTCGGAAGCCGTTCCCGAAATGGATGCCAAACTGCTGAAAATCTACAACGGCCGCGGCGGCAAGCCCGGCAGGCGCGGTGCAGTACGCCGCACCGTCAAGGCGCTCACGAAGTTCACCGTGCAGACCGCACAGGAGCAGTTCGGCCGCTGGGTCGATATGGAGCAGATGCTCACCGTCAAGTTCATCGACGGCAACGTGAAGGCCCAGGACGCCGATGGCAACTTCCTCCACAGCAAGTACTCCGACGGCATACCCGACGGCCTTAAGCAGCCCGGCTACACCGACCGCTGGAAGGCCGCCGTAGCCCGCGACGCCGGTTCCGTGCTCGAAGCCAGATAACCATCCGCAGAAATGAAAAAACTTCTCACGATCCTGTGCCTGCTCGCCACCATGGCCCCTTTTGCCAGCGGCCAGGCCTCAGACGTAATCAAGCCCGATTCCGAAATCCGGGAAGACGGCGCCCACGTGGACGAGATATCGTTCGACACCCGCGCCTCCTTCCACCAGCAGACGGAAGACGGAGTCTATGGCTCCCACTTCCAGGGCGAGTACCTCAATCTCCACATAACCGGCCAGCTGGCCGAAGGGCTGACCTTCCGCGTGCGCCAGCGCCTCAACCGCAAGATCGACGACGACAACCCATTCAGCGCCACCGACTTCCTGTGGCTGAAGTGGCAGGCCCACCCCAAGTGGTCGTTCACCTTCGGAAAGCAGCCCATACTCGTGGGCGGCTATGAAATCGATTCCGCCCCAATCGACGTCTACTACTACGGCGCCTTCAGCCTCCACCTCTACCAGTACTATGCCTTCGGCGCTTCGGCGAACTTCCATCCCGCTGAAGGACAGACGGTTTCGGTGCAGTTCATCCCGTCCCCGATTTCTCCCGTCACGCAGAACGCCTACTCCTATAACCTCTACTGGAACGGCCACTTCTGGCCCTGGTGGAAGACCATCTGGAGCTACAACCTCGTGGAGGATGAGCTCCACAGGAAGATGAACTGGATAGCGCTCGGCAACAAGTTCGACATGGGCAAACTCGTTGTGGACGTGGACCTTATCGACCGCGTGGCCTTCAAGCAGAAGCACCCGTTCTCCGACTGGTCGGCCATCCTTAAGGCCATCCTGACGCTCGGCAAGTGGAACATCTGCACCAAGGTAGGCTACGAGCGCAACGACGCCTCCAACGTGGATCCCGACTGGCTCGCGGAATGGGACGACAAGGTGGCGCCGACCCACAAAGGCTCCTTCGACCTCGTGCTGCCCGCCGGCAACGACTACTTCTACTACGGCGCCGGTGTGGAGTTTTTCCCGCTGGGCAACGAGAAACTCAGGATCCACGCCGCCTACATCGGCGACAACCACGACCGCGCCCACAATTTCGACGTCGGCCTGACCTGGCGCTTCTCCGCATACAAAAGGCATTAAATTTGTAAGTGTTTGAATAAAAAAGAAATATGAAAAGGATCATCACCATCGCCGCTGCGGCGGCCATAGCTCTCCTTGCTGCCGGCATAAGCAGCCAGGCCAAGTCCCCCGCCGGACCCGACGGCGGCCCCGTCACCATAGGCGAGAAATTCCGTGACCTCGAAGAGCCCGACACCAAAGGCAAGGTCCGCAAACTCAGCGAGTTCGTGGGCAAAGGCAAGTGGGTGTTCGTGGACTTCTGGGCATCCTGGTGCGGCCCCTGCCGCCGCGAGATGCCCAACGTCGTGGCAGCCTACAAGAAATACCACTCCAAGGGATTTGAAATCGTGGGACTGTCCTTCGACAGCGACAAGGACAACTGGCTTCAAGCCATCAAGGACCTCGAGATGCCGTGGATTCATCTTTCCGATCTCGGCGGCTGGCAGAGCAAGGCCGCACAGGTCTACGGAATACGCTCCATCCCGTCCAGCATCCTCGTGGACCCGAAGGGGAATATAGTGGCCACCAACCTCAGGGGCCCGGCACTCGGAGAGAAACTCGAAGAAATATTCGGTAAGTAAATGATACGCAGAGACTTCCTCAAGACTTTGGGCGTCGCGGCGGCTGGAGCTGCCGTGGGTCTGCCCGCCGCCGCTGCGACCGCCCGTTCGGCCGCCAACCGTGAACTCATCGACGGGGTCGAACCCGGCGGTTCCCTCAACGACCTGGATCTCAACCTCCGTCCCATCAAGCCGGAAGTGGACAAGCAGGTGAGCGTGATAATCATAGGTGCAGGCAACCGCGGAAGCACCTACGCCCGCTATGCCGAAATGTTCCCCTACGCCCTCAAGGTCGTGGGTGTGTCCGACATCCTGGAGCACCGCTGCCGCAGGATGGCCGACAAGCACGGCGTTCCCGCCGAGCACCGTTTCGGCGACTGGAGCGAAGTCTTCAAGGTGCCCAAATTCGCCGACGCCGTGGTCGTGTCCACCCCGGACGACGTCCATTACGCCCCATGCATGAAGGCCATAGAAATGGGTTATCACGTGCTTCTCGAGAAGCCCGTGTCTCCCACCGAAAAGGAGTGCAAGAACATCCTCGCGCAGGCAAAGAAGTACGACCGCATCGTGGCCGTCTGCCACGTGCTGCGCTATGCTCCTTATTTCGTTGCGCTTAGGGAAATCGTGCGCAGCGGCGCTATCGGCGAACTGGTCAGCATACAGCACATGGAGCCCATCCAGTACGCCCACATGGCCCATTCCTACGTGCGTGGCAACTGGCGCAACTCAAAGCTGAGCACTCCCATCATCCTGGCCAAGTCCTGCCACGACCTCGATATCCTGCGCTGGATAATCGACAAGCCGTGCAAGACCATCGTGGCCGACGGCTCGCTGCATCTCTTCAAGCCGGAGAACGCCCCCGAGGGCGCGCCGATGAAGTGCACCGACGGCTGCCCCCACGAGAGCAGCTGCCCTTATTCCGCCATCGACATCTACACCAAGCAGAAGCGCCACCTCGGAGTCTTCGACCTCGACGGCAACAAAGACCCCGACTTCATCATGCAGCGCCTGCTGACGCCCCCGTACGACAGCTACGCCCGCTGCGTCTACCACTGCGACAACGACCAGCCCGACCATTATGTGGCCGAGATGGTGTTCGAGGGCGGCAAGACTGCGGCCTTCTCGATGGAGGCCTTCGCCCCCTACGGCGGCCGCAGGACCCGCATCATGGGCACGATGGGCTACATTGAAGGTGACGGCACCAAGTTCACCCTCTGGGACTTCCAGACCCGCACCCCCAAGGTATGGGACAGGAAGGTCAGCGAAATCCAGGAATACAAAGGCGCCGGCCACGGCGGCGGCGACTACGCTCTCGAGCGCGACTTCGTGGAGGCCGTGGCCTTCGAAGACCCGACCAGGCTTTCCAGCACCATCGACGTGTCCATCGAAAGCCACGTGATGGGCTTCGCCGCCGAGCGCAGCCGCCGCACCGGCCGCAAGGAAAAGGTCTGACCCCGTTTGTCATTCGAACCCCCGTTTGTCATTCTGAGCGAAGCGAAGAATCTATAACCATGGCCGTAAAAAAAGCAATCCTGGTACTGGCTCTCGCTGCCGTCAGCCTGACGTCGCGGGCCCAGTCCATACCCGTGAACACCAAGTTCGGCGCCGTCTCCGACGCCGAACTTGAGCTTACGGAATATGCCCAGGACACCTCCGCGGCAGTGCTGGTGCTCTACAGGCACCGCGACGTCCTGATCTCCCTCAACGGCCAGGGAGAATTCTACCGCAAGGAGGTCTTCCACGAAAGGGTGAAGATACTCAAAGAGTCCGGCAAGTCCTACCCGGAATACAAGCTCTACTACCGTGAGCCTCAGGATTTCGTCACCGACATCAAGGTCGTGACCTACAATATGACCGGAGGCAAAAAGACCACCGACAAGCTCTCGAAAAAGATGATTTTCGACGAGGAAGTCAGCGGCAAGATCCACTCCGTCTCCTTCGCCGCCGAGAACGTGCGCGTCGGCTCCGTGGTCGAGGTCACCTACACGCAGAAGAACCCCCGCATCGCCGATTTCGACGGCATCAGCCTGCAGGACGACGTGCCGCTGAACCTTTGCGAGGCGACCGTGACCTACATCCCATGCTTCATCTACAACATCCACAAGAGAGGCACGCTCTCCTGCGTCAACTACCGCGAGCTTGGCAAGGAAAGGGTCAACACCTCCGGCGGAGGCGTGTTTGAAATGAACCAGGTCATCGACCACTACAGGGCCTACAACGTGCCGGCCATGAAGGACGCGCCGCGCTGCTACTGCCCTGATTTCTACAAACTTGCCTACGACTACGACCTCCGCGCCTACGATTTCGACGGCGAGCACCACCAGGACTACAGCACCACCTGGGAAAACGTGGACGACCAGGTCCGCAAGGCCGGCATAATCAAGGAGTTCTACAACAAGTCCCGCATCGAAGCCGGCCCGCTCGTGACCGACGACGAAGTGGAGACCATCACCCGCATCCGCAACCTCGTGTGCACCCTTGTCACGTGGAACGGCAAGCGCGGCATAAGCCCCCAGCCTGCCAAGGCCTTCAAGGCCCACGAAGGCAACGCCTGCGACATCGCAGCACTGGTGGCCGAGTGCCTCGGGGATGCCGGCTACAAGGTCGTGCCTGTGTTCCTTATGACCCGCGACCGTGGCGAAATCCTTGACCACCAGGTCAAAATCGACGCCTTCAACACCGTCGTCCTCCAGGTCACCGGCCCGTCCGGCAAGGTCCGTTACATCGACCCCGCCTCCGCCGGCACCGCCGTGGACGTGATGGCAGGCAGGTGCACCGTGAAGCGCGCCCGCGTGATTCCCCGGGAGGGCGCCGGCAAATGGGTGGACCTCAGCAAGCTCAGCAGCAACCGCTACATCCGCACCGACACCCTGTCCGTCACGGCAGACGGCATAATCCACGGCCGCACCGCCGAGACCGGCTTCAACAGCAACGCCGGCGACATGAAAGCCGCCTACTCCCGTTTCTCAGGGAAGGCCGACTTCATATCGCAGATTGAAACGGACTGCGGCATAGAAATAGACTCCCTGCGCACGGAAGGGATGGACAAATGGGGCCCTCAGGCCTCCGTGCACTACACCTGGCAGACGCCCGCCGTGCGTTCCGGTGACCTGCTGTATATCAGGCCCTTCGTGGATAAGCTGCACACTGAATCCACCTTCAGGAGCCCCGAACGCATGGTTCCCGTGGACTTCCCCTTCAGCGAGACCGGCTACTATTCGGTGACCATCGACGTCCCGGAAGGCTGGGCCGTGGAGTCGTTGCCGCCGACCGTGTACTTTGAAGAAAAGAACGTCAAGTGCCAGGCATCCATGAGGGCAGTTTCCGACGGGGAGCACACGGTCTCCGTCAACCTCCGCTACAGCAACGGACAGCTCCAGGTGCCCGTGGACGAATACCAGGAGTTCCGTAAATACTGGGAGCGGCTATGCGGTGTGTATGAATCCACCATAGTGCTTAAGAAACTGTAATGAAACGACTTACGCTACTGCTGTGCTGGCTTTCGGCTGCGGTGTCGCTGCAGGCGAAGGACCTTGACGCGCTGGTGATTTCGCACGAAGAGAGCTTCACGATGCAGTCGCCTTCGAGCGGTGTGTACCGTGTCAAGGCTGTCGTCATGGTGATCAACGAGAACGGCCTGAGGCAGGCGACGCCGGTCATCTACACCGACTCCTTCCGGAGCATCGGGTCGTTCAGCGGGGAGATCGAGACGGCGGGGCGTAAGATCAAGTTCGGGAAGAAGGACCTGCAGACAGTGTCCATTTCATCGGGCCTGGCGGACGACAGCTATGTGTCTGTGTATGAGCCTTCTGCGCGCTATCCTTTCACCATCAGCTACGAGTACGCCGTCAATTACCGGAACGGGGTGCTGACCTTCCCCGCCTTCGTGCCCGTCACGGAAGAGAAGGTGGAGTTGCAGAAGGGCAGCTACACCCTCGACCTGCCGGCCGGCACCGAGATAGTCAGTTACGCCTCGCACGCGGAGGCCGCTCCGCCAAGGGAGGCGAAGGGGCGCAGCGTATATGAATGGAAAGTCGCTGACGTGCAGGCGATTGCGGACGAGGATATGATGCCGCCGTTCCGGGAGCTCCTGCCCATGGTGCTGGCGGCGCCGCGCAGTTTTTCCTACGCCGGCACCACCGGCACGCAGTCCGACTGGAAGGAGTTCGGGCTCTGGGTGAGCGGCCTGCAGCAGGGCGCCGACGTGCTCCCGGATGCGGTCGTGGCTGAGCTGCGGGAACTGACCGCAGGCTGCAGCAGCGACTTCGAGAAGCTGCGGGTGCTGTACGGGCGTCTTCGGGAGACGACGCGCTACGTGGCCATCCAGCTTGGCATAGGCAAGCTGAAGCCCATCGAGGCGGCGGAGGTGGCGCGGAGCGGTTTCGGTGACTGTAAGGCGCTGTCCAACTACCTGATGGCCATGCTGAAAGCGGTCGGGGTGGAGTCCTACTACTATATCATCCACACCGACCGGAAGGACCTGCTGCCGGGATTCACGTCCGCGGGGCAGATGAACCACGCTATGCTCGCCGTGCCGCTGCCGGAGATGGCCGATACCGTGTTCGTGGAGTGCACCAATCCCCGCACACCGCTGGGTTACCGGCACGCCGACGTGGCAGGGCACGAGATCGTGCTCATCAAGCCCGACGGGGGCGAGCATGTGCGGGTGGGGGCTTATCCAGACTCGCTCAGCCGGAGGGAGCAGCGCACCGAGGTGAAGCTGTCCACCAACGGAAGCGCCTCGCTGAAGCTCTGCCGCCGCATGTACCTGGACCTTGCAGAGAACTATATCGGCTGGGAGGACCTCAAGCAGGACACGCGCGAGAGGATGCTGACCGCCGGCTTCAAGCTCCACCCTGAGGGGCTCACGATTGATTCCGTTTCGGACAATTTCGACAGCTACGCTGCCGCCGGGCGCGCTTTCTGCCCGGAGAAAACCATCAGCTACAGCTTCTCGACGCGGGTTTACGCCCACGGCGACGGCACGCGGCTCTTCGTGCCGATGAACCCCGTGGCCAAGGGGCTGTCGTTCCAGAAGGGGGAGAGGGTTAACGACATCGTGATCCCGGAGGGGTACGCGTCTGTCGACACCGTAGTGGTGCGGCTGCCGCTCGGCTACGCCGTCGAGAGCCTGCCGGAGCCCGTGGAGCTCGACACCCCCTGGGCGTCGTTCAGCTCCACCGCCTCCGAGGCCGACGGATGCGTGACCGTGGTGCAGGCCATCCGCTTCAAGCGATTCCGCTCTGACAAGTCCCTCTACCCCGAATTCCGCGACTTCGCCCGCAAAGTCAACCGCAGCTACGACTCCTCCTTCGTCCTCATCAAGTCCGCCCCCTGAGGAGCAGGTCCCCCTTCCGGTGGCGCAGGTCCCCCTTCTGGTGGCGCAGGTCCCCCGGCCAAGCGGAGCAAGTCTGTTTTTCTCTTTGAGTCCTGCGCCACTGGGAAGCACTGGAAGCAGTTTCGCGGCGCAGGACCCCACCATTTTTTCGGACCTGCGCCAGGATGCCCCGGGACCTGCGCCAACCTATGGGGAGACCTGCACCACAGTGCTGCTTCCCTGCGGTGACGGGACTGTGGCACCGCTGCGGATCCTGTCGCGGAGGGGCAGAGCCGGGCCTCCCCGCTGGTGCCTCCCCGCCGGGGACTCGCCTCCGGTGCCCTGACAATTTGTCACTGGAACAGCTTTTGACCGCTATTCCCCTGGTGGCCGTGATTCTTCACTGCATTCAGAATGACAGCAACTCATTCAGAATGACAGCAGTTTGCCCCCGGAGACGGGGACATGTCATTCTGAGAAGGGCGGGGCCCGACAAAGAATCTCTGCCGCCAGGGTTAAATAGTGTTGATTATGGAAAACAAATACGAATTCTTAAGCAAGTACGCCATCGACCTCAATGAGGCCGCGGCGAAAGGAAAACTCGATCCGGTCATAGGCCGGGACGACGAGATACGACGGGTCCTGCAGATCCTTTCCCGCAGGACCAAGAACAACCCCATCCTCGTGGGCGAGCCCGGCGTGGGCAAGACCGCGATTTCCGAAGGCATCGCCACCAAGATCGTCAACGGCGAGGTGCCCGAAAACCTCAAGAGCCGCAGGGTCTTCTCCCTGGACATGGGCGCGCTGATAGCGGGCGCCAAGTACCAGGGCGAGTTCGAGGAGCGCCTCAAGGGCGTGGTCAAGGAAGTGGTCGAGTCCGACGGAGAGATCATCCTCTTCATCGACGAAATCCACACCCTGGTCGGCGCAGGCCGCACCAGCGGCGCCATGGACGCCTCCAACATCCTCAAGCCGGCACTGGCCCGCGGCGAGCTCCGCACCATCGGCAGCACCACCCTGGAAGAGTACCAGAAGTACTTCGAGCAGGACAAGGCCCTCGAGCGCCGTTTCCAGAAGGTCATGGTCGACGAGCCCTCCCCCGCCGAGAGCATCGCCATCCTCCGTGGCCTGAAGGAGCGCTACGAGAACCACCACAAGGTCAGCATCGAGGACGACGCGCTCATCGCCGCCGTCAACCTCAGCCACCGCTACATCTCCAACAGGTTCCTCCCCGACAAGGCAATCGACCTGGTCGACGAAGCGGCCAGCAAGCTGCGTCTGGAAATGAATTCCGTCCCCGAGCCCATAGACGACCTCAACGCCCGCATCCGCCAGCTGGAAATAGAAAAGGAAGCCATCAAGCGCGAGGGCACCTCCCTGAAATCCGAAAAACTCGACACCGAGCTCACCGAAGCGAAGCAGCAGAAAGCCGAGCTCGAGAAGCGCTGGAACGAAGAAAAGGGCATAGTGACCGAACTCAACAACCTGCGCCAGCAGATCGAAGACCTCAAACGCGAGGCAGCCACCGCTGAGCGCTCCGGCGACTACGGACGCGTGGCCGAAATCCGCTACGGCAAGCTCGCAGGCGCACAGCAGCGGCTCACCGAACTCACAGAAAAACAGGCGGCCATCAAGGACCCGATCATCACTGAGTCCGTGACCCCCACAGACATAGCTGAAATCGTGGCTCGCTGGACCGGAATCCCCGTCGGACGCCTTCTGGAAAGCGAAAAGGAGAAGCTCCTGCGCATGGAGACCCAGCTCCACAAGCGCGTCGTGGGCCAGGACAAGGCCATCGAAGCCGTCAGCGATGCGGTCCGCCGTTCGCGTGCCGGCCTGAGCAACGAGCACCGTCCCATCGGCAGCTTCCTCTTCCTCGGGCAGACAGGCGTCGGCAAGACCGAGCTGGCGAAGGCCCTGGCGGAGTTCCTGTTCAACGACGAATCCATGATGACCCGTATCGACATGAGCGAGTACCAGGAGGCCCACACCGTCTCACGTCTGGTCGGCGCGCCCCCGGGATACGTCGGTTACGACGAAGGCGGCCAGCTCACAGAGGCCGTCCGGCGCAAGCCCTACTCAGTGGTGCTGCTCGACGAAATAGAAAAGGCCCACACCGACGTCTTCAATACCCTGCTCCAGGTCCTGGACGACGGGCGCCTGACCGACAACAAGGGCCGCACGGTGGACTTCAAGAACACCATCCTGATCATGACCTCCAACCTGAAGGAGGAAGAGCTCCGCCTGCGCATGCGGCCGGAATTCATCAACAGGATCGACGAAATCGTGAAGTTCGACGCCCTCACCCGCGAGAACATCCGGGAAATCGTCCGCATCCAGATGAGCCTGCTGCAGAAGAAGCTAGAAGACGACAACGTCAACCTTCAGTACACCCCGGCGTTCGAAGACTACGCAGTCGAGAACGGCTACGACCCCGACTTCGGCGCCCGCCCGGTGAAGCGCCTCATCCAGCGCGAGCTGGTGAACCGCCTCGCCCGCGAGATCCTCGAGGGCCGCATCCACAAAGGCTCCGCCATCACCGTCGACGCCGACACCTCCGGCATCATCGTCCGGCAGTAACGCCAGCGGCAGGTGCCCGGGGAGCCCGCGGCATATCACGGGGAGCCCGGGGAGGTTGCCGACCCTCCTGAGCCCGTAGCAGGTCCTCCATTCGATGGTAGGACCTGCTACTTTTTTGGCCTTTTTCGTAGCAGGTCCTGCCAGGCCGCCGCAGACCTGCCACGCCAGCAGAGACACTAGCAGGACCGCGCCGAAGGAGCCCATGCCCTGCCCCTCCGCGACGGGACCCACAACGGTGCCACGGTCCCGTCACCATAGGAAACAGGGCGCATTCCTCCGTCCACCCCTCCGCGACAGGACCCACAACGGTGCCACGGTCCCGTCATCGCAGGGAAGCAGCACTGTGGCGCAGGTCTCCCCAAAGGCTGGCGCAGGTCCGAAAAAGAAAGGGAGTCCTGCGCCGCGAAACTGCTTCCAGTGCTTCCCAATGGCGCAGGTCTCCAAGAGAAAAACAGACCTGCTCCGCTTGGCCGGGGGACCTGCGCCACCGGGAGAAGGGACCTGCGCCACCGGGAGAAGGGACCTGCGCCAGCCTTTGGGGAGACCTGCGCCAAGAACCGCCGCGTGGAGTTCGTGAAGAAATAAGCTTCGGCACGCGCAGCAAAAAAAAACGGCTCGGAGAAATCCGGGCCGTTAATTTATTGCCAAAGTAAGTATTTACTACTCAGCGGGAGTCTCGGTGCTGGGAGCAGTCTGATCCACGGGAGCCGTCGGGAAAGCAGGCAGCTCGCCGGTCGCTTCGGCGTTCTCGATGCGGTCGGTCACGTCCACGGCGGTGCCGGTGGTGCCGGTGGAGAAGGAAGCGATGATGGATACTACGATGATGAAGGCCACAAGCCCCCAGGTGATTTTCTCGAGGATGTCGGCGGTTTGGCGCACACCGAAGGTCTGGTTGCCGGCGACGAAGTTGCTGGCCATCCCCTGTCCCTTACCGTTCTGAAGCAGCACAACAAGGATGAGAAGGATTGCTGCAATAACGATAAGCACTGTCAAAATGGTGAATAATGCGTTCATATTTCAGTTTTTGTCTAATTTTTCAATAAGGGATGCAAAGTAAACACTTTTTTCCGGATATCGCAAACTTAGTTTCGAATAAATTTGCCTTGCCTCATCGAGATAGCCCTGTTCGGCATAGATTTCGGCTAGCGTTTCGGTGCAGAAATCAAAGCTGTCTTCCTGCACTTCGAAAGCCAGGTCTTCACGCTCTGAAGATGCGAAACGGGAGAAAATCGAGTCGTCGTCCCGGCGCACTTCCTTGTACTGCGCAGAGGAGAAATAATCCCCACCGACCACGAAGATGCGGCCCGGATCGGGCCTCGGGGGCGTCTCAATGACTGTTTTCACCTGCGTGCGGACCTCGGTGTCGGAGTAGTCGGCATCGACATTCCGGCGCACGAGCGCGTGCAGTATGCGCCGCGAACCTATGTATAAAGCCGCCTGCGAAAGCTGCTGCCGGCTGAGGGTGCCGTCAGCGGCCATCCTGGCGCAGAGCTCCTTGCGGGCGCCGGCATACCAGGGATAGATGCTGACCACCCCGAGCAGCTCCTCCAGGTTGAGGTGCTTTATGTCGATGGAGTTTACCATTGGGCCACAGCAGCGTTGAAGATGTCCTCGACCAGCTTCTCTATGATTTCGGCGCAGAGGGAAGACTCCACGGCGTCGAGGGTGTTGTTGGAATCGTATTCGGAATAGGCGGAGAAGGACTTGTCGAAGTCCTCTTCCGGATGTTTCTTGTCGGAGAACTGGATCTTGACGGTCACCGTCAGCTTGTTGCGGGCCGCAACTTCGTCGGCCGTCACGGCGGCGGGCGTGACTTCGTACCCCGTGACCTCGCCGGAGAGCTCCATGTCGCCGTCCTGTTCGACCTGCTCGAGGCGGGTCATACGGCGGAACTGGTTGCGTATGGCCTCGGTGAACTCGTTGCTGAACGACGGGTTCACACGCAGGGCGCGGTACTCTATGTAGTTGATCGTGATGGTGTTGACGTCGGGCTGGATGGACGTTCCGGAGAAGGAATAGATTCCGCAGGACGTCATCGTGAACAAAAGCACAAAAACTGGTAGCAGGCGTCTCATTGGGATTTCTTTTTAGCGGCGAGTTTACGGTAGATGGTGCGCTCGGAGATGCCGAGCTCCTTTGCAGCAAGGGCAACGTTGCCTTCGTGGCGCAGGAGGGCGCGCTCGATGAGTTCGTCGCGCATCTGCTTCATGTCCAGAGGGGGCTGCTGCCCGGCCTCTTCGACGCCGGCGATCTGCTCCTCCGGGTCTTCGATGTGGGAGGCGGGGATGTGCTGGGCGTGGATCTGGGGAGGCACGGAATCGACGGCGCCGGAGCGGACGGCGAGCTTCAGGTCTTCGACGTCGCGCTTCAGGTCGAGGATGGCCTTGATGATGGCGGCTTTCTCGTCCGGGTTCATCGAACCCTGCTGCGCGCCGGGCGACGCCTGGGCGGGAAGAAGCGTGTCCTGCTCGTCCGGAAGATAGCGGGAAAGGGCTTCGGGACCGATTTCGACCTTCTCGACACCGGCGCGCACGGGGCGGCTTTCCAGGGCGGAGACGGTCTCGGCGACGCTCTTGAGCTGGCGGATGTTGCCGGGCCAGCGGTAGGAGGAGAGCATCGAGATGGCGTTCAGGTCCAGGGCCACGCGTGCGCATCCGTACTTCTGGGCGAAGTCGGCGGCGAACTTGCGGAACAGCAGGTAGATGTCGCTCTTGCGCTCGCGCAGGGGCGGGAGCTTTATCTGGATCGAGTTGATTCGGAAGTAGAGGTCCTGGCGGAACTTGCCGGTGGCGACGGCGTAGGAGAGGTTGACGTTGGTCGCACAGATCACGCGCACGTCGGTCTTTTCGACCTTGGAGGAGCCCACCTTCAGGTATTCGCCGTTCTGCAGCACGCGGAGGAGCATCGCCTGGGTGTCCTTGGGCAGCTCGCCGATTTCATCGAGGAACAGGGTGCCGCCGTTGGCCTCCTCGAAGTAGCCCTTGCGCTCGCCGACGGCTCCCGTGAACGCGCCTTTTTCGTGACCGAAGAGCTCTGCGTTGATGGTGCCCTCGGGGATTGCGCCGCAGTTGACGGCCAGGAAACGGCCCGTCTTGCGGCGGCTGAACTGGTGGATTATCTGGGGAACGACTTCCTTTCCGGTGCCGCTTTCGCCTTCGATAAGGACGGTCAGGTCGGTAGGCGCTATGGCTACGGCCGTCTCCAGCGCCCTGTTGAGCGCGGGATCGTTGCCGATGATGTCGTATCTGTTCTTTAATATTTGAAGTTCTTGTGCGTCCATATCCGTGCAAAGTTATGAAAAAATCTTATCTTTGTGATTCTGTCGTGTAACATTTAATTTATTAATATGAAAAGATTCATAATTTCCGTGGCGCTCGCAGCGCTCGCCGTCCTGAGTTCCTCATGCGACAAGTCCATGATGGAGAAGATGCAACTTGCCGAAAACGTGGACATTCAGTGCACGCCCGAGCTGCTGGGCATCGTCGGCGGCCAGATTCCCGCCACCGTGACCGTGACCTGCCCCAAGGGATACTTCCACCCCAAGGCCACCATGGACGTGACCCCCGTGCTCGTCTATGACGGCGGCGAAATCCCCTTCAAGACCCTCCAGTACCAGGGCGACAAGGTCAAGGACAACTTCAAGGTGGTCTCCTCCGCAGGCGCGACCATAACCGAGAAGCTCAACTTCAAATACCAGCCCGGCTGCGAAAAGGCCCGCCTGGAGCTCCGCGGCACCATCCACTTCAAGGACAAGGACTACCCCGTCAGCCCGGTCAAGGTTGCAGACGGCTGCATAGCCGATTACCAGCTTGCCGACCTCCAGGGCCTCTATGAGGTCAAGCCCGACGGCTACCAGGCTGTCCTCCAGCGCACTACCGAGGGCCGCATCCTCTACGACGTCGGCTCCGACAAGGTGCGCCAGGACCAGTTCGAGACCAATTCCATGGTCAACTACAAGAACTCCCTGGACTACCTGAAGGAAGACGAGCGCACCACCATAAAGGGCACCCAGATCGTCGCATACGCGTCCCCGGAAGGCGGACAGGAATTCAACGCCAAGCTCTCCGACAAGCGCGCCGACACCGCCCAGAAGGCCCTCGACAAGGTTGCCAAGGACATTGAGCTCACCGGCACAGAAATCAAGAGCGTCGGCCAGGACTGGGAAGGCTTCCGCGAGGCCGTGTCCAAGTCCAACATCGAAGACAAGGACCTGATACTCCGCGTCCTCTCCATGTACAGCGACCCTGCCGTCCGTGAAAGCGAGATCCGCAACCTCTCCCAGATCTACTCCGAGATCAACAAGCGCGTCTTCCCCGAGCTCCGCAGGGCCCGCCTCGTGACGAGCACCGAGTTCCGCAACTGGTCCGACGACGAACTGGTGGAAAGGGCACAGAAGGGCCTGGACCGATTTGACGAACCCTCCGTGCTGAGGCTTGCCGCCATCGCCGAGACCCCCGAGAGCAAAGAGAGTCTCTACAAGTACGCCATCAACCAGTTCAACTCCGACACTGCCCGCTACAACCTCGCGATGCTCTACCTCGACCAGGGCAAGACCTCCCTCGGCGGAGCCTACCTGAGCAAGATCAAGGAGCCCGACGCCGAGGTGCTCAACGCCACCGGCGTGGTCGCCATGCGCAACCAGGACTACGAGCTCGCAGCCAAGTGCTTCGAGAAGGCAGGCGACATCTCCAGGGAGAACGCCACCGTCATGAACATCATGAAGGGTGACTACAAGGCCGCCGCCGAGTGCGCGAAGGGCCTGAAGGGCGACAACGCGGCCCTTGCCAACCTGCTTGCCGGCGACACTGCAGCCGCCGAGGCCGCCCTCGAAGGCGACGCCCCGAGGACCGATTACATCCGCGCAATCATCGCCGCCCGCAAGGGCAAGACAGGAGAGGCGAAAAAGCTTCTCGAGGCCGCCTGCAGCAAGGATGAGGCCTTGAAAGCACGTGCAGAAAAAGATATTGAGTTCGCCGCGCTTGCGAATTAATGATTTTTTTGTAACTTTGCAGCCCCTTTTTTAAAGGGGATTGTATATATTATATTTATTAACAAACACTTATGCCCACAATTCAACAATTGGTCCGCAAAGGACGCGAGATGACTGAAATCAAGAGCAAGTCTCGCGCGTTGGATGCTTGCCCTCAGAAGCGTGGCGTATGCCTCAGGGTCTACACAACGACCCCGAAGAAACCTAACTCAGCAATGCGTAAGGTTGCCCGTGTACGTCTGACTAACGCCAAAGAGGTCAACGCCTACATCCCCGGCGAGGGTCACAACCTCCAGGAGCACTCCATCGTGCTCGTGCGTGGCGGTCGTGTGAAAGACCTTCCGGGTGTACGTTACCACATCCTTCGTGGCGCTTTGGATACCGCTGGCGTAGAAGGCAGGACCCAGTCCCGCTCACTCTATGGTGCCAAGAGGCCCAAGAAGTAGCCGCAGGGTGTTTTAATCTTAATTTTTCAAAACAATGAGAAAGTCAAAGCCTAAGAAGAGGATTCTACTTCCTGATCCTAAGTTCCACGACACGATGGTTACCCGTTTCGTGAACAACCTTATGTTGCAGGGGAAGAAGAGTATCGCGTATTCTATTTTTTACGATGCCATTGATTTGGTAGGCGAGAAGATGAAAGATTCTGACAAGGCTCCTCTCGATATTTGGAGGAAGGCTCTCGAGAACGTGACCCCTCAGATTGAGGTCAAGAGTCGCCGTATCGGTGGTGCCAACTTCCAGGTGCCGACAGAGTTGCGCCCGGAAAGGAAGATTTCGCTCTCGATGAAGAATATGATCTCCTTCGCCCGCAAGCGTTCCGGCCGCTCCATGGCAGAAAAACTGTGTGCAGAAATCGTCGCCGCCTACAACAACGAAGGTGGTGCTTTCAAGCGTAAAGAGGATATGCACAGGATGGCAGAGGCCAACAAGGCATTTGCCCACTTCCGCTTTTAGCCACTGAACAAGGATGGCCAAGAGAGATCTAAAATACACGAGGAACATCGGAATCATGGCCCACATTGATGCGGGCAAGACGACTACGTCCGAACGTATCCTCTACTACACCGGCAAGACCCACAAGATCGGCGAGGTCCACGAGGGTGCAGCCACCATGGACTGGATGGTCCAGGAGCAGGAGCGTGGTATCACCATCACGTCCGCTGCTACCACGGCCTTCTGGCACTATGGCGGCGACACCTATCAGATCAACCTGATCGACACTCCCGGTCACGTGGACTTCACGGTGGAGGTGGAGCGCTCCCTGCGTGTGCTCGACGGCACGATCGCTACTTTCTGTGCGGTCGGCCGCGTGCAGCCGCAGAGCGAGACGGTCTGGAGGCAAGCCGACAAGTACGGCGTGCCCAAGATCGCGTACGTCAACAAGATGGACCGCGTCGGCGCCGACTTCCTCGCCTGTGTTGAAGAGATCAAGAGCAAACTTGGCGCGACCGCGGTGCCCGTCTGCCTCCCCATCGGAGCAGAGGAGAACTTCCAGGGCCTCGTGGACCTTATCTCGCGCAAAGCCATCTTCTATAACAGCACCGACGAGCTCGTCAACTACGAAATCGGCGAAATCCCCGCAGACATGCTGGAAGACGTCGAGGAGTGGCGCAGCAAGCTGGTCGAGAAGGCGGCCGAATTCGACGATGACCTGATGGAGAAGTATTTCGCTGATCCCGAATCCCTGACCGAGGAGGAGATCATCGCAGCCCTGCGCAAAGGCACGATTTCAATGCAGATCGTCCCTGCGTGCTGCGGTTCTTCCTTCAAGAACAAGGGTGTACAGTTCCTGCTGGACGCGGTGATGCGCTATCTGCCTTCTCCCCTGGACATCGGCGAAACGAAGGCCACCAACATGGCGAACGGACAGGATGTCATGCTGCCTCCGACCCCGACGGCCCCGTTCTGCGGTCTTGTGTTCAAGATTGCGACGGACCCGTTCGTGGGCAGGCTGGCCTACATCCGCGTCTATTCCGGACACCTCGATGCCGGCAGCTACGTGATGAACTCACGCTCCGACAAGAAGGAGAGGGTCGCGCGCCTGTACCAGATGCACTCCAACCACCAGAACCCCATCGAGTTCGTGGAGGCGGGAGACATCTGTGCAGCCGTGGGCTTCAAGGATCTTCGCACCGGTGACACCGTGTGCGCCGACAACCACCGCTACAGCCTCGAGTCTATGGAGTTCCCCGATCCCGTGATCGGTATCGCAGTGGAGCCCAAGACGCAGCAGGACCTCGACAAGCTCGGGGTCGCACTCTCGAAGCTGGCGGAGGAAGACCCGACCTTCACCGTCAGGTCCGATGCGGAGACCGGCCAGACCGTGATCAGCGGTATGGGTGAGCTCCACCTCGATATCATCGTGGACCGTCTGCGCCGGGAATTCGGCGTGGAGATCAACCAGGGTGCGCCCCAGGTCAACTACAAGGAGGCCATCACGACCAGCGTACAGCATCGTGAGGTCTTCAAGAAGCAGACCGGCGGCCGTGGCAAGTTCGCGGACATCGTCGTGGAAATCGGCCCGGCGGATCCCGGTGTGAACGGCCTTCAGTTCGACAACCAGGTCAAGGGCGGCAACGTCCCGAAGGAGTTCGTTCCCAGTGTGCAGAAGGGCTTCGAGTCAGCTATGACCAACGGCGTCATGGCAGGCTACCAGGTGCAGTCTCTCAAGGTCACCCTTCTGGATGGTTCATACCATCCGGTGGATTCTGATCAGTTATCTTTCGAGCTGGCGGCCCGTATGGCTTTCCGCCACGCCTGCCGCAAGTGCTCCCCCGTCCTTCTCGAGCCCATCATGGACCTCGAGGTGGTGACTCCGGAGGAGTACATGGGAGAAATCGTAGGGGATCTGAACCGCCGTCGCGGCCAGATCACGGCGATGGATTCCACGGCCAACGGCGCCCGAATCGTGAAGGCGTTCGTCCCGCTGTCCGAGCAGTTCGGCTATGTGACGGTGCTCCGCACCCTGTCGTCGGGCCGTGCCACAAGCACGATGACCTTCGACCACTACGCCGAAGTGCCGGCAGCCATGGCCAAAGACATTGTGGAGAAGAGCGGCTACAGCTTCAAGGCCATCTCGGAGGATGAGTAAACAAATGATTTTAACTAAATTAAGTATATGAATCAGAAAATTAGAATTAAACTCAAGTCTTTCGATTATATGCTCGTCGACAAATCGGCGGCTAAGATCGTCGACACGGTGAAAGCTACTGGCGCGAAGGTGAACGGACCTATTCCTCTCCCTACCAACAAGAAGATCTTCACCGTCAACCGCTCTACCTTCGTCAACAAGAAGGCTCGCGAGCAGTTCGAGCTCGATTCTTACCGCAGGCTTCTCGACATCGAGGACAGCAACGCCAAGACCGTTGACGCCCTCATGAAGCTCGAGCTGCCCTCCGGCGTAGAAGTAGAGATCAAGGTGTGATAGTATAGCATTTTTTGCTATCTTTGCATCGCAAAATCCGGGTTCATCCCGGGGACCGGTCCCTTAGCTCAGTTGGTTAGAGCACCTGACTCATAATCAGGGAGTCGCAGGATCATGCCCTGCAGGGACCACAAAAAGCCTGGCAATCGCCAGGCTTTTTGCGGTCCCAAGGGACCTACTATCCCCCTGCACCCCCAGGGGACGGGGGGCGTTCCCCCCGACACCCCATGACCTGGCTTTTGGCATTTTGAAGATTTGGGGCGTGAAAAGGGCGTAATCACCAGATATAGGCTCTTCTCTCCTTGGGGAGGTACAGCCTGCAGTTGCGGTCCACCCCGAAGAGCTCATACCAGAGATCCGTGTTCATCACAACGCCGTTTGTCCTGAGGCGCGCGTGCGAGTGGACGTTTTTTTCCGGGAACTGAGCGAATTTTTCATCGCTGTACTGGACCCTCCATACATTAGCATAACACTCATAGAACTTCCTGAGTTGCTCCTTCATGGTCTCACCTCTATAGCCATCGGCCTCAATACGGGCCTTGTAGGCATCAAGGACCGCAAGGAAACCGCCAAGGTCGGCGATATCCTCCGTCTGAGTGAGGTCTCCCTTGGAATAGAGTCCGGGCTTACGGACTGGATCTATCTCAAGATGGTTGTAGCAGGAGACTAGAAGGTCACGGCGCTCCTCGAAAGCCATCCTGTCGGCCACCGTCCACCAGTCGTCCTTGTTGCCGTACTTGTCATACTTGGAACCGTTGGTGTCGAATCCGTGGGTGAATTCGTGGCCGATAATGATGAACACCGCGTACTCATAGGCAGCCGTGACGTTTTCCGGAAGGGTAGGCGGAAGCATTAACGCGGGATAGATAAACACGGCGTTATATCCAGGATCGTACATGGCGTTCATGAGTGTAAGGTCTGCGGGAATAATAGTATTAGTGGACGATACCCCATTTGTAAGCATTGAACTGAACATATTGGCTTTCATTCAACCGCCACTTCCTTTCTCCAATGATGGGACATCGTATTGCAATAGGCATCGACCCATGTTTCATCCCCAAGGCTGGAAAGAAGACTCCGGGCGTCGACTGGTTCTGGTCCGGCTGCGCCGGTGCCATCAAACATGGCCTTGAGATCCTGGGACTCTCCATTGTTGATGCTGATACCAAGGATGCCGTGTTCCTGAAAGCGGAGCAGACCTTTACCCAGAAATGCCGTGGTCGCAAGCCCAAATGCACCAGGGGGATGGATGATCCCGATTCCCTCACGGGGTGGTATCTAAGGATGCTGTGCCGTATAAACAAACAACTGATGTCCATCTGTAATCTCATTGTCGCTGACGCTTACTTTTCCAAGGAGAGCTTCGTTACCGGAGTCAAGGAGTTGGGCTTCAACATCATAAGCCGCTTCCGTGACGACGTGAACCTGAAGTATCTCTATCGCGGTCCGAAGGCCCGCAAGAGAGGGCGTCCCCAGAAGTTCGCGGGGAAAGTCGATCTCAAACACCTTGACATGGACATCTTCAAAGAAGAGTACTCTGTGGATGACAAACTTGTCTACAAGCTGTACACTGCAGAAGTCTGGGCGGTGAGTCTTGGCCGTGAAGTAAGAGTTGTCATCGTTGACTACCTTGACGCGGACAAG
>JAILIM010000089.1 GCA_024695285.1 Bacteroidales bacterium
GTGGAACGGCGGCACGTTCAGCCAGACGATGGATGCCTCGTATGAGGTCGTCCGCAGCAAGGTCAACCGGCTGTCTCCGCTGGAACTGAACAGTATCGACCCGGACGACCCCATCGCATTCAAGGATGCGGACCTGAAGGCATACCTGATCGAAATGGGCGTCGATACCGATGGCGATGGTGAGATTTCTTACAAGGAAGCGGCCGCGGTCACGTCCTTCGATGATTTCTTCCGGGATGACGAGGGTGTTCTTCATCCTTATCCTTTTACCTCTTTTGACGAATTCCAATTCTTCACCGGTGTCACGGAGATTGCAAACAGTCAGTTTGGCGGTTGGAACAAGTTGGAATCCATCCAATTCCCTCCGAGCCTCACGGCGATTCCTAACAACTGTTTCGGGGGATGCGTTTCCCTGGCGGCGATCGATATCCCCGGGAACGTGAAATACGTCGGCAGCTCTGCCTTTGGCGGCTGCTACGGCTTGAAAACCGCCATTCTTCGGGAAGGTGTCGAAACGACAGGAGAGAGTCCCTTCGGTGGCTGCTCTTCTTTGGAGAGCATCGAGTTCCCCGGCACGCTCAAGGTGATTCCCAGTTGCGGAGGTTTGAGTGGCTTGAAAGCGGTGGTCCTGCACGAAGGGAATGAAATCATTCCTAACAGCTGTTTCGGGGGATGCTATTCCCTGGAAGCGATCGATATTCCCAGTACCGTGAAACACATCGGCAGCAATGCTTTCGGCGGCCTCTCCGGATTGAAGACCGTCGTCCTTCGGGATGGTCTTGAAACGACGGGTGATAGTCCCTTCGGTGGCTGCTCTTCTCTGGAAAGGCTCGAATTCCCCGGCACGCTCAAGGTGATTCCCGCTTGCGGAGGTTTGAGTGGCTTGAAAGAGGTGGTCCTGCACGAAGGGAATGAGATCATCCCTGGCGGCGCCTTCGGTGGCTGCTCTTCCCTGGAAGCGATCGATATCCCCGGAACCGTGAAGATCGTTGGCGGTTCTGCTTTCGGCGGCTGCACGGCTCTGAAAACCGTGATCTTCCAGGAGGGTGTCACTTCCATCGGCAATTGTTTCGGAGGAAACACCCAGCTGGAAAAGATTGTTTTCCCCAGCACGCTTGAGGTCATCCCCTCCGCCCTTTGCAACGTCGGCCTTTCTTCCTTGAAGGACGTCGTCCTGACCCCGGGCATCAAGGAAATCGGGTCGGCTGCCTTCCAGAATTGCTCCGCCCTAACCTCCATTGACATTCCGGGCAGCGTGGAGACGATAGGTGATGCTGTTTTCCAGAACTGTACGAACTTGAAAACCGTGACGATGCACGAGGGGACCAAGCAGATGGGAAATGCCAATTTCCAGAATACGGCGCTTGAGTCCTTCACCTTCCCGGGGACGATCGAAGTTGTCAATTCCAGCAATTTTTACGGTTGTTCCAACTTCAAGTCCGTGGATCTCAAGGGAGTGAAAAAATTGACCGGGGGCAGCTTCACGAGCCTCCCTTCCCTGACTACCGTGACGATGTATGAGGGGTTGACGTCTATTGACGCAGCATTCAGCAATTCAGGACTGACTTCCGTCGTGATTCCGGCCAGCGTGACTTATCTTGCCGCCGGTGCCTTTGCCGAGTGCCCGCTGACCTCCATCACGTTCCTCGGGACGACCCCGCCGGATGGTAGCAGCGATGCCTTCTATGGTACGACCTGCCCGATCTACGTACCTGCCTCCGCGCTGGAGACCTACAAGACCTCGTCGGTCTGGAGCCCGCTTGCCGACCGTTTCGTCGCGGCGCCGTAGGCTCTCTTATCCTGATTGATGTGCCCTCCGTCCTGAAAACCGGGACGGAGGGCGCGTTTTTCCCCCATTTTCGTTGCCTCCGTCCGTCGTTCCGGGACGGAGGGCACACTCGGCGTGAATTATTCGTATATTTGGTGGTATGAAAAAGATATTCCTTTCTTTGGTGGGCCTGGCGGCCCTGTTTACGGTTGCTGCGGCGCAGACGGCGCCTTTCAGATGGTTCGACCCGCTGGAAGCGGGCCCCGTCGTGCACGGCGTCGGCTGGGACCAGTTGAAGGGCGGCTATGTCCGCCTGCCTGGGAAGGCGCAGGGCGTCGTCCGGGACCAGGTCTGGGACCTGAGCCTGAATGCGGCCGGCTTGAGCCTGGTTTTCGAGAGCGATGCGCCTGAGATCATCGTTCTCTATGGCCTCAAGGACGGGCTCAACATGTTTCACATGCCTTCCACGGGCCGTTCGGGCCTGGATCTCTATGCCCGGGGGAGCGACGGGCGGACCCGCTGGGTGGCCCCGGATTTCCCCGCCAAGATCAGCAACGATACGACCCGCTATGTGTACAGCGGGATCAGTTACTATCCGGCGGGCGGCCGGAGCTACGAGTTTCACCTTTATCTGCCGCCGTACAACACCGTGACCTGGATGAAGATCGGTGTGCCCGGCACCGCACAGCTCCGCTTCATCCCGGAGACGCGCACGCATCCCGTCGTCATCTACGGCACTAGCATCACCCAGGGCGCCTGCGCCTCGCGTCCGGGCAACGCATGGACCAACATCGTGGAGCGGGACCTTCGCCTGCCGGTCGTCAACCTGGGATTCTCCGGCAACGGGAAACTGGAGCCCGAGGTGCTGGAACTGCTCTCCGAGATCGACGCCTCCGTGTATGTCCTCGACTGCTCGGCCAACCTGACACGGGCTACGGATATCGAGCCGCGCCTGCTGGAGGCCGTGCGGATCCTGCGCCGTCGCAGCGACTGTCCCATCCTGATCGCCGAGCACGCCGGCAACGTCGGCGACGGCGCCAGTGAGGCCAAGGCGGTTTATCGGCAGGCGAATGCGCAGGTGCGGCGTGCCTACGAGGCGCTGCAGCGCCAGGGCGTGCCGGAAATTTATTATCTGTCTCACGACGAGCTGGACCTGCCGATGGACGGCATGATCGAGGGCGTCCACCCCAACGATTTCGGGATGCGCTTCCTCGCGGCCGCGTTCGAAAAGAAGCTCATGGAGATTTGGCGCACATCGAAGACGGCCCGGTGGGACAACTAACGTATATTTTTCGTATTTTTGCAATCCTTTCAAGATCAGAGCAAACAAATGTACAGGACACACACTTGCGGAGAGCTCCGCATCAGCAATGCCGGGGAGAAAG
The DNA here is from genome assembly GCA_024695285.1 of Bacteroidales bacterium. The sequence continues at coordinate 3,154 of JAILIM010000089.1, forward strand.
TCACCCTCGCCGGCTGGGTCCAGCGGGCCCGTAAACTCGGCGGCATGACCTTTATCGACCTGCGCGACCGCTACGGCATCACGCAGCTCGTCGTGGAGGCGGACGCCGATGCCGCGCTTGTCGAGACTGCGTCCTCCCTCGGACGTGAATTCGTCATCCAGGTCACGGGTACCGTCGTCGAGCGGGAGAGCAAGAACCCCAAGATGCCGACCGGCGAGGTTGAGATCAAGCTGGAGGGCATCCGGATCCTCAACAAGTCCGTCACGCCCCCGTTTACCATCGAGGAGCAGAGCGACGGCGGCGAAGACCTGCGTGCCAAGTACCGCTATCTCGACCTGCGGCGGCCGCCGCTCCAGCGGGCGCTCGCGCTGCGCCACCGTCTCGCCCAGGAGGTCCGCACCTATCTGGACGAGCAGGGCTTCATGGAGATCGAGACCCCGTACCTGATCAAGAGTACGCCGGAGGGTGCGCGCGACTTCGTCGTGCCGTCCCGCATGAACCCGGGCCAGTTCTACGCCCTGCCGCAGAGCCCCCAGACCTTCAAGCAGCTGCTGATGGTCGCGGGCTACGACCGCTATTTCCAGATCGTGCGCTGCTTCCGCGACGAGGACCTGCGGGCCGACCGCCAGCCGGAGTTCACGCAGATCGACTGCGAGATGTCCTTCGTCGAGCAGGAGGATGTCCTGAACATGTTCGAAGGCATGATGCGCCAGATGTTCAAGAACGCCGTGGGTGTCGACATTCCCGACCCGCTGCCGCGCATGAGCTGGTACGACGCGATGGACTTCTACGGCTCCGACAAGCCGGACATCCGCTTCGGGATGAAGATCCACGAGATCACCGCCCTGGCGCAGGGGCACGGTTTCGGCGTGTTCGACAGCGTGCCGTACGTGGGCGCGATCTGCGCCGACGGGCTCGCTTCCTACACCCGCAAGCAGGTGGACGAGCTGACCGAATGGGTCAAGCGTCCGCAGGTGGGTGCCAAGGGCCTGGTCTATATCCGGGTGAATGAGGACGGTTCGCTGAAGTCCTCTGTGGACAAGTTCTTTACGCCGGAGGATCTGGCTCGGATCGCTGAGGCTTTGGAGGCCAAGAAGGGCGACCTCATCCTGGTGCTTTGCGGCGAGAAACGCAAGACGCAGACCCAGCTTGGCGTGCTGCGCATCGAGCTCGGCAACCGCCTGGGCTACCGCGACCCGAAGGTCTTCGCGCCGCTGTGGATCGTGGACTTCCCGCTCCTGGAGTGGAGCGAGGAGGACCAGCGTTTCTACGCGATGCACCACCCCTTCACGGCGCCGAAGCCGGAGCACGAGGCCTGGTTCTATTCCGATAAGAAAGAGGACCTGGAGCGGGTTTGCGCCAACGCCTACGACTTCGTGCTGAACGGCACGGAGCTGGGCGGCGGTTCGATCCGTATCCACAACGCCGACATGCAGAAGCGCATGTTCGAGGTGCTGGGCATCGGGCCCGAGGAGGCGGAATACAAGTTCGGCTTCATCATCAATGCCTTCAAGTTCGGCGCTCCGCCCCACGGTGGCCTGGCGTTCGGTTTCGACCGCGTCTGCGCGCTGTTCGGCGGCCAGGAGACGATCCGCGACTACATCGCCTTCCCGAAGAACAACCAGGGCCGCGACGTCATGATCGACTCCCCGTCCCTGATCGACGCCGCCCAGATGGATGAGCTCTGCATCGCCTCGACGGCTCCTGCCGAATAAGAAACAGAAATAAAAAGAGCGCCGGACCCATCGTCCGGCGCTCTTTTCGTTTCTGCAAGAAAGGATTAGTCTTCCTCTTCCTGGGCGGCGTAGTCCGCGAGGAGCTTGGTTTGGACGTCTCCCGGGACGGGCTGGTAGTCGGCAAACTCCATCGTGAAGGTCGCGCTTCCGGAGGTAAGCGAACTCAGGGTGGTGGAGTAGCGGTACAGCTCTGCGAGCGGGACGCGGGCGCGGAGGATGGAGAAGCCCTTGTCGGCACCCAGGTCACCGAGGATACCGCGGCGGTTCTGGAGGTCGGACATGACGGCTCCCTGGTACTCGGCCGGGGTCATCACTTCGACGTTGTAGATCGGCTCGAGGATCTTCGGGCCGGCGTTGCGGAAGGCCTCACGGAAGGCGTTGCGGCCGGCGATGATGAACGCGATTTCCTTGGAGTCCACCGGGTGCATCTTACCGTCATAGACGAAGACACGGATGTCACGGGCGTAGGAACCGGTCAGAGGGCCCTCGACCATTCTTTCCTTGATACCCTTGAGGATGGCGGGCATGAAGCCGAGGTCGATGGAACCACCCACGACGCAGTTGTAGAACTCCAGTTTGCCGCCCCATTCGAGCTCGGTGATATCCTGGGTCTTGATGTTCAGCTGGGTGTCCTTGCCGTCGATCTTGAACTTGGTGTTGAGCTCACCCTCGGCAGGGCAGACAAGCAGGTGGACTTCGCCGAACTGGCCGGCGCCGCCGGACTGCTTCTTGTGCCTGTACTGGGCGCAGGCGACCTTGGTGATGGTCTCACGGTAGGGCACCTTCGGGGCGAAGAGCTCGACCTCGAGGCCGAACTCGTTGTTCAGACGCCACTTGACGATGTTGATGTGCTGCTCGCCGTTGCCGCTGAGGATGGTCTGGCGGAGTTCCTTGGAGTATTCCACGACGACGGTGGGATCCTGTGCGGCGATCTTCTTGAGAGCGTCGCCGAGCTTCTGGTCGTCCTGCTGGACCTTGGCCTTGATGGCGCAGCGGTATTTGGGAGCAGGATACTGGATCTTGTCGTAGGAGATGCCTGAACCGGGAGCGGACAGGGTGGTGCTGGAACGGCTGTTCTTGAGCTTCACGGCGCAGCCGAAGTCACCGGCGTGGAGGTTGGTCACGGCCTCTTTCTTTGAGCCGGCCACTGCGTAGATGGCGGAGAAGCGGTCCTTGTTGCCGGAGACGGGATCTTCGAGATCCATGCCGGTCGTGAGGGTGCCGCTCATCACCTTGAAGTAGGAGACTTCACCGAGGTGCTGCTCGACGTCGTTCTTGTAGATGAAGAGGGAAGCGGGGCCGTCCTCCTTGACCTGAGGGGCGGGAGCGACTTCCTTGATGAACTCCATAAGGCGCTTGACGCCGATGTCTTTCTTTCCGCACACGCAGAACACGGGATAAAGGTCACCGCTGGTGATACCCTTGTTCATTCCGCTGTGGATTTCCTCCTCGCTGAGGGTGCCTTCGTCGAAGTACTTCTCCATCAGGGCATCGTCGAATTCGGCGGCCTTCTCGATGAGCTGCTCGCGGTATTCTTCGGCCTGGTCTGCATATTCTGCAGGGATGTCGAGAACGTCGTTGCCTTTGTAGTATTTCATCGTCAGGACGTCGATGACACCGTCGAAGGATGCGCCTGCACCGGCAGGGAACTGGACGTTGATCATCTTGCCACCGAAGGTCTCCTTCAGGGAGTTCTGGACGTTGTCCCAGTCGGCCTTGTCGGCGTCGAGCTGGCCGACGGCGAGAATCATCGGGAGCTTCTGGCTCTCGGCCCTGCGCACGAAGCTTTCAGTGCCGACTTCCACGCCCTGCTGGGCGTTGATCACGAGCACGCCGCTCTCGCATACGCGGAAAGCGGAGTATGCCCCGCCGATGAAGTCGTCGGAACCGGGAGCGTCGATGAAGTTGATCTTGCTGCCGCCGAACTCTGCATACAGAGGGGTTGCGTAGATGGAACGCTGGTTGATTTTCTCGAGCTCGTTGTTGTCGGACAAGGTGTTCTTGTCTTCGATCGTGCCCATGCGGGAGATGACTTTGCCCTCGAAGAGCATCGCTTCTGCGAGTGTGGTTTTGCCCGACTTGGTCGCTCCGAGGAGAACGACGTTGCGGACTTCTTTGGTCTGGTATTCTTTCATTGTATGAGGTGTTGTTAATTATCTGAGCTTGCAAAGTTAGTAATTTTCGGACTGAATACCAAAATAATAATTGAACAGTTGATCCCCCGTAAAACCAAGCTCGCAGAAGAGCAGTTCGTCGAGGTCGTCGGGACATACGCGGAGGGTGCGGCAGATGGCTTCGTAGCTGTTGAACGACCCGCTTTCGAGCAGCGAGGCGAAGCGTCGGTAAACTTTTTCTCTCATATCCGGTCTTTTTGTGGTGCAAAGATTAACATTTGTGGCGGCAATAGCAACAATTTGGCGGGGGTAAAACAGGGGGTCAGAAAAAGTTCTTACGATTTTTTAAGGAAAATGTGGCGATGAGCGCCACAAAAGTGGCGAAACTTGCTATAGCATAAGTAGTTAAGAAATCGTAATTTTGCAATGACTATTATTGGTTACATGGATCAATTCCACGACAATATCCGGCGCGAACGCATAAAGCTCGGTTTTTCCCAGGGAGAAATAGCCGAAAAGATGGGTGTTGACCGTTCGACATACAACAAGTTCGAACGGGGCAAGACCAATCTTTTCACCGACAATATGCATAAGTTCGCCGAGGTGGTCGGAAAGAGCGAGGAGGAAATCCTGCTTGGCGACAATCCGTCCGGGTATCTCCGTGAAGGCTCCCTGGAGGACCGTATGACGGAACTGGACTCCAAGGTGGATCTTCTTTCTGTCCAGCTGGAGCAGGTCTTCTCAGCCGTCCAGAAGGTCCTGCGCCTGTTCCCGGCCAAGAAAGACTGAGTCTGAGTTGGCATTCTCCACATTTGTGTTTAACTTTGCAACTATGGCACGTAGTGTACAGTTGTTGGGGTGTATGCAGCCCGGCCGCATCGAGGCCGGATGCGACGAAGCGGGCAGGGGCCCGCTCGCCGGCCCCGTGTATGCCGCTGCCGTCATACTCCCCGAAGGCTTCAGCCACCCCCTGCTCAACGACTCCAAGCAGATGACGCGCAAGGCCCGCGAAACCCTGCGCCCAATAATCGAGCGTGAGGCCGTGGCCTGGGCCGTGGTGGCCGTCGAGGCTGAGGAGATAGATCGCATCAATATATTGAATGCCAGCATTATAGGTATGCAGAGAGCTGTCGGCGCGCTGAAGACGCGCCCGGATTTCCTGCTAATCGACGGCAACCGCTTCAAGCCCTTCGACGGCTACCCCTACAAAACCGTCGTCCACGGAGATGCCACCTACGCCAGTATCGCCGCCGCCTCCGTGCTCGCCAAGACCTGGCGCGACGAAAGGATGGAGGAGCTCGACCGCCTCTATCCCGGCTACGGCTGGGCCCACAATGCCGGCTATCCCACCCCGGAACACATCGATGCCATACGGCGCCTGGGCCTTACGCCCGAACACCGCCGCAGTTTCCACCCTAAAGAATTGGAACCAACGTTATTTTGAATATGAAAAGAGTACTTTTGACCATCGCCAGCGCCCTGCTGCTCCTGCCCGCCACACTCCGGGCGGACGAAGGCATGTGGCTGCTGCCCCTGCTTGAAAAAATGAATGCCGGAACGATGCAGAAACTCGGCTGCCGGCTCACTCCGGAGCAAATCTACAGCGTCAACAATTCCTCCATCAAGGACGCCATCGTCCAGTTCGGAGGCGGCTGCACCGGCGAAATCATCTCCGGCCGCGGCCTGCTCGTGACCAACCATCACTGCGGCTACGGCGCCATCCAGGGCCTGTCGTCCACTGAACACAATTACCTCGAGGACGGCTACTGGGCCGCCGGCCTCGCCGATGAAATCCCCGTGCCCGGCCTGACCGTGCGCTTCCTCCAGAGCATGACGGACGTGACCGACACTCTTGCTGCCGGTGCTAACCGCCAGCAGCTGGTCAAGGACGCGCAGGCGGCCAACCCCAACTGCCAGGTGCGCATCACCGAGTTCTACAACGGCAACGTCCAGTATCTCATAGTGTCCAAGGTCTACAGGGACGTCCGCTTTGTCGGCGCCCCTCCGGCATCCTCCGGCAAGTTCGGCGGCGACACCGACAACTGGATGTGGCCCCGCCACACCTGCGATTTCTCGATGTTCCGCGTGTATGCCGGTCCCGACAACGAGCCGGCCGACTACTCTGAGGTCAATGTGCCCTTCGTGCCCCGCCAGTTCCTCGGAGTGTCGCTCAAGGGCGTCGAGGAAGGCGATTTCGCCATGATCATGGGCTACCCGGGCCGCACCCAGCGCTTCCAGACCGCCGCCCAGCTCGAGGAAATGCTGGACAACAACAACATCCGCATCGCAGCCCGCGGCGTGCGCCAGGACATACTCTGGAAAGCTATGCGTGCCGACGAGAAAGTGGGGCTGCAGTACGCCAGCAAGTATTCCGGATCTTCCAACGGCTGGAAGAAGTGGATAGGCGAGAAGGAAGCTTTCGAGGCCCTCGACATCATCGGCCGGGAGAAGCAGAAGGAGCAGGAACTGGAAGCCTGGATTGCAGCCGACCCTGCCCGCCAGGCCGCCTGGGGCGGAGCCATCGGACGCATCGAAGAGGGCGTCAGGGGCTCGAAGGCCACCCGTGAGGCCGCCACCCTTCTCACCGAGAGCCTGCTCCAGATCGAGCTGCTCAGCTTCGGCGGCGCCATCCAGCGCGGCCTGCAGGCAGCCCGCATCGCCGCCGGCAAGGACCCTGAGCACGCCAAGCCCGAAGCCGAGGCGCTCCAGGAGCTGATACGTGAGATTTCCGAAAACTACAAGGACTACAACGCCGACGTGGACCGCAACGTGGCCGTGGCGATGATAGACTTCTACAAGCAGAACGTCGATCCCCAGGACGCAATCACCGTCAAGGGTGTTGATTTCATGAAGACCGACACCCGCAAGTTCGTGGACAAGCTCTTCAAAAAGAGTATCTTCACGAGCCCCGAAAAGCTCGCTTCCAAGCCCATCACGGACAAGTTGCTCGATGCCGATCCCGCCGTGCAGATGTTCAACGCCATACTGGAAAAGTATATGGGACTCTATCAGGCCAACGCCGCCGGCAACGAGAAACTTGCCGAATCGACCAAGGCCTACGCTGCCAGCCTGCTGGAGTGGAAGAAGGGCGAGCCCTCCTATCCGGACGCAAACAGCACCTGCCGCTTCACCTACGGCACGGTGAAGAGCTACGAACCCAAGGACGGCGTGCTCTACAAGTACTACACCACACTGAAGGGCGTGATGGAGAAGGAAGACCCCGACAACTATGAGTTCCGCGTGCCCGCGCGCCTCAAGGAAATCTACCAGAATAAGGATTACGGCCAGTACGCCAACGCAAAGGGCGAGCTGGTGACCTGCTTCCTGACGAACCTCGACATCACCGGAGGCAACTCCGGCAGCCCCGTGCTCGATGCCGACGGCAACCTTATCGGACTTGCCTTCGACGGCAACTGGGAGGCGATGAGTAGCGACGTGATGTTCGAGCCGGAGCTCCAGAGGTGCATCTGCGTGGACATCCGCTACGTGCTCTTGATGGTGGACAAAGTCGGCGGAGCCGGTTATCTGTTGAATGAAATGAATCTGGTGCGGGAATGACGAACGAAGATGTGCTGAAGATTCTCCGGGAGGTGCGCCACCCGGCCCGCCAGGACCGCGACATCGTGGACCTGGGCATGGTCTCCTCCGTGCGGGTGAGTTCCGAAGGGGTCACGGTAACGCTCGCTTTTCCGAAACGAAGGGACCCGTTGGCTGAATACCTCATAGGCGCCACCCGCGCCGCCATGATACGCGGCGGGGTGAAGGATCCCAAAGTGGAGACCGTCGTGGTCGAGGATGCTGCGCCGAAGAAGAAGGGGCTGGACCTGGACACCGAGGGCCTGCGCTACGTGCGCCACATCATCGGCGTTGCGTCCGGAAAAGGCGGGGTGGGTAAGTCCACCGTGGCCGTGAACCTGGCGTGCGCGCTTGCCCGCCTGGGCCACAGGGTGGGCCTTGCCGACGCCGACGTGTACGGCCCCTCCGTGCCCCTGATGACGGGCACCGAAGGGCAGCAGCCGCTGGCGGAAGAGGTGGACGGGAAAGAGATGATGGTGCCGCTGGAGAAGTACGGGGTCAAGTGGATGAGCATCGGCTACTTCGCCGAACGGGGACAGGCGCTCATATGGCGCGGTCCTATGGCTTGCAATGCCCTCAAGCAGATGATACTGCAGGTGGAATGGGGCCCGCTGGACTTCCTTCTGGTGGATATGCCTCCGGGCACCGGCGACATTCATATCAGCCTCCTGCAGGACATCCCCGTGGAGGGCGCGATACTCGTGACCACGCCCCAGGAGGTCGCGCTCGCCGACGTGGAGAAGGGAGCGGCTATGTTCAGCAACAAGAACATCAACCGTCCCGTCTTCGGACTGGTGGAGAATATGGCGTGGTTCACCCCTGCCGAGCATCCGGACGAAAAGTACTACATCTTCGGGAAGGACGGCGGCGAGCGTATGGCCCGCCAGCTCGGCATAGAGCTGCTCGGTCGCATCCCGCTGGTACAGAGCATACGCGAGAGCGGCGACGCCGGCGAGCCCGCAGCCCTCGGCACCCGCCCCGACGCCGAGGCCTTCCTCGACCTCGCCGCCAAGCTGGCACATAAATTAGGGTAGAATAATGATTGACGATTCTGTGGTTTCGGCTGCAAAACAGTGGCCGCCCATGGCCACTTGAATGGGAGGGGCTCGCTGCGTAGCAGTGGGAGGGACGGAGCGAAGCGGAGGTTTTGCAGCGGAACTACAGAATCAAAAGTTTTAATTATGGAAGTCAGAGCGAAGAAAGCTTTAGGACAGCATTTCCTGACGGATCAGTCGATCGCCCGCTGTATCGTTGACGCACTGTCCCGTGCCCCTCAACTGTCTGATAGTCAATCGCTTGCTGATTTTGCCTGCAAAAAAAAGGATGCAGGCGAAATCAGCAATGTGTTGGGACATAGCGAGTTGGGCGCCACGGGGCTATGCAGGGACGTGCTGGAAATCGGGCCGGGGATGGGGGTGCTGACGCAGTATCTGCTGAAGAGGGAAGACATTGACCTCAAGGCAGTTGAGGTGGATGGGGAATCCGTCGACTACCTCCTGTCACATTTCCCCGGCATACAGGGACGCCTTCTCCAGGCCGACTACCTCCGCCTCCCGATGGAAAAAATTTTCCCCGGCCCCTACAGGGTCATCGGCAACTTCCCCTACAACATCTCCTCCCAGATTTTCTTCAAGATCCTCGACGACAAGGACCGCGTCCCGGAAGTGGTCTGTATGATACAGAAAGAAGTTGCAGAACGCATCGCTGAGAAGCCCGGAAGCAAGACCTACGGGATTCTCAGCGTGCTTCTCCAGGCCTGGTACGACATAGAATACTGCTTCACCGTAGGCCCCGGCGCCTTCGCCCCGCCGCCCAAGGTCCACTCCGCCGTGATCCGCCTCACCCGCAACTCCCGCACCACCCTCGGATGTGACGAAAAGCTCTTCAAGCAGGTCGTTAAAACAGCATTTAATCAGCGCCGCAAAACCCTGAGGAATTCGCTGAAGCAGCTCATTCCTCAGGGTCTTCGACTACAACCCCCCTGCACCCCCAGGGGACAAGGGGAAGGTTCCCCTTGCGCTGCTACGCAGCTAACCCCTCTGTCGGCACAAAGTGCCTCCGGGAAAGCCGACAACCAGGTCAGTATCAATGATTTGTTGGACCTCCGCGCCGAGCGCCTCAGCGTTGAGGACTTCATCGCCCTCACCCGCTATATCGCCGGCAACTAAAATGGCGAAGTAAGGAAATCCGGCAAGTTATAATTGTGGTATCTTTCAAAGAGAGATTCGTATATATCTATTCTTCCATTAGTGATAGATATTGTGTCATTTAAGGTTTGAGGATCACGGTATTGCACAAAGGTGCAATCATCAAACAAAAATGAAAAACTTATTGGAATCTCAGGATTATTATTGTTTTGGAAACAATATCTTCCAGAAATGAAAGAGAATACACCATAATAACGAAAACTAAAAAAATAGTCGCAGGAAGGCGGAGACGAACTATAATCGACAGTGTACCACTTATTTCCAACAATTTGTAGCGAATCTCTCAATTCTATTTCGAACCTGTATACATTACAATTGAAGCTATACTTATCTAAAGAACAACTTTCAGTAATCAATATATCGTTAAAAAATTAAAAACTGTATAATTTTCAACTCATTACAACAACAATAGCCCGTTTCGGGGTGCTAGAGACACCCGCCGAACGACCTTGAACAAAAGCCGAAAAAAGTGTTAAAAAACCGCGGAAATA
>JAILIM010000008.1 GCA_024695285.1 Bacteroidales bacterium
CTTCGAAAGAGGCTTGCGGCCGTCGTGGATGGCCTTGACCGAGGTGACGTCGGGATTCTTGTCTTTCGACGCCGCGAAACGGTAGGTCGGATCTCCGAACAGATGCGACTCCAGGGTCATGTAGTTGCGGGCCCATTCGCCTACGCAGGCGCCTGCGGCCAGCATTCCGGCCATCTCGTTCTTCCAGTGGTCCTGGATTATGTTCACTGAGTTGGCCGTCACTGCAAAGCTTCGGCTGCCATGCCCGAAGGCGTAGCGGGCGGCCACGTAGTCGTCGTGGAGGAAGGCTCCGTTGAAGCAGGCGTCCAGAAGTATGACCTTCGCCCCGGAAGCGTATCCGTCGAGGTCTTCGAGGGTTATGTCCACGGATGCGGTGCGGACGGAATCGGCCTTCGTCACCTCAGGATCGTCCCAGCCCTTGAGCCATTCGGACGTGACGCCGTAGGACTGCATCAGTTCGGCGGCTGTCTTCTCCTTGTCCTTCGCCTTGCGCATCTTGGAACGGAGGACGGATTTGACGTTCCCTATATGTTCACCTGTGATGAATGTGTAAGGCTCTTTGCTGATGTACTGGGCTCCGACGGCGCCGTGGCTGTGGATGTGGGCGAAGTCGACTTCCGGGTCGGCGAGGGTAGCCATCAGGCGCTTGCGGGTGAAGCGCTCCTCGTCGAAGTTCAGGAAACGCACCCTTCCTTTCGGTTCACGCAGGGCGAACTGCTCATAATAGGCTCGCTCCTCGTCGATGCGGGCGTTGAAGCTCTCAGAGCTGTTACCGTGGCCGCCGAAGTGGAACACTTCATTCAGCGCGTCGGGGGCCGCCTTCGCCGCTGCCGCACGGTCCAGGAACTCGCATATGAGTTCGGCGAAACTGTGTCCGGCGTCGCTGCGGGCGGGTTTTATGCGGGCGGTGTAGATATCGCAGCGCACCCTCTGCGCCCCTTCCGGAGAGAGGTCATAGTACCACAGCTTGCCGTCCTGCTGCAGGAAATTGAAACTCAGGCTGAAATCGTCGTAGAAGCGGTCGGAGGGGACGGACGAACGCTTAATGGGCATCTTCGGGTCCATCTTGAACGCCGTGCACAGATGGTGCGCGCGGCGTATCATGGGCACGGGAATCTCACCCACGAGCACGGCTCCTTCGAGCCCCTTGGTGCGCCAGAGAGTCTTCAGGGTGTCACGCAGGCGGTCCGGCGTCCAGTCTTCCACCAGCACGAACACATTCTTGCGGTCGTAATGCCTGATGGCTGCGGCGTAACGGTCCACGGAGGCTGCTATCTGCGGATAGGTGCCTGAATCCACGACCACGGCTACGGCGGCCTTGCAGCGGGCCTGCGTTGTTGTGGCGGCAAGCAGCAGTGCCGCTATGATCAGCAGTCTTTTCATCATTTCTCTATGCCTGGACGGATGGGATATACGTACTGGCGGTTGCTGCCGTAGGTGTTGTTGACGGTGCCGCCGTTATATACGTTCAGGTTGAAACCGGCAGTCTTGTTGTTGGCGTTGGCCGCCCAGTAGGAGAAGCCTGTGCCGACGTTGCGCAGCGCGGCGAACACCTTAGTGGAGGTCATGTTGCTGGTGGACATGGAGCCGGCGGCCGGATAGAACGTGGTCGTACCGGTGCCGGTGTTGAAATAGTACCCCTGGTTGAATGAACCGGAGACATTCTCCTTGAACGCGGTCCAGGCGCCGATTGGAGGCAGGCAGCAGCCGATAGGGCAGGGGTCGTAGACGGTCTTTACCACAGGCTGGGCGTTGGCGTCGGCGGTACTGGAAGAAGCGAACGTGGCCTGGGTGGCGTTCCAGAGGTTGGCGTAGGTGCCGTCGCCGCCGGACTGCATGTTGTAGACCGTGGGGTTCTGGATGGTCCTGACTATGTCGGCGCCAAGTTCGGCGTAGCGCGTGCCAATGGTGTCGCGGCGGCTGGTGGTGTACCAGGTCTTCTTGCGGCAGTTCTCAGTGGCCAGGCCCGGGGTGCCGTCGCTGGCGACGAACGGATCTTTGCGGCCGAACTGGTAGAACGGGCAGTTTCCCACTTCGTTGGCGGGCAGCGCAGCCCCGGTCTGTGCGAGGGTGAATTCAATCACCTTGCCGCTGGAGGGCTGGGTGATGCGGACGCGGGTGTTGCGGGCTGCGTAGGTCAGGGGCGAGTAGTATGGGGCTACCCAGCCGACGTTGATGCTGGCCATGTCGAAGGCCTTGCCAGCCTTGTTTATAACGGTCTCAGGACCGAAATCGCTATCCGTGGCACCGCTGACCCAGATGTGCCAGCTCCAGATGACAGTGCCGGAGTCGTTGAGGGCGCTGATGACAGCATTGCCTTCGCGTATGGTTTCCTGAGGGACCTGGAAGACGGCGCGGAAGGAATCTGCCCCGTTGGCTTTCAGGCTGATATCCTGAATAAGCCCCACTACGTCTTCCCATTCCAGACGCAGTGATGCGACATTCTGGAGGTAAGGACCGGATATGGCATTGCCCGTTCCGTCGATGAAAGGTGAGAGGGCGCTCACCCCTGTCACCGACGGGGCGTATGCGTCCGTGTTGGTCGATCCGTTCTTGATGGCGTTGCCGTAAGCCAGGGGGAACGAGTACCAGCCGGGAGTGGTCACGACGTAGCAGTTTGCAGTGTTGGAGCCGGACAGGCCGCTTCCGAACAGGGAATTGTTGTCGGTGGTCAGGTTTATGGGTGCTCCTTCCGAGCCTCGTGGACTGGCCCCCTTAAGGCGGGTGACGTTTTCGTTTTCACCGCCGCTGGGGACCACGGGCAGGAGGTCGATGACAGAGCCGCCCTGCGTGATTTCTTCCTTGAGTGCTGCAGTGCCGTCGGGGTATTCGATGCTGACGGGGCTGTTACTGTGGATGGTATAGTTCAGGGAGTTGGTGCCGGAATAGGAATAGACGATGTATTTCTGCTCACCGGGGTAGACTGCTCCGCTGATGTCCTGGTCGCTGTATTCGAACCAGAAGTCGTCGTCCCTGGGAGCGAGGGTCAGGGTGAGGGCGCCGGTGCGGATGCGGGAGCACCTGGCGGCGTTCACGGGCTTGGCCGTGGCCTTTTCGGCCACTCCGGCGTCGCCGCTTAGGGTTATCGTGACGCCTTTCTCAAAGGTCTGGGGAGCGATGGAGATGTAGTAGGTTCCGGGTTCGAGCACGTTGCCGCCGTCGGATATGCTGACTTCCTTGGAGCCCTTGATGATCGTGGGTTCGGGCTCGCCGCTGGTGGTTGCTGACAAACGCAGCGTGCCGGCCAGGAGTTCACCGTTGTTGCCGCGGAAGCTGATGGTCTTGACTCCATCGGTCTGGAGGTCGACTTCGACCAGGCAGACTGCGGGCTGGAACGTGAATTCCTTGGTCTTGGAAGCGGAGACTGCCACTATGCTGCTGAACTGTCCCTTGACGGCTTGCTGTTCGGCCGGCAGGGTCGTGGTTATGGAGCCGGTAGTGTTGGATGCGTTTTCATCATAGGGGTACAGGGCATAGTAGGTGCTCTGGGTCGGCGCTGGGCCTCCTTCCATCCAGGCTGTGGTGCCTGTGGTGGTTACGGTGTAGAGGTATTTATCGTTCTTGTTGAACACGCATACCTTGTCCTTGTCTTTCTCCCAGCAGATGGCGAAGGCGTCGGTGAGGCAGGCTTTGGAGAAGCTGTTTTCGCCGCTGATCTGGAGGCGTTCGGGGCCTTCGGCAGGGGCGGGCTCAAATGCTGCTTTGGAGCAGGCGACGGCAGCCGCTGCGGCTGCGATCAGGATGATGACTGTCTTTTTCATTGCCGTGTCCTCCTACCATTCCCAGTCGATGTTTTCGCTGCTGGTGAAATCTTCTGTCGTGGATCCTCCGAAGCTGTCGCAGAGCAATTCGGTCCAAACTGCCTTTATGTCAAAGGCTTCCGGTTTTTTGTATTTATACATAATAATAGAATTATCGATTCAAAAACTACAAATTTAACTTATTTCATTGAAAATGAAAAGAAATGATTTGTTTGTTATGAAAATCTTTGCCATCTTTGTGAAACATTTTTGTTATGGATACCCCTTTCATTTATAATAAACCGGTTACGGGAAGGTATTTCGTGGGCAGGAAGCAGGATGTGGCAATCATGACCAATCTGCTGCGCGAGGGAGAGAATGTCGTGATGTATGAGCCGCCGAAGGCGGGGAAGGATTCACTGCTGCAGCAGGTGTTTTTTGACATGAAACTGTCCAGCAGCCAGTTCCGGATAGCGAACGTTTCTCTTCTGAATGTCAGGACTATTGAGGACTTCTGCTCGCTTCTCGGAACGGAGGTGGTGCGGCTCTACGGAGTGACGCCGCAGGACTTTTCGGATATCGTGACGGAGTGCCTGGCGGGTTCGCATTTCGTGTTCGACGATCAGGTGTTCCAGGAGACCGGTCGCGTGCTGTCGCTAAACTGGGACCTGGACGACGATGACATCTCGATGTTGTTCCGGCTGCCATATGTACTGGCGCGCAGGGACGGCAGGCGGCTGTTCGTGTGTATAGACGATTTCCAGAACGTGTCGCTGACCGAGGACGGCGAGCGGCTCTGCCGGCTGATGCAGGAGGTGTTCAAGGCGAGGACGCCCGAAGACAGGGGAGCGGCAAGTTATGTGCTGTACGGCTCCAGGGTGAATGCGATGAAGGAGATTTTCGAGCACCGCAAGCTGTTCTACCGCCAGGTGGAGAGGCTGGAACTGAGTGAGATTGACGCTAAGGATATCGCCGATTCCGTGAACAGGGGCTTCCTGTCAAGCGGAAAGGTGGTGGACAGGGCGCTTATGCTCGGGGTGTGTAATCTTTTCAAGAACAATATTTATTATGTAAACTGCTTTTCGGCGATATGCGATTCGCTGTCGAAGGGATATATGATGGAGCCGGTGCTGGTCGAAGCGCTTTCGCAGCTGATCGCCATCCACGTGCCTGCGTTCCGAGCGGCGATGGAGGACCTGACGACCTTCCAGGTCAGCCTGCTCCGGGCGGTGGTGGACGGCCACACCAAGTTCAGCAGTGCGGAAGTGATTCATAAATATGGACTTAACTCCTCCGCCAATGTCCGTCGCCTCAAGGATGCCCTCTGCAAGAAGGAAATCCTGACCTTCGACGAAGAGGACATCCCGCACTTCCTCGACCCCCTCTTTGAGTACTGGGTCACCCGCACCTACTTCGGCCTTAAGGGGGAGTGATAAAAATTATTTTGATAATCTGATAATAATCACTATCTTTGCCGTCCATTTTATGACCGAAGAGCCCGTTAAGAGCTGCCGGAAGGGCAGACGCTCCAGGCCCAAACATTTAAAATAATTGTTTGATGTACGCAATCGTAGACATTGCAGGCCAGCAGTTTAAAGTAGAGGCTGGCAACGAAATCTTTGTGCAGAGGCTCGCCGATGCCAAGGGTGCTGATGTAGAGTTCGGCAAGGTGCTCCTCGTCGCTGACGGAGACGCCGTGAAGGTCGGAACTCCCTATGTTGAGGGCGCAGTGGTCAAGGCCACCGTCCTGGATGACGATGCAAAGGCCGACAAGGTCATCGTGTTCAAGAAGATCCGTCGCAAGGGCTTCCAGAAGCTCAACGGCCATCGCCAGAAACTTACCAAGATCAAAATCAACGCAATCGCTTAAGAATTATGGCACACAAGAAAGGTCAATCCAGTTCCAAGAACGGTCGTGAGTCGCAGAGCAAGCGCCTGGGTCTCAAGAAATTCGGCGGCGAGGTCGTGAAGGCCGGCAATATCATAGTCCGCCAGAGGGGCACCGTCCACAATCCTTCCACCAACGTGGGTATGGGCAAGGACCACACTCTCTACGCTCTCATTGACGGTACTGTCAAATTCGCACGCTGCCGCAAGACTGACAGGTCCTACGTGTCAGTGGTCCCTTTTGAGAGCTAATCTCGAAGGTTTTATGTGAACAATGACTTGCACTTCGGGATCGGGGTTGCGGGTCATTTTTTTTAATTCCAATAGCTATGTTGACGCTCAAGATGCTTCGCGACGACCCTCAGGGAGTCGTTGAAAAATTGAAAATCAAGAATTTCGACGCGCAGCCTATAGTCGACAAGGTGGTCGAACTGGACCGCTTGCGCCGTAACCTCCAGACCGAGACAGACGCCCTTCTGGCCAGCCAGAAGCAGAAGGCGGCCGCAATCGGGGCCCTGATGAAGCAGGGCCTTCGCGACGAGGCCGAGAAGGCCAAGGCCGCGGTGGCGGAACTCAAGGCCCGTTCCGGAGAGCTCCTCGCCCGCATGGACGAGGCCGCTGCCGAGATGGAGCAGAACCTGGTGCTGATGCCCAATATCCCTTGCTCCCTTGTCAAGCCCGGCGCAGGTGCCGAGGACAACGAGGTGGTGAAGATGGGCGGCCCCGAGGTGAAGCTCCCCGAGGGCGCTCTCCCGCACTGGGAACTTGCCAAGAAGTACGACATCATCGATTTCGACCTCGGCGTGAAGATCACCGGAGCCGGTTTCCCTGTCTACAAGGGCAAGGGAGCCAAGCTCCAGAGGGCTCTCATCAACTTCTTCCTGGACTGCAACACTGCAGCCGGCTACAAGGAAGTTGAGCCTCCCGTGATGGTGAACCGCGATTCCGGTTTCGGCACCGGCCAGCTCCCCGACAAGGAAGGCCAGATGTACCACGCGGAAGTCGATGATTTCTACATGGTGCCGACGGCAGAGGTGCCCGTGACCAACATTTTCCGCGACGTGATTCTCGCCGCCGACCAGATTCCCCAGCGCCTGACCGCCTACACTCCCTGTTTCCGCAGGGAGGCCGGTTCCTACGGCAAGGACGTGCGCGGCCTGAACCGCCTGCATCAGTTCGACAAAGTGGAAATCGTGCGCGTGGAGAAGCCCGAGGACAGCTACAAGGCCCTTGACGATATGGTCGCCCACGTGGAGAGCATAGTGAATAAGCTCGGCCTGCGCTACCGTATTCTCCGCCTCTGCGGCGGCGATATGTCCTTCACCTCCGCCATCACCTACGACTTCGAGCTGTGGAGCGCCGCGCAGGGCCGCTGGCTGGAAATCAGCAGCGTGTCCAATTTCGAGACCTTCCAGGCCAACCGCCTGCACTGCCGCTACCGTGACGCCGAGGGCAAGACCCAGCTGGCGCACACCCTGAACGGCAGTTCCCTGGCCCTTCCGCGCGTCGTGGCGGCCCTCCTCGAGGACAACCAGACCCCGGACGGCATCGTGATCCCCGAAATCCTGCGTCCCTACACGGGCTTCGACAAGATTGATTAAGGATTGCACCATACTCGGAATAGATCCCGGAACCAACCTGCTTGGTTTCGGGATTATCCGTGTTTCCGGGGGTAAGCCCCAGTTCGTGGACATGGGCGTCCTGGACCTCCGGCGCGTCGATGATATCTACAGTAAGTTGCTGATTATCTTCGACAAAGTTTCTGCGCTCTGCGACCTGCACAAGCCGGACGACATGGCTATCGAGTCGCCGTTCTACGGTCGCAACGCCCAGGTCATTTTCAAGCTCGGCCGCGCGCAGGGTGCGGCTATGACGGCTGCCTTGCAGCACGGTGCTGCCGTTTATGAATACGCCCCGCGCAAGGCGAAGCAGGCGATATGCGGCAATGGGGCGGCTTCGAAGGAGCAGGTGGCGCTGATTGTGGAAAAGACCCTTAGGATCAACATCGATCCCGGGCACCTGGATGCGACTGATGCGCTCGCTATCGCGATGTGCCATTTCTACGAGCAGTCGAGCCCGCTTGCCGGCAAATCTTCCGGCAGCTCCTGGGAAAAATTCCTCGCCGCAAATCCCGACAGGATCAAATAAAACCAGCAACTGGTTTTGACTTAATTATTTGGATTATTAAATTAAACTTTAGTAGATTTGCAGCGTCTAAGTAGAAGTATGAACTTTAGAAGATTATTGTGCCTTCTCGGGGCGCTGCTCCTCGGCACAGGCATATATGCCCAGAACCGCCTGACTGCGGTATTGATCGACGAATCCAACGGGGAGCCTGTGGGCTTCGCCACAGTGTCACTGACGAAGGAAGGCGCCCAGAAGCCTGCGAAATACGTGCTCAGCGATGCCGAGGGCAAGGTGGAACTCACCGGAGTCCGTGCCGGCACCTACATCTTCAGGGCGGAGCTGCTCGGCTACAAGGCCTTCGAAAAGGAAATCAAGGTCCCGGACGTCAAGGATATGGGCGAAATCCGGATGAAAGTGGACCAGCAGCAGCTCGATGCCGCTTCGGTCTCTGCGGTCGGCAACCCCATCATCATCAAGAAGGACACGATAGAGTACAACGCTTCTTCATTCAAGACCACCGACAACGACGTGCTTGAGGACCTGCTGAAAAAGCTCCCCGGCGTGGAAGTCTCCGAAGACGGGGCGATTACCGTCAACGGCCAGGCTATCAAGAAGATAACCATTGACGGCAAGACCTTCTTCCTGGACGATCCCCAGCTGGCTTCCAAGAATATCCCCGCCAAGATAGTCAATAAGCTCAAGGTCATACAGAAAAAGTCCGAGCAGGCTGAATTCACCGGCATCGACGACGGCGAAGAGGAGCAGGTCATTGACCTCAGCATAAAGCCCGGCATGATGAAGGGTCTTTTCGGAAATGTGATGGCCGGCGGCGGCCACGACGTGCCCTCCACCGACGTGAAAGGCGACTGGCGCTACCAGGGCGCGGCCTTCGTGGGTAAATTCACCGACAAGACCCAGCTCTCGCTCATCGCCAACGCCAACAACACCAACAACCGAGGCTTCAACGACCTTGCCGGCTCCATGATGGGAAATATGCGGGGCGGTGGCGGCGGTTTCGGCGGCGGCCGCGGCGGCAACTGGGGCGACAACGGCATCACCGAATCCTGGATGGGAGGCGTCAACGGCGCCTGGACCCTCTTCGACAACAAGATGGACCTCAGCGGCAACTATCTCTACAACAACACCCACAAGCTGGTGGAGGAGGAGAGCGCCAAGACCACCTACCTGGAAGACCACAACATGCTCTCCGCATCCGAGGGCACCAACGACACCCGCACCTGGGGCCACCGCGTGGGCATGCGCCTGGAGCACAAGTTCACTGAAAACACATCCATACTGTTCGAGCCCCAGCTCAATTTCGGCGGCGGCAACTACAACCAGCTGAGCAATTCGTCCACAGACTACGACTACCTCAACGGCAGCGCCCCCACCAAGATAAACGAAAGCAAGTCCTCCAACGTGGGAAACAACCGCAACCTCAGCACAAGCGGCTTCTTCCTGCTGCGCCAGCGCCTTGGAATCCCCGGACGAACCCTCACCGCGATGGCCCGCTACAGCTACTCCAACAACACTATGGACAGCCGCAACGGATCCACGGTCATGTCCGGCGGCTATGACGGCTCCGCCTGGGGCAACACCCGCAACCAGGACCAGCGCATCGACCAGAACAGCAACAACGCCAGCGTCTTCGGCCGCGTGACCTACACCGAACCTCTCGGCAACCACTTCTACGTGGAAGCCAACTATTCCTACAACTGGTCCAGGTCCTCTTCGGTCAAGGACACCTACGACATGCTGAACGGCGGCGTAAAGGACGATTTCTATTCCAGCCGCGTGGTCAATGAGAACAACAGCCAGAACATCGGCGCAAACGCCCTCTACCAGACGGACAAGATGCGCTTCCAGCTCGGCTTCTCCGCAAGGCCCACCAAGACCCACAACGAGACCACCCGCGCCGGAAGGGCCCTCGATCCCTACGACGATTTCCGCTGGAGGTTTTCTCCCCAGGGCATGCTATGGTGGGAGATGAGCGACGACGCCAACATGCGCATGTTCTACCGCGGCTCATCCGAGCAGCCCAGCGTGTCCAGGCTTATCCCGGTGCCCGACAACACCGACCCTCTGAACATCGGCTTCGGCAACCCCTACCTGGCTCCCTATTTCAGCCACAGCCTCAGGGGCGAGTACCGCTACTCCAACCGTCGCAAGTTCTCATCGGTGAACGTGCGCTTCGACGGGGCGTACACCCAGGATCCCATCGTGAACGCCATCTGGTACGGCCCGAACGGGGCGCAGTACTCTATGCCCTTCAACGGCCCCGACTCCTTCAACGCCAACGTGAACATGTTCGCCAACATCCCGCTCGGGCAGTCGAATTTCTCGATCAGCAACATGGCGCGTGCCGGCTACAGCAAGTCCTCCTCGTATGTGGGCGGGGAAGACGTCTCTTCCAAGATAGACAACTACTACAACGCCACGACCGGAGACATGGACTACGACTCCTTCCTCAAGTCCTACAACAACAAGGAGTTCGCCTTCACGGAGAACACCACCCGCACCCTGAGCGCCACCGAGCGCCTGCGCGTGACCTACCGCAACGACAACCTCGAGCTGAGCGTGAGCGGCCGCACCCGGATGAACAAGAGCTGGTACACCATAGCCAAGGAATCGGACAACACCATGACCTTCAACAACCAGATCCGCGCATCCGTGAACTGGACCTGGGAAGAACCCGGCATCACCTTCAAGAGCGACTACAACTTCAACTGGTACAACGGCTACGCCAGCAACCTGAATTACACCCCCGAGCACATCCTCAACGCCGAGATCCAGAAACTCCTCTTCAAGAGGAAGATGACCCTCGCCCTCAAGGGCTACGACATACTCGGGCAGGCCAAGAACATCAGCGTATCCGACAATTCCAACTACCACTCCGAAGTCGTGAACAACACGCTGGGACGTTATATCGTCCTCTCCCTGACCTGGCGCTTCGGCACCTTCGACCGCGACAAGATGCGTCCCCGCGGAATGGGCGGATACGGCGGACGCGGCCCCGGCGGCCCTCCCCGCAGGTAGGTTGAAAAAGGCATAAAGATTTTTAGGGACAAGTTGGATAACCTGTCCCTTTTTTGTATATATTTGCAGTTAGCAAACTGTAACCAATAGATGCAGAAAGGCCTGGTCACTCGCATTAAATTCGGTGACAGGGGAGCATTCAACCTGCTGTGCCGGGAACGATATGCCTCCTTGATATCCTACGCGCGTCTTTTCCTCTCCGGGGTAAATGCCAGCTGGGCGGAAGACGTTGTTCAGGATGTCCTTTTCGGCGTTTGGCAGAACCGCCGTTCCCTCAAGGAGGATGAGAAGGAACTGCAGTCCTATCTGCTGCGTTCGGTCTATAACCGCTGCATCAATTACCTCAAAAAGGCCAAGAGGGCAAACCTGTTCAGCAGCTATTTCGAGGAAAGGCTGGTCTCCGTGCTCGGCGACTGCTGGTCGCCTGACCGCAACCCCGTGATACGCAGCGTCTTTGACGCGGACCTCCGGGATATCATTTCCGAAGCCATCGAGAAGCTTTCCCCGCGTTGCCGCGAAGTCTTCACCCTCAGTTACCTGGAAAATCTTTCCAACAAGGAGATCAGCGAGCGTCTGGGTATTTCCCTCAGCACGGTCGAGAATCATATGTACATAGCCCTTAAGCAATTGAGGGCCCGTCTCGCCGGAATCTGATTTCCCGGTTTTCCTTTGGGTGTTTTTTCGTGCGCGCTTGTATATAATATGTATGCAAGACAATATTGTCACCCTTTTGAACAAGCACATAGCCAGGACCTGTACCGATGAGGAGAAGGAACTGCTGCTGAAGTGGCTTGAAGAATCGGAGGAAAACCGCCGGTTCTATTCCCTTTTCATGGCCAATTGCACGCTGCATCAGACAGTCACGTCCGATGCCCTGGACCAGGATACCGAATCGATGATGATACGCCTGAACGCCCGTATAGACGAGGCGGAGGCAAGCCGTTCCCGCATCCGGCAGAGAGGCTTCACCTGGGCCTTTGCCGCTGCCATTGCAGTGGTCCTGGGCTTCTTTGTGGTCCGCGGCATTACCGGAGCGCCCGTGAAGCCTTCCGAACCCCCGATGGAGCTCGCCCGCAACATGACGGACAACACCGTCCATATGGTGCTGGACGACGGCACCCACGTGTATCTCCATCCCGGATCGAGCATCCGCTACAACGTGAGCACGCTGCCGGAGGGCAGGGAAGTGGTGCTCCAGGGCGACGCCTACTTCGACGTGGCCAGGAACGAGGCCCGTCCCTTCACCGTGCGCACTTCCAACATCGGCGTCCGTGTGCTCGGCACCGCCTTCTCGCTGTCTGAATCCAGCGAAGTCTCGCAGGTCGTCCTGGAGCGCGGCTCCGTGCGTATCCTCTCCCCGGAAGGCACCAACATGGTCACCCTTTCCCCCAACCAGAAAGCTACTTTCAAGAGCCTGACGGGCGACATCCGTGTTGAGCCTGTCTACGCAACCGCTTTTGTGACAAATAAATACAATCTTGTTGCAATGTCTGACGTGACCGTCGGCCAGATTGTAGAAAAGCTTTCCGCAATCTTCGGGAAGAAGATCATCTGCAAGGGCGGCGAAGAGGGCAAGAGCTACAACATCGCCTTCCTGAAGACCGACACGCTCGAAGACGTGCTTTCCATCGTTGAATATCTTACCGGAGCTCATTGTGATATCTCCAAATAAGTACTACTAACCAATTATCGTATGAGAAAAAAAATTCTGATGACAATCTGCTTCCTTGCAGCAATCGGGCTCTCTATGGGAGCCGGAGTGCAGGCCGGGGCGCAGGAAAGGCTCTACGACGTGGACCTGTCCATGTCCGGGGCCACTGTCAGCTCGTTTACCGCGGCTCTGACCGGGCAGACGGGCGTGCTGTTTTCTTATGAGACGGACCTGGCATCCAAATCGCTGGGTAACATCTCTATCAAACAGAACCAGGCTTCTCTCGAATCCATCCTCACGCGTGCGTTCAGCGGCAAGGGCGTTGCCTGGAAAGTCGTGAACCGCACTGTCGTGCTGACGGCGGAGCAGGCGGTGTCCGATGCGCGCAAGCTTGTGCGCGGTACCGTCAAGGACGCCTCCGGGGAACCTCTCATCGCAGCCGGCGTGCTTGTCAAGGGCAAGTCCTACGGCGTGACGACCGACGTGGCCGGCAACTATGCGATCGAGGTGGCCCCGGGCGAGACGCTTGTGTATTCTTTCCTCGGCTACGAGACCAAAGAGGTCAAGGTGGGCACTTCCAGCACCATCAACGTGGTGCTCGAAGACGACAGCACCCTTCTTGACGACGTGGTCGTGGTCGGTTACGGTACCCAGTCCCGCAAGACTTTGAGTACCTCCATCTCCAAGGTTGACGGAGAAAAGCTCATGGACGCTCCTGTGTCCACGGTCGGTGACGCCCTCAAGGGTAAGGTGACCGGCCTCCGCGTCGCTTCCAACAACAACCTCCCGGGCGAGTCCCCGAGGTTCCTGATCCGAGGCGGTTCATCCATCAACCGTAGCAACGATCCTCTGTTCCTCGTGGACGGCGTTGAGCGCGGCATCGACGACCTCAACCCCAACGACATCGAGTCCATCGAAGTGCTGAAGGACGCGGCCTCCGCAGCAATCTACGGTAGCCGTGCATCCAACGGTGTTATCCTCGTGACCACGAAGAAGGGCAACGCTTTCAAGCAGCCCCAGGTGGTGTTCGACGCCCAGGTGGGCTTCACTTCTCCCGCCCGCACCTGGAAGCTCGCCAACTCTACCGAATTCCTGACGATCGTGCGTCCCGCGGCCGAACAGGGCCCCAACGCCCCTCTCGTGCTCAACGGAGCCAACGGCGCCGGTATAGGCAACACGGAGGCCTCCTCCACCTATTCCACCCGTTATCTGAAGGAAGGCGAGACCGTTCCGGCCGGCTTCCTTTCCATGGCCGACCCCATCGACCCTTCGAAGACCATCATCTACACCGACCACGACTGGCAGAGCGAGTGGTACCATCCTTCCCTCTACCACAAGGAGTACGTCGGTATCAACGGCGGCAACAAGAATATGAAGTACGCCGCTTCCGTGGGTTACCTCGGCGACGACGGCATGGTGGCGATGAGCTCCTTCCGCAACTTCACGATGCACGGTAACACCGCCTTCGACATCACCAAGTGGCTCACCGCATCGACCACCTTCGACTTCACCAACGGCATCAAGCACCCGATGACCAACGACTACTTCACGGTCCTCGGACGCGGTATCATGATGTCTCCTACCCATATCGGCAAGTACCCTGACGGCACCTTCGCCACCGGCGGCACCAACAAGAACCAGCAGACCGCAGAGTTCTACGAGACCTTCTACGACCGCGAGACCCAGCGCCAGAAATTCATGGGCAGCATCAACCTGAAGGCCAAGATCACCGACTGGCTCACCGGCACCGCCCAGTATGCCATCTACGACAACAGCTATCGCGGAAGTTACTACACCAAGGGTGAAGTGAACGGCAGCGTGAACTTCGTGTCCACCAACCGCAGCACCACCGAGACCCGCACCCAGACCCAGCGCCAGAACTTCCAGGCCTACCTGACAGCCGACAAGACCTTCGGCAAGCACCGCATCAGCGGCACTGCCGGTTACGACTGGTCCAAGTGGCACTACTGGTACCTGAATGCCGGCAACTCCGGTTCCCTCTCCGACAAGGTGCCCATGCTCGGCTCCGGCGGATCCAACACCGCAGGCACGATGAGCCAGAGCAACCAGGATTATGAGACCGCCCTGATCTCATATTTCGGACGTGTGGGCTACAACTACGCCGACAAGTACATCCTCTCCGCCACGTTCCGCGCCGACGGCAGCTCGCTCTTCCTGGGCGAGAACAAGTGGGGCTACTTCCCCTCCGTGTCCGCGGCATGGGTGCTCAGCGAAGAGCCGTTCTTCGCTTCCGCAAAGGAGAAGGTGAACATGCTCAAGATCCGTGCATCCTACGGCCAGACCGGTAACAACGACATCGCCCGTACCGACCCTCTGGGAGCTTATTCAGCAGGTACCTACGATGTCTACAACGTGCTCCTGCCTTCGAAGATGGTCAACTCCGGACTGAAGTGGGAGACCACCACCCAGCTTGACCTCGGTGTGGACGTTGGCCTCTTCAACGACCGCGTGCGCATCATCGCCGACTACTATGACAAGGTCACCAACGACCTTATCTATTCCATCACCCTGCCTGACACCGGCCAGTTTGGCTCCGTCAACTCCAACGTGGGCAGCGTCCGCTTCTGGGGTGCCGAGTTCGAACTCCACACCGTCAACATCCAGAAGCGCAACTTCTCCTGGGAGACCGACTTCACTTACTCCTTCTCCAAGAACGTGGTCCTGTCCCTCCCGGACGAGTACAAGTACCAGCTCAAGGATATGGACGGCAACCTGCTCTACGACGCGAGCGGCGATCCTCTCTGGGGATGGCGCATCGGCGGCTACACCACGGCCAGCGGCTACCGCTTCGGCGGCACCGCGGTGGGTGAGCCTCTGGGCCGCATCTGGGGCTATCAGGTAGCCGGCATACTGGAGACCGACGAGCAGGCCGCAGCCGCCTACTATGACACCCAGTCCCACGGCTACCGCCGCAACGACGGCAAGTCCGTCACCGGGCGCAAGGATGCCGGCGACTTCGAGTGGGTCAACCGCTACGGCACGGCCAAGACGGCCGACGGCAAGGAGCAGATCGACGCCACCGACATGTTCCTCCTCGGCAACGTGATGCCGCACTCCACTGGTGGTATCAACAACACCATACGCTGGAACCGACTGACCTTCAACGTGTATTTCGACTACGGCCTGGGCCACAGCATCTACAACTACATGAAGACCCGTATGATCCAGAACACCCTTGGCTACAGCAACTCCAACGTGGATGTGAACCTCATTTCCGGGTGCTGGCGTTCGCCGGGCGACAAGAAAGCCCAATGGGCCCGCTTCTTCCCGAACGACGCCGACTTCGGCAACCGCAACTACTCCCGTGCATCCAGCTTCAACGTGGAGGACGCAAGCTATCTGTGCCTGCGTGACGCCTCCATCTACTACGACCTTCCCGACAAATGGGCCAAGGCCATAGCCATGAAGAAGATCACCGTCGGCGTGACCGGCAATACCTTGTGGTACTTCACCAAGCTCAGCGGTGCCATCAGCCCTGAAACCGGTATCAGCACCGACTCCGACTCCAATATGTACACTTCCGTGCAGATGGGCAGCGCAACCTCCAACATCATGCCTGCCGCACGCAAGGTGCTGTTCAACGTTAAGATAACTTTCTAAGGAGGATACGGATATGAAAAATACAATTAAATACCTCGTCGTAGTTCTCCTCCTGGCTCCGGTATTCACCGCCTGCCACAAGGATCTTGACATTCCCTACGACAACGCCCTCTCCGTCAGCAACATGTGGAAGGACGCCTCCGACCTTGAGCAATCCGTGCCCGGCATTTTCAGCCGTATGAAATCCTATTTCAAGGGAGCTGAGTGCAATGTGTTCTACTTTGGCGAGCTCCGGGTGGGAGACTACCTGTGGGGGCCTTCTCTCGAGAGCCACGCGGTTGACAATTTCAAGATTGCATGCCGTCACAATACATTGAACTCTTCCAATACCATAGGTTGGAGCGGCCTGTATTCCACTATCGACCAGGCAAATGCCGTCATCAAGCACGGCGCCGGGTGCGGTGCCTCCCAGGACCGCCTCGACTGGGCCCTGGCTCAGGCATATTTCGCCCGTGCATACTGCTATTTCCATGCAGCCCGCGTCTGGGGTGAAGTCCCCGTGAACCTGCTGCCGGTGGAATCCACCACCCAGGAAGAGTGCTATCCCAGCCAGAAGAGCATGGCCGAGGTGTACAATCAGGTCGAGAAAGACCTTGAGGAGTGCGGTAAGCTCGCCGACAAGCTCGGAAACGAGAAGTATTTCGGCACCAAGGACGCCTACAACACCCTGAAGGCCGATTACGCAATGTGGATGTACGCCACACGCGACGGCGGCTCCAAGTACCTCGATATGGCAGAGCAGGCCCTTGGCGCCATCGGCATCTCTTCGAGCCGTCTTCTCGACGACTATGGCAAAGTGTTCGACCGCACCAACAAGAAGAACGCCGAGATCATCTTCTCGCTCGCCCTCAGCGCTTCCGACACAGGCGGCTATCAGATCTACTTCTGCCACCCTTCCAATGCCATTGCTACCGCATACCGCAACAAGCCCGTGCCCATTTCTTCCACCCAGTGGTGGAGTTATTCACAGGGCTTCGTGGACGAGCTCAAGGCCAGCGAAAAGAAGGGAGACACCCGCGTGAAGACCAACCTCGGCTACGGCCCTTATTCCTCCGCTTCCGACAAGCATGAGATCACCTGGTGCAACAAGCTCGTGGGCGATTTGTCCAAGAGCCCCGTGGTGCAGGACAACGACCTCATCTACTACCGCTACGCCTATGTGGTGATGCTCGACGCCGAGCTCAAGTACTACAAGAAGGACTACGCCGGCGCCAACAAGAGCCTCAATATCATTGCGAAGCGTGCCTACGGCAAGGACAACTACTACACCAGCAACGCTCCTTCCGACGTGCTGAAGAACCTTGTCCACGAGTACTTTATGGAGTTCCCGGCCGAAGGCATGATCTGGTGGGCCCTCATCCGCACCGGGCAGATATGGGACATGGAACCCAACTCCGAGATGCCCGGACAGACTTTCGCCACCATGCGCGAAAAGAATCCCAACATCCTCCTGTGGCCCATCCTCCAGTCTTCCCTGAACAAGAATTCAAAACTCCATCAGATCGATGGCTGGTCCTAATGTTTTAAATGACACAGATATGAAAAAGATTCTTTCGATCATAGCCGCTGCCGCTCTTTGCCTGGGCCTGGTTTCCTGCAACAAGAACCTCGTTCCCGACGGCGCAGACACCACTACCGTCCGCGTCTCCGTGACCCCGGATCCCGGTACCATCCCCGCAGCCGGCAGTTCATTTGAAGCCGTCGTCGTGGTCAACCAGGGCCTTGACGTGAATGTGGACTGGACTGTCTCCGTGGACGGCAACCCCGACTGGGTGAGCGTGAGTACGAAGAAAATCACCACCCACTTCACCGGTACTTATGCCGGAGACGACAAGGATGTGGAACAGAACGGCATAGCATGCACCGTGTCGGCAAACGCCACGGGAAAGAAGCGCTCCGCCGTGATCCGCTTCACCACGAAGAACGGATGGTCCGACATCTACACGCTCAACCAGGGTGCAAAGTAGTTCAAGATGAAAAAGAACAGACTGTTATCCATTGCCGGCGCACTCACTGCGGCCCTCCTGCTCTTCTCCTGCGAGAAGACGGACATTCCCCAGCCCAAACCCATAGAGCAGCCCGATGATACGGGCCAGGGCGGGGGAGAGGTCAAAAAGGCCACCGAGCCTGCGGCATGCAGCAACAGGGTGGTCGCCCACAGGGGCGGCTCCCGGGAATCCGGCAATCCGGACAATTCCCGTGCAAGCCTCAGGTACACGATGGACCTGAAGTGCTACGCCATGGAGTGCGACATCTATTGGACAAAAGACAACAACGTGGTCATAGCCCATGCCACTGACACCTACTATATCAACGGCCTGAAGCCCTGGGAGCACACTCTCCTGGAGCTTCGCAAGGCCGGGAAACTCAAGAACGGCGAGGAATTGCCCTGCCTTGAGGATTTCCTGGATATGGTGCAGGTGGAGGGCAATTGCACAAAGCTCTGTCTTGACATCAAGAACCTCGACGGCAACCTGACCGCCTATCCTATCAAAGCCGTCCAGCGTGCCTGCGAGATCATCAAGGATCGCAAGGCGGAGAAGTTCTGCGAATTCATCTGCACCGGCAACGAGACCGTGGCCGCGCAGGCCGCGACCTGCATGACGGTGTATGGCATCCCCGTGGGCTGGATGGCCGACAAGGGCCCCGCAGCCCACAAGGCCAAGGGCTTCAACTGGGCCAATCTTTCAGCCGCCAGTTATATGACTCCCTACGGCCAGGGCGTACGCACCATAGATGAATTCAAGAACGCAGGAATGCAGATCAGCGTCTTCAATATAGACAAGCAGTCCGGCGACGGAAATGCCGTCTTCTCCGATGAAGCTGTCAATTACTATGTCAGCCGCTACAACGACCTGCGCTTCATTTGCACAAACTATCCCGATTGGTTATTAAAAAAGTTAAAATAAAGTAATATTATGAAAATCAAATCATTGCTTTTAGCTGTCCTGCCTGTTGCCGCCCTCTGGGCCTGCCAACCGGTCATCAAGCCGGCCACCGTTTCACAGGTGTCCGTGGATCCCCAGATCCTGAAAATCTCCGTGGACGGCGAGACCAAGACCGTCCAGCTGACCGCCAACTGCGACTGGGAGACCTCCAGCTCGGCAGCATGGGCCACCGTCGCTCCTGCCTCCGGCACCGGCAACACTTCCATCAGCATCACCGTGGCCGCCAACACCGGCGACGCCCGTGAAGCCACCGTCACCGTGACCGCAAAGGGTGCTTCTACCCACGCAGACCTGCTCGTCTCCCAGGCCGGAGTGCAGCAGGTGACTCCCGGCCCCGGTCCCGGCCCTGACGATCCTCCCACCCCCGCCGGCAACACCATCAACAACCTGACCCAGCTGCAGGCATTCCTCGCCGATGCAGCTACCCTGGCCGCTGACGAAGAATGGACCGTCGAGGCCGACATCGACTGCGGCGGCGCCAAGATTGCTCCCGTCGGATCCTTCTCCGCAACCATCGACGGCAAGAACCACAAGATCTACAACTTCGTCGTCGAATCCGATGATTCCAAGGCCGGTCTCGTGATCCTGAACACCGGTACCATCAAGAACCTCGTGTTCGGTTCGTCCGACGGAAAGGCCTATGACGGCAAGAGTACCATCAGTTTCGCCGAAGGCAAGACCGGTGAGTATGCCGGCCTCATCGCCGAGAATTCCGGTACCATCGAGAACGTCACCAATTTCGTGACCATCAACTATGCAGCCACTTCCGAGAAGCCCGGTGACTATATGGGCGTGGGTGGTATTTCCGGCCTCGCTTCCGGAGTCGCCACCTTCACCAACTGCACCAACTGCGCTTCCATCGTTCCTTCCGGATCCGTGACCCAGGAAGTCGGTATCGGCGGTATCCTCGGTTACACACAGTCCAGCGACGTGAAGATCAGCTCCTGCGTCAACGCAGCCAACCTCATCGTCTCCATGAAGGTAGCCAAGGTGCTGATGATAGGCGGTATAGCCGGACGTACCAACGGCACCATCCTCATCGAAAAGTGCGAGAACAAGGCTGAAGTGGGCTACGAGCAGACTGAGGCTCCCTCTACCTGGATCGCAGTGGGCGGCATCGGCGGCGTGTTCTACAACGGCGCTACAGTGACTGGATGCAAGAACAGCGGCCGTATCTCTTCCAACCTCCAGCAGGTCACCCGTATTGGCGGTATCCTCGGCACGCTCAATCGTGGCGGCACCATCGAGAAGTGCGAGAACAGCGGTGAGATTTCCCTGACCCAGGCTGAAGCCAACGCCAACTGGCAGGCTGCCGGCGGTATCGTCGGTTCCCAGGAAAGGGAGGATGCAGCTCCCGCAAAGGTCATCGGCAACACCAATACCGGTGCCGTGAAGATGAACCTGGCCGGTAATACAACGGCCCACCAGAACAGGATTTCCGCAGGCGGTATCTTCGGCCTCGGAACCCTCGTGACCGAAGTGTCCGGCAACACCAACAAGGGCGCCGTGAGCCTCGTCAACGGAGGCGCGGCCGATTCTTGGGCTGGCGGTATCGTGGGTGCGATGGTGAGCACCACCAGCGATTATCCTACCGCCCTGTCCGGCAATGTCAACGAAGGTGCAGTCTCCTGCAAGACCTCCGACGACGTGAACAGTGCAGCCGGCGGCGTGATCGGCAACAACGGCTTCTATCCCGGCAAGACCGACAACAAGGTCATCACCCTGACCGGCGACAAGAACAAGGGCGCCGTGACCTGCGCCAACGCCGGCAAGGCAGGCTCCATTGCGGGCTACAACCTCGGCACCCTGAACAACTGCGCGGCAGGCGGCTCTGTCAACGGAACTGCCCTCAGCGAGAGCAACCTTGCAACCCTCACCCAGGGTGCATCCAGCTCAGGCAAGGCCAACGGAACCACCCTCGCAAAATAGTTTTGTGTCATATTTTTAAAAGGCGCGGCGACAATGTCGCGCCTTTTTTTGTATATTTACGCCACTGAAGAAAACACATAATTATGGCTGAAGTAAAAAAGACCAAACACAGTTTCAAGTACTGGCAGTGGAGAGTCATCATCTGCTCGATGATAGGCTACGCGATGTTCTACTTCGTGCGCAAGAACTTCTCCTTTGCAATTCCCCTGCTCCAGAACCAGTATCCTGAAATCACCAAGGCCCAGTTCGGCGCCATCATTTCCGCCGGCGGTATCATCTACGGTATCTCCAAGCTCATCAACGGAGTCATAGGCGACCGAACCAACGCCCGCTGGCACCTGGTGCTCGGCCTGGGCATCTGCGTGGCGGTGAACTTCCTCTTCGGATGGACGGACAAGCTGACCACTATGATAACCGGAGCGACCGGCGGCCCCGACTTCATAGGCGGCTTCGTGACCATAATGTCGATCCTGTATATAATCAACCAGATATTCCAGGGATGCGGATTCGCGCCATGCAACCACTTGATGGTCAGCTGGGTGCCGCCTCATGAGCTCGCTACAAAGATGAGTATCTGGAACACTTCCCACAGCGTCGGCGCCTTCGTCGCCGCCGTCATCTGCGGCTACCTGACCAGCTGGCAGCTCTGCTTCTGGGTGCCTGCCTGCATCTCGCTCTTCGGCGTGTTCTTCATTATCGTCTCGCTCCGTGATACACCCAAGTCAGTGGGCCTTCCGGAGCTTCCGAAGGTTGAAGGTGAGCTGGACGAGAGCAAGGGCAAGGACAACAAGGAGTGGCGCAAGTTCCTGGTGAAGAAAGTGTTCCTCAATCCCGTGATCTGGATTCTCGCACTGACCGACCTCTTCGTGTACGTGGTGCGTTTCGCAATACTTGACTGGGGCCCTTCTATGCTTCAGGAAATGGGACTCAGCCAGGCCCTTTCCGGCTGGACTGTGGCTATCTTCGAGGTGGCCGGCTGCCTGGGTATGATCTTCGCCGGCTATGTGTCCGACAAACTCTTCAAGAGCCGCAGCCAGAGGGTGTGTGCCATCGAGATGGTGCTCGTGGCCCTGTGCCTCGTGGCCCTGCATTACATCCAGGACCTCCACAGCCCCGTGCTCTTCCTCGTAATGCTCGCCCTTGCGGGATTCTTCCTCTACGGCCCGCAGGCCCTGCTTGGAGTCGTGGCTTCAAATGAAGTCTCCAAGAAGGCTGCTTCATCTGCCGTTGGCATCATCGGCTTCATGAGCTACCTCAGCACCCTGATCACCGGTTATCCTCTCGGCAAGTTTGCCGACACCTACGGCTGGCATCCCATCTTCATCCTTATGGCCGGGGTTTCCGTGATCGGTTTCATCCTGATCGTGACCCTCTGGAACCTCAAGGACCGTTCCCGCAGCATAGCAGCTGAAGAGTAATATGGTCACTGGTAAAGTTATTCTTACTGCTCCCACCGGGCTCCATGCGCGTCCGGCGGGAGATTTGGTGAAGCTTGTCAAGGGCTTCACGGCCAGTGCGGTGAAGATCTCCGTGCCCGGGCGGAGCGTCAATGCGGCTTCAATGCTGTCGCTGCTTTCCCTCGGCATCAAATGCGGTACGGAGCTGGAAATCAGCGTGGAGGGCGGCGACGAGCAGCGTGTGCTGGATGCCGTCAGGGATTTCATAGCTTCTGTCAAAGAGTAATATGATTGTTTCCGGACCTGCAGCGATATGGCATCGGGCCGCGTCGGGAGGGACTGTGCGCTCTTTCGATGAGGCTTTTGCCGTCGTGCGGGCCCGCCTGCAGGCCCAGGCTGAGGATAATCCCGTGTTCGCTGCGCATCTTGAGATGCTGGAGGATCCCGTGCTGGCCGAATCCGTGCGCGGCAATGTGTTTGCCGGTATGGATGAACTTGCAGCCCTGGATGCCGCCCGTGACACCATCATTTCGATGTTCGGGCAGATTGATGACGAGTATCTCGCCGCCAGGACCGACGACGTGCGCGACATCTTCGGGCAGCTTCGGGACACCATGACCGGCAGCGGCGTGTCCTCCGTTTTCAAGCCGGGGAAGGGGAGCATACTCGTGGCCGAGGAACTTTTCCCGTCCGATATGGGCGACCTGGATTTCAGCAGCCTCTCCGGCATCCTCTGCCACAAGGGGAGTACCACCAGCCACGTGTGCATCATCGCCCACGCCAAGGGCCTGCCTATTCAGGTGGGCGTGGATGTGGCTGGTATCAGGGACGGGGACATCGTTTCTGTCGACGATCCCATGATGGGCGGCGTTCCGTTTATTTCCGCGAGAGTGCGGACTGCAGGGCGCAAGCTTTATGTCAATGCCGGCAGCGTTGATGAAATCAAGGCGGGCATAGCCGCCGGAGCTGACGGAGTGGGTCTTTTCCGCACGGAGTTCCTTTTCCTGAAGAGGGATGCGATGCCTTCCCGGGAGGAGCAGCGTGCTTTGTATCGGGAAGCCCTTCTTGCTTGCGAGGGACGGCCGCTGGTGCTGCGCACGCTCGACGTGGGTGGCGACAAAATGCTTCCTTATCTGCCCATGCCTGCTGAGGATAACCCGTTTCTGGGACTGCGCGGCGTACGTTTCTGCCTGGCGCATCCTGAGCTTTTCCGTGTGCAGCTCAGCGCCGTTCTGGATGCTGCGCGGGATGTCAGGAAGTCGCATCCGCTATGGTATGAAGCAGGTCCGCCGCTGCGCCTGATGCTGCCGATGGTGTGCCTTGCTGAGGAGATACGGCAGGTTAAGGAAATGCTGGAGGATATTGATCCGGACTACACTTTCCTGGTACGGGTAGGTATCATGGTGGAAACGCCTTCCGCCGCCCTGGATGCCGCCGCGCTTGCCGTTGAATCAGCTTTCTTCAGCATTGGCACCAACGATCTGACGCAGTATGTCATGGCGGCTGACCGCGGCAATCCGGCCGTCTCCGGGCAGTACGACCCTTATGCTCCCGCGGTCCTTAAAGCCATCGCTCTGGCGGTGGAAGCCGCGCACGCATACGGTATT
The DNA here is from genome assembly GCA_024695285.1 of Bacteroidales bacterium. Next base: position 23,944 of record JAILIM010000008.1, read on the forward strand.
CCAGCCGGCATCTGCGGAGAGCTCGCATCCGATCCCAAAGCCACCGATATTTTGCTGTCCATGGGGCTCGATTCCCTCAGTTTATCCCGTCTGTAGGGCTTTATTTGCGAAAAAACACTATCTTTGCGCTTCCAAAACTGACTTGTGAAGAGCATGAGAGTATTGTTTGTTTGCAACAACGCGTTCAACCCGGGCAACGGCCTGAGTGTTTCGGCGCGTAACACTATAAAAAACTTGCGGGCGCATGGAGTCGATGCGCGACTGATGGCTGTTCGTAATCCGGATCCTGACGGCCCGCAGCCGGATTTCCCCCTGAGGCATTTCAAATTTCCCATTTTCGAGCCTGTGATCAGGAAAAACGGATTCTGTTATGCCAAAATCGACCGTGACCGGATTGATGAAGCCATAAGATGGGCCGATGTGGTCCACTTCGAAGAAGCTTTTCCCCTCGAAGATGTGGCGATGCGTATGGCTAAGAAGCTTGGGAAAGCCTGCGTGGGCACATTCCATCTGTTTCCGCACAATGTCGCCGCCAATCTCGGTTTCCGCAAGAATTCTTCCCTGAACGGGCTTCTGATGAAGTACTGGAACGCTGTCGTGTTCAACAAGTGTTCGGATATTCAGTGTCCCACGCAGGTGGCGAAGGATTACCTTGAGGGAAGCAGATGCACGGCGCGCCTGCATGTGATTTCCAATGGAGTTCAGATCCCGGATGTCCCGGTTGCGCATATCCCTCCGGCAGATGACAACATCCTGGATGTCCTTTGCGTCGGAAGACTGTCCAACGAAAAGTCCCAGGGCACTCTTCTCGAGGCAATGCGTTATACCAAATATGCAGACCGCATCCGTATCACCTTCGCCGGCAACGGCCCGAAGGAAGCCAAATACAAGCGGCTGGCCCAGAGACTGTTCGATGAAGGCACTCTCTCGATACTCCCGAATTTCGGGTTCTATACCCCTGAGGAGCTGGCTGAAATGGCCCGCCGGGCATATCTGTATGTCCATTGCGCCTGGGTTGAGGTTGAAGGTCTTTCCTGCGTCGAGGCGGTCCGTGAAGGTGCCGTGCCCGTGATAGCCCAGGGAGACCTTATCGGCACGACCCAGTTTGCCCTGGTGCCGGAAAGCATGTATCCCGAGAGGGACAGCAAGGCTCTGGCGGAGCGCATCGACTGGTGGATCGAGCACAGGGAGGAGCACGACAGGATGAGCGCTGAGTATGCTGCCTCCGTGGGCCGCTTCAACGTGGATGATTCCATCGCCGCCCTGATCAAGATGTACGAAACTGCAATTGCCGGATAATGAGAAAGCTGCTTGTTGTCCTGCCCCTGCTTCTGTGCCTGCTGTCCTGCGCCAATGCCCGTTATTCACGCGGGGCGGATTCAAAGGACATCGAGACGCTGCCTGTCTGTGACGGCACTATCAAGGCCGTGCCCTACAAGAGTTCCGACGTTGGGCTGACGGAACGGCGTATGGTGGTTTATCTGCCTCCGAGCTACTTCAAGGAGCCTGAGAGGCGCTATCCGGTGATGTATCTGCTGCACGGGGCCAGGGGTAATGAGTACACCTGGATCGAGAGGGGAGACGCTCTCCGCACGCTGGATTCACTTGTTCACATCGGCGGCGCTCCGGAGTTCATACTGGTGATGCCCAACGTGAACCGTTACTACAACGACAGGGAGTACAACAACGGCCACGCCGTCAATGCGGTGCGGGCGTTCTGGACCGTGGACGGGGAGGTTGAGTCGAACTTCATGCAGGACGTGGTTCGGACCGTGGACGAGTCGTTCAGGACGGTCGGTTCAAAGTCGGGGCGCGCTATAGCGGGAATGTCGTCCGGAGGGCTCCAGTCGCTGTATCTTGCCGCCAATAATCCTGATAGTTTTGACTATGTGGGGCTGTTTTCTCCCTACACCCAGGATACTATCTGGGGGTTGCAGCATCCGGAGTTCTACAGTAATCTTGGCCGCAAGATGAAAAAGCAGTTCTCCAATCCTCCTGCCTACTACGGCCTGATGATCGGCGATACTGATTTCTTTTATCCGAATGTTTTGATCTTCGATCGCGAAATGACGGGGAAGGGCTACGCCCACGAGCTTCTCGTCCGCCCCGGCGGCCACGAATGGTACAACTGGCGCGCGTTCCTCATCCACTTCTACCAGCAACTGTTCAAGTAACCCGTTATAAAAGAGTTACTTTGGCGTAGGCGTCCTTGATTTCGGTGATGAGCGGGTCGCCGACGGGAATGCCGGTGTACTTGACGATCGTGGCCTCGAGACCTTCTTCCTTGATGGCTGCCAGCATTTCGACGCTCTGGGGATCCTGGGGATTGTCGAAGCGAAGAGCGGCGCCGATGGCGAGGAGAAGCTTGTCGTAGGGGAGCCCGAATCCCTTGGCCGTCATCATAGGGAGGATAAGCCGGTCGTTCGGGGCAAGCTTGCGAAGCGGCTCGCGTCCCACGCGGTCGCATTCATCGCGGAGATACGGATTGCTGAAGCGCCTCAGGATCTTCTCGATGTAGGCCAGATGCGCCTCGCGGTCGAAACCGAACTTCCGCACGAGCCCCTCGCCGCTCTGGCGCATGGCGCCCTTCACCACTTCGAAAATGGCCTCGTCTGCGACGCACTCTCCGATAGTCGCAATTCCCTTGAGCTTGCCAAGGTAAGCGGCCGTGGCGTGTCCGGTGTTGAGGGTGAAGAGTTTGCGCTCCACGTAGGCCAGAAGGTTGTCCACGGGAGTCATGCCTTGGATCTCAGGCACGGGGCCGGCAAAGCTGGAGCGCTCCACGTCCCACTCGAAATACTCTTCCACGGCCACGTCCAGGGGCACTTCGCAGCGCACGGGCGGCACGATGCGGTCCACTGCGGCGTCGGGGAAACCGACGTGCTCATCGGCCCAGAGCGCGACCGACTGAGGCAGCTGCGCATAGACCAGTTCCTTCAGCTGGGAAGTCGCACGGAGGCCGTTTTCGCATGCAATTATGTTCAGGGGAGCGGCGACTCCGGCCTCCTTGCGGGCTATGATGCCCTTGGCTACCGTCGGAGCCACGAACTTGAGGATACGCAGGCCGACTGCGGTGGTGATGATGTCGGCATCGGCAATCTCGCGCACGGCGTCTTCGCTGCCGGAATTGACGGCGCGCACGCCCTTCACGGGGATGTCGTAGCTGTTGTGGTCGCTGACGTGGACCACATACTCCCTGCGGGAGTTGATCTGGGAGAGAAGCTCCTCGACGACGTCTGCAAAGACCAGTTCATAACCTGCCTGCGAGAGCACGGCACCGATAAAACCGCGGCCAATATTGCCCGCACCGAATTGAATCGCTTTCATATTTAATGTCAAATTACGTTTCCTTTCCAATCCCACAAATTTAATAAAAAGAAACGTGACAAAAAAGCCCGCGGCATTTTTGCTGCGGGCTTTATAAGGGATGATCATTCTTACTGACCGTAAGTGAATGTGGTTTTGGGGAGGAAGTCGTACCTCGACCCATTGGTGAAGGTGGTACTGCTGCTGCTCTGGGCACTTAGGCTGGCATTTGAGAGGGTTTCGCCGTAGAAGGTGGTGGTTTTGCAATTGCCTTGTGTTGTCTGGTAAATGCCCACGAGGAGGTTGCCGACCGAGTAAGGGAAGGGCGTGGTGAAGGTGATGGTCATCTCGTTTCCGACGACGCTGAGGGTGCCTTTATAAACTGTGGTGGAAGAAGACGTACCGCTAAATGTTTTGGCGCTAGAGAAAGGATTATTGTCGACTCTCTTCAGGAACACCCTGCAATTGCCGGTGAAATTGATATCGTCCATCTCTTTCAGATAGAACTTCATGCTCTTGATTGAAGCGCCGTTCATGACATCTATCTTCGAATGGGGAATGACGAACTCACTCTTCAGGTAACTGTCAGCATATAAGCCCCAGTATGGGACGTATCTATTCTCGACAGTGCCGTCGCAGATGGTCAGAGTCTGATAAACAGGACTGGGGTCGGGTGCTACGGTGTATCGCCAGGTACTGGTGCCGTCGCCATTGTCCTGGACGTCCGTGATGGTGAGTATGTACCCGTATTGGGCCGCAACACGGCCGCTTGAGCCATAAGCTATTCCCTTGGAATACTGCTGGTAGAAGGGATCCGGATTATCGTTTGGAGCGGTGACGGTGAGTGTGCCTTCTCCGCGGAAAAAGACGCTGCCGCTATTGTAGGCCACCCATGAGGACAGGGACAATGCTTTTGACCTAATAGCTGCATTGCCGGGGCCGGCGATGATTACATTGTCTCCCTGAAGCGTCAGCACATAATCTCCATAGTTATTCCTCAGGCAAGGCTGCGACATTCCGGTCAAATGAGCACCGTTTAAGGTGACGTAGCGCGGTGCATTCGAGACGGCAACATTTTCAATATAATACCGCTCTCCCACACCGGAAATGGTGATGACCGGCACTCCCGCTTCCTGCTTATACATATAATCCAAATAGGACGCCGGCTCCAGGATAGAGTTGTCGGTATTATTTGTAACTGTCGGTTTGGGCACCTTGGTCACAGTTATCGGAGCAGACAATACGTAATACTTGCCGATGCCGAGAGTTCCGCTCTTTGTCCCCACATACATATCTGATCCGTCAGAGACTTCGAAGGTATAGACATCCGGATCCGTACTTTCATTGCGGAAAGCGACATACACGGGATCAGTAGTCGCCGGAGCGGACGTATCTTTGAGCCAGGCATCTATGGCGCAATAGGCCTTGCTGCCATCGGGATGCAGTTCCGATACCATCAGATTGTTAGCCGTTGATATCCGCAACTCTTTTACCGCCACAGGGGAAGTACCGTCCGTGAAACTGAGCTTCAAGATGCTCTGGAGGTTCTCGAAAACGGCGTTTCCTGTCGTAAGCGTTTTGGACGAAGCATCAGCAGCGGTAATAGTAATGGATGCTTCGGCACAGTCTGCAACATCGTCCAGGGAGTCGCAATAGCCGCCCCATACATAATAATCGTATGTGTTTTTGTGGAGGTTTAAGCCGTAGCAAAGAGCCAGTTCGTCGCCGTCTTGATATTCTCCGGCCAAGGTTCCAGTGAGTATGACGGAAGAGCCGTCGCGGTCCGGATGGAGTTTGTTGGCATCTACTACATTGGTTCTTTTGTTGTAAACATAAATATCGTCCGTGGTTTCAAACGAAGCGATAAGTTTATGCGTGCCGGGATCTTCTGTGAGGGCCTTGGTTTCTCCTCCCATTGAGGCGGGGATGGAGACTGTCCAGCCCTGAGGCTCAGCGACTTCGGCTTCGGGCTCCCCGGCAGGGCTATCAACAGCAGGGTCTATTTTGTTGCAGGAAAAGAGGCACAGCGCAGCTGCGCAGGCGGCCATAAACATATACTTCTTCATAACAGTTCCTCCTACCATTCTTCAATGACATAATCTTGCCTTACGGCTTCTGGCTGGGAGTCGCAGATGAAGCTTTCCTGCCGGATTATCAGCGTTTTGACCACGGGGGACACATAGTGAATTTTGAGTTTCGTTTCCATAATCAATTACCTGATCGGGTTACTGTTCGTAGATTGGACGGATTACCAGTCCATATGCCCTTTGCATCATTGATGTTTCCGGCGCGGAAGTGCCTGTGAACTGCAGGGTGTTTGCAAATGAGGCTGACGTCCAGGAGGTATGTTCAACGTTGTTGGACCAGTAATAGCCTCTGTTTGAGCCATTGTTGGTTATAGCATCGTCTTTATAATACCCATTTGTTCGCGGGAGGAAAAAGAATTTGCCGGTATAACCTTCGATTATACTGTGGAACAGATACCCCCACCTTTGATCAGCAAAAACATACATCACCTCTGTATTGGAACTGTTCAGGAGGTCATTAAAATCCTCTATACTGGGCATTCTCCATCCGGAACCCAGGCTGGCAGTAGCCGCGTCATCTTCCGGATCCAGATATAACTTGCCATCAACAGTCCCTTGATCGCTGCGGTCGTTATACTTGGTCACCCAGGAATAAGAGCCATATGCATAGTTGTCCCATGAATAAGTGCTCTTAGAAGTAGTCTCTGCCCATGCATAGTAGTTTCCAAACTGGCCTGGACTGCTTGCCCCGAGATTCTTGGTGGCCCAGCAGACATGGTGCCCTCCTCTCACTATCCCCAGGTCTACATATGCCGGCATTTCATGGAGTGTCACATTGGTTATGTAATTCTTGCCGTTTTCCAGTTGAACATTCTTTGCCGCCATGTAGTAGAGACCATCCTCGCCTTTTGCCAGGAACATGAAAACACTTTTCTTGTTTGCCAGAGTCGACATGGCCACATAAGCAGTCTGGAAGTTTGTTTTCGGCTCTATGCTGATACAACTGTAGTTGTAGCTATAGCCCGGACGGACATAGGTCATCAAATTGGAAGAGTAAATGCCAACCCAGGAAACCGTCTTGTCGAAAGTGAACTTGGTTATGCTGATTTTGCTTTCGAAATGGGCGATGGTTTCTTCAAAAGTAACATTATTCCCATCAATGCTCTTCACGGTAACGGTCGCTTCGGCCATGTCATGGTTTTTGGCGATATCTGACAGGGTTCCTTGTTGGGAAACCAGGTAGAGATAGTCCTGGCCTTTTTGCAGGTATCTTAGTATATAGGAGGTCCCGACCGTCATCGTTTTTGTGATTGTGCCGGTCAGTGTGGTTGACGTCCCGCCACTTTGCGCCGTCATGGTTCCAAACTCTTTATTTCCGTTCGCAGAAACAATATAGACAACGTCGCCAATTTCCCAGCATGCGCTGATGGTTGTGCCGCTCTCGGACAATGCCTTGGTCAGGTCATCCCCTTTAGTGGCCTGGATGCTTACCGTCCATTCCTTAGGAGAATCCATTGGCTTCTCTATGGGTTGTTCAATCTTATTGCAGGCAACAGATGCAAATAGCACAGCGCCGACTATGTATAACTTCTTTACCATATTTCGTCCTCCCAAGCGTTTTCTTCGTAAACATAGTTGTGAATGGCTCCTTGTAGGTTTGAACCCTCCAGAAGCAGGTTTTCAAACTGAACAAATACCGCCCCTGTCCGGGGTGCTTCATAAACTGTTTTTTGTTTTGTTTCCATTGTCGTGCGGTGTTATTCCGTATAAAATTATGGATATTCGGGCATTTGAGAGGAATATGAACATGGCTTTTTTATGAAGTGGGGGCCGTGGATGACGAACGGGGCACTTTCCCGGATAAACGGATAAAAGATTATGCAGCAAGGCGCAGGGCGCTGGCGGAACGGCGTAAAATGCCTAAATTTGCGGATGATGAGAAAGTTGAAACTGATATGCCTGGTGCTGTGTTTCGCCGCCCTTTGCCAGACGGCGGCCGCTGGGTCCGTTGAAAGCAGCCTCAGCTGCCGGCGGTTCACGACTTTGGACGCCCTGCCGCAGATGCAAACTGAGACTGTGTGGCAGGATTCGCGAGGGTGCATCTATGTCGGCACGCTGTCCGGATTCGTGCGCTATGACGGAGTTAAGATGACACCGTTCCTGAAAGGGAAGCGGGAGAACATAGTGGCGTTTCAGGAAGTAGACGGGCAGGTGTGCGCATTGGGCTTTGTCAGGCGGTGGAGCGTTGAGGATAAAGAAGCCAGGATGTCGCAGATTGATCCACAGGGGCAGTTGCTGCTCAACAATCTCAACTCTACAGACCTGCCTCCGGGCTACATACTGCTGGAAGACAGGCAGGAGCAGAACCGGGTGCTGTGCCGGCTGGAGGCAGGGAGCTTCAGTGAGTTGCAGACGTCCCCGCTGTTCGATGAAATGACGCCAGACCGGAAACTGTTCCTTGACCAGACCGGATTATATGTGCCAACCCCTCATGGCCTCTATCGCTTACAGGATGGCCGGGAGCGCATCCTAAGCGGGAAAGATGATGTGTTCTCACTTTGCCGCAGCGGAGACAAGCTGTTCGCCCTGGCTGCTGACGGCATCTATCGTGTTCAGGATGATACACTTTCCCTGGCTGAGGCCTGCCGTTTTGATTCCCCGGACTATGGACTCTCTGTGCGCTGCGACCGGCACGGGGACCTGTATATAGCGGACTCCCACACAATATGGCTCTATGACGAGAGCGCCCCTGTTGCCATCCGGCAGCTGGCGTCCGGTTTCAACCTGATTAAGGGCGTGTTCATAGATAAATGGAACAGGCTGTGGGCTGCCACGTATCAGGGTGCATATTGTTTCTTCCACTGCGATTTCGTGAACCACAGGCTGCTGGACAAGAACGACATAGTACGGGCAGTGGCCGTGTGTGACGGGCATCTCGTATGCGGTACGCTCAACGGCAGCGTGCTCGTTGACGGGCAGGAAATCAGCGCCCTTGACGGGAACTTTTACGCTCCCGGGGCAGCCACGATTGGGGATAAGGTCTTTATGGCCGGCAACGGAGACGTGGCCTGTGTCCAGGGTTCCGGCGTACGCTGGCTGGGGCTGCCGCACGACAGGTACCGTTTTGTGGCGCGCGCTTCGGACAGGCTGATTATCGGCACCGGCAGGACGCTGTTTTCCTATGACCCTGCAAGCCGTCAGCTCGATACGCTGACCGCTGAAATCGTGCGCCCTTGGTGCGTGGCGGAAGACGGGCAGGGGAGACTCTGGGTGAGCGGCAATCCGGGCCTGTATTGCATTACCGGTTACGGGCAGGGCAAAACGGTGGCCCGCAAGGTGAAAAGCACGCCGACGTCCCTTGTCATCACGGCTCTTTCAAGCGATGGAAACGGTCTTGTATGTTATGCACTTGGCGATGCCCTGTCCGTGATCCGTGACGGCGAAGAGAGGGCAATGGACGAGGTCCAGCCGTTCCTTTCTGGGCACGAAATACGCTCCGTGCATGTTTCACCGAAAGGGTATCTGGTCGTGGCTGCCATTGACGGGCTGCTGGTTGCGCGCATTGACGACCGGGGCCGGGCTTCCGACATCCACTGGTTCGATGCCGGCAATGGGTTCACGTCTATTGAGCCGCTTCAGGGTGCGATGGCTGAAGACGAAGACGGCACAGTCTGGCTGGCTGGAATTGAGGAAATGACATCATTCAGGCCGGAAGACGTACTCTCCGACAACCAGCAGCCGACAGTCGTTGAGTCTCCTCGGCCCTGGTGGCAGCGCTGGTGGGCCTGGGTGATTGCAGCCGTGTTGCTGTCGTTTGCCAGCTGGCGGGCCGCACGCAGGGTTGAGCAGCGACGCGCACGGAAGAAGATGGCGGAACTGGAACGGGAGAAAAGGCAGATGGAACTTCAGCTGCAGGCCGTGCGCCTTAAGGCAATCCCGCATTTCCACGCCAATGTGCTCTCTGCTATAGAGTACTTCGTGATGAACAAATCGGCGGACGAGGCCAGCTATTACCTGAAGCTTTATTCGGATTTCACGAACCAGACGCTTTCCAATATCGACAGCCCGTCGCGTCCTGTGGCAGATGAGGTGGATTATGTGCGCGCGTATCTGGACCTGGAGCGGCTGCGCTTCGGCGATCGGCTTCAGTACAACATAACGGTGGCTTCGGATGTGGACACAAAGACCATGCTGCCGACAATGCTCCTCCATACATATTGCCAGAACGCGGTGAAACACGGAATCGCGTCCAAGGCAGGTGTCGGTAACGTTGACGTGAAGGTTACCCGCCAGGTGCGTGACAGCGTTGACGGGGTGCTGGTTTCCGTAAAGGATGACGGGGTTGGGCGTGCCGAAGCGGCGCGTTCGAGTGGATACTCGACCGGGCAGGGCCTGGGCATACTCGGGCAGCAGATAGATCTGTACAACAGGACAAATAAACACAAGATCGTTCAGAAGGTCACGGACCTGACCGATGAGGACGGAAGGCCGTCGGGAACCTGCTTCGAAACCTGGGTTCCTCTTGATTATCAATTCTGATGCAATATGAAGAAACTCAAGACAATAGTAGTTGAAGACGAACGGTTGCCGAGGCTGTCGCTTCTGGCAAAGCTTGAGGATTATCGCGACGTGCTTGATGTAGCAGACGCCTGTGACAGCTATGAGTCGGCCCGCGACAGTATCCTCCGCCATCGCCCTGACTTGCTTTTCCTTGATATCCAGCTCCAGGGACGGGATTCCATCCAGCTGCTTGAAGAACTGAGAACTACCATAGACCTTCCATATATAATCTTCACTACGGCTTACTCGGACCGCAATTACTTAATGAGCGCCATTAAACTCTCCGCCGTGGATTATCTTCTTAAACCGGTCGGCAGGGAAGACCTTGCCCATGCTATAGCAAAAGTCTCGGACCGTGCCCGCACGATTGCTGCCGCAAGAGGAGAAGAGACGGACAAGCTGAGCTTCAGGTCGGTTGGCGGAAAGATTTTCGTGGCAGCAGGCCAGGTTGCCTGTTTCAAGGCAGACGGCAATTATTCGAAGATTCTGACCTTCGGTGGCGAGGACCTTGTCCTGGAGAGCCTGCACTCCATTGAGCAGCGCCTGCCGGAGGATGAATTCGTCCGGGTGGACCGCAGCACAATCGTGAACATCCGTAAAGTTTACCGGGTGAACCAGCAGCTCCGCACCTGCACTTTGCAGGCGGAAGACGGCCGTTTGCTCGACCTCCAGTTGTCCAAAAACGGGGTCGAAACACTTTTGTCGCAAGTGGAATAACACTTTTCCCGTTTCCCATTCGCAAGGGAACGAAAAAAATCTTATCTTTACATTTCATATGAAAGAGAAGATTCAGAAATTCGGGCGCTCCCTGAGCGCGATGGTGATGCCGAACATCGGCGCGTTCATCGCATGGGGGCTTATAACTGCGATTTTCATCCCCGGAGGCTGGTGGCCCAACGAGAATGTGGCCAAGATGGTGGCTCCGATGCTGAAGTACATGCTCCCGATGCTGATCGCCTTCACCGCGGGAAAGAACGTTGGCGGCTATAGGGGAGGCGTCGCCGGTGCAGTAGCAGCAATGGGCGTGATCATAGGCACCGACACACCCATGTTCCTGGGGGCCATGATAATGGGCCCGATAGCGGGCTGGTGCGTGAAGAAGTTCGACAAGTTGGTCGAAGGCAAGATAGGCGCCGGCTTCGAGATGCTCGTGGACAACTTCTCCCTCGGCATCATCGCCATGCTTCTCGCAATTGCCGGCTATCTGCTCATAGGGCATGCCGTTTCCTGGATCACGAACGGGCTTTCCTCTGGCGTGAACTGGATGCTCGCGCACAAGATGAATCCGCTCCTGGCACTGCTGGTGGACCCTGCCAAGGTGCTGTTCCTCAACAATGCCGTCAACCACGGCATAATGACGCCCCTCGGCATACAGCAGGCTGCGGAGATGGGGCAGTCGATGCTCTTCCTTGTGGATCCTAATCCCGGTCCCGGCCTCGGTATCCTGCTGGCCTGCTGGGCTTTCGGCAAGGGTAACACCAAGCAGTCGGCCCCCGGCGCCGTGGTCATTCAGCTGTTCGGTGGTATCCATGAAATCTATTTCCCGTATGTGCTTGCGCGCCCCATCCTGCTGCTTGCAGTAATCGCCGGCAACGTGTGCGCACTGAGTTTCTTCACGCTCGTGGACTTCGGTCTCGTGGCCCCTGCATCCCCGGGGTCCCTGATATCCATCATCCTGATGTCGGCGAAGGGCAAGACGCTGCTGGGCATATTAGGCGTGCTGATTGCGACTGTCGTGTCGTTCCTGCTGGCCTGGCCCATGGTCAAGTCGCGCCCCGATTTCCAAGGGGAGAGCGAGAACGCGCCAGTGCCGTCTCCGGCATCATCCGGCATAGCTTCCGGCATTGCCGCAGCTGCGGGTGCCATCTCCAAGATAGTGTTTGCCTGCGACGCGGGCATGGGCTCCAGTGCCCTGGGTGCGACGCGGTTCAAGGCGCGCCTGATGAAGGCCGGACTGCCGGACATCAAGTGTACGAACTGTGCTGTGGGTGAAATCCCTGCCGACGCTTCTCTGGTGGTCTGCCAGAAGGAGCTTGAAAGCAGGGCGCGCCTGTCGGGAAAGGAGGTGCTTGGAATAACCAATTTCCTTTCTGATCCAGCGCTGGACGAACTTCTGGAGGCATGCAAGAGAGGCACGCTGCCGGCCGAAGCGTCTGCGGAAGTGCCGGCTGAAACCCCGGCAGAGCCGGCCCCGTCGCCACTGCTTCGCATGGAGAACATACTCACCGGCCTGGCCCCGGAAAGCAAGGAAGCGGCCATAAGGCGCGCCGGCGTGCTGCTGCAGGTGGCGGGCTGCGTGGACGCGGACTACATAGACGCGATGCTTGACAGGGAAAAAGTGGCTTCGACTTATATGGGCGAAGGGCTGGCCATCCCTCACGGTACGACCGTGGGGAAGGCGCATGTTCGCCGTTCCGGCATAGTCGTGCTCCAGTATCCCGAAGGGGTGGACTTTGACGGGGAGAAGGCGCACCTGCTGGTCGGACTGGCCGGTGTCGGCGACGAGCACCTGACGCTGCTCGCCAAGGTGGCTGGCGCCCTGGATGACCCCGAAGTACTCGGGCGCCTCAGCACAACCTCTGATCCTTCAGAAGTTTACGAAATATTGAAATAGTTTGGTCATATGCAAAAACACTTCACTTTACCCTATGAGGGAGGCCTGATTGAAAAGGGCCTTCCCGCCGGTATCCTGCACACTTATGAGAAAATATGGACAAAGGTCTATCCTGAATCCCGCCCCGCGTCCTATGCCATTGCTGACCAGATAGTGGCTGCCATCAAGGCCAGAACCGACGGCCTGTTCCGCCTCGGC
>JAILIM010000032.1 GCA_024695285.1 Bacteroidales bacterium
GATGCCCTTCAGGGTGGAGCCGATCTTGCCCTTGCCCTTGGCGGCCTCGGAGGCGGCGTCGAGCATGCGGTGCGTCGGGAGGATCAGGTGGGCGCGCTTGGAGATGAGCAGCTTGGCGGTGATGTCGCCGGCCTTCTGCTCAATGGCGCGGATCTCATCCATCAGGATCACCGGGTCGATGACGACACCGTTGCCGATGACGTTGACGGAGTCTTTGCGGAAAATGCCGGAAGGAACGGTGTGGAGCACAAAGTGGTCGCCGTCGAACACCAGGGAGTGGCCTGCGTTGGGACCGCCCTGGAAGCGGGCAATTACTTTGTAACCAGGGGTCAGGACATCGACCACCTTACCTTTTCCCTCGTCGCCCCACTGGAGCCCGAGCACGACATCGATTTTCTTCATATCAACAATAATTAGTTATTTCAATCCAAACCTTAAAGGTAGTGATTTTTCTTGGGATTGCCAAAAACTTCTTATCTTTGTACGTTCCAAAACTGTGCACTATGATCCGGAAAATCCTTGCCGTTCTGGCCGTCGGCGTCCTCCTGTCTGCCGGCTGCCGTCAGAGCTCCTTCCCGACCGTGGAGGGCTGCGTTGTCGATGCCACCATCCATTCCGTTACCGTCCGGAGGCCGGAAGGCGACTCCGTCACCGTGAGCACCCTGGGCACGGATCCGATGCTGGTGCCGGGCGTGCTGTCCGGCGACGAGGTGCGGGTCGCCTATGAGACGCTGCCCGACGGGGAGACGCTCCGCGCCGTGCGGCTCGACATCACCTCGCCGTCCGCCTACCGGCTCCTGCCGGGTATCTGGCGCGACTGCACGGGCCCGACGGAAGTGGGCCTCGTGCTGGCCGAGGACGGTTCCGCCCGGGCCGTGGGCCTGGCGGACCTGAACCTGCAGGACTGGTCGCTGGACGGCGACAGCCTGATCCTGACGGCCGCGGACCCGGAGAGCCCCGACGGCAAGGTGACGCTGGTCTATACCATTGAGAAACTGGAAGTTGACTCGCTGGTCCTGACGACTTCCGAAGGGGATCCGTACATGACGCTCAGCCGGGCTGAGTAGATTCCCCGATCAAGTCCGGAGGGGCTATGGGCAGCAGCAAAGACGACTTACTGGCACGGCTTCGCGGAGGCGAGCCGATGAGCGGGGGTGAGCAGTTCAAGCTCACCCTCCTGCTTGCCTGGCCGTCCATCATGGCCCAGCTGGCGATGTGCCTGATGAGCTATATCGACGCGGCGATGGTGGGCCGGCTCGGCTCCAGTCAGGCGGCCGCCATCGGCCTGGTCAGCAGCACCACCTGGATCTTCGGAAGCTTTTGCTACGCCACCTCTTCCGGCTTCAGCGTGCAGATCGCACACCGCTGCGGGGCGAAGGATTTCGTCGGCGCGAAGCGCATTTTCCGCCACGGCGTGCTCGCCTCCATGGGCGTCTGCGTGCTGCTCACGCTGCTGGCCGTGTCCATCCACAGGGCCCTCCCGCACTGGCTCGGCGGCACCCCGGAAATCCTTGCCGACGCGTCGGCTTACTTCCTGGTTTACGCGCTTTTCCTGCCGATGTTCCAGCTCGCCGTCTATTGCGAGGCCACGCTCATCGCGAGCGGCAACGCGAAGGTGCCGGGCATCCTCAGCGTCGCGATGTGCGGACTGGATGTCGTCTTCAATTATCTGTTTATCTTCCTGCTCGGCATGGGCGTGAAGGGAGCGGCCCTGGGTACGGGGCTTGCCACCGCCGTCGCCGGCGTGTTCGGGCTCTGGTATGCCTCGCGACGCTGTCCGGAGCTCCGCCAGGACGAATACCTGCGCCCGACCGAACCGGAGCGCCGGCAGGTCTCCCGGCAGGCCTTCGGCATCAGCTGGCCGCTGTGGGTCCAGAACCTCATCTCGCGTGGCGCCTACATCGCCGCGACCGTGCTCGTGGCGCCGCTCGGCACCATCGCCATCGCCGCCAATTCCTTCGCCATCATCGCCGAGGGCTTCTGCTATCTGCCGGGCTACGGCCTGGAGGATTCCGCCACCACGCTTGTGGGGCAGAGCCTGGGTGCGAAACGGCCCGACATGGCGAAGCGTTTCGCCTGGATCACCATCGGCACGGGCGCTTCGATGATGACCTTCCTGGCCGTCCTGATGTGGCTCTTCGCGCCGCAGATCATGGGCCTGCTGAGCCAGGATCCGGAAGTGATCGCGCTGGGCGTGAGGTGCCTTCGCATCGAGGCCTGGGCGGAGCTGCTCTACGGCGTGAGCATCGTGGCCTACGGCTGCTGCATCGGAGCGGGAGACACCCTGGTCCCGTCGCTGATCAACTTGCTGAGCATGTGGGTGATACGCCTCGGCCTCGCGCTCTTCCTCATCCCGCGCTACGGCCTGGTCGGCTATTGGTTCGCCATGGCCACCGAGCTCTGCGTCAAGGGGCTCGTCTTTGCCGTCCGCATCGGCCGCGGCCGCTGGATGAAAACGCGGCTCACCACGGCCTGACCCCGCTCTCCTGCGCGCAGGTTGCACTTGTTAATAACTCTGTTGAAAAAAACAGATTAGTTCCCGGGCTTTTACTCCCGAGATAGACTAAATTTGTACTTCGAGCGCCCCTCCGAAGGGAACGCCTAGTAGTGCTGACCGCAGAATAATCAACAAAAGCAATATGGACGTACGTAAAACCAACGGCTCTTTTGAAGAGTTCGACAAAGCCAAACTGGCCCGTGGTATCCACGAGGCTTACAAAACTGCAGGAGAATACTGTGACGATTCGATCGTCGTCTCCATCATTAACAACCTGTATGTCTATGAGGGGATTACCAGCCGCGAGATCCGCCGCCAGGTCGAGGAATCCCTGATGTCCGTGAACAAGAAGGTTGCGCACGCCTATATTGACAAATTCGACGCGGATCTCGACCTTCGCAAGAAGCGCGACTTCATCAAGGACTACATCAAGGCCTCCAACGCCGCGACGGGCTCCAAGTTCGACGCCAACGCCAACGTGACCCGCAAGAACATCGTCACGCTGGGCAACGAGCTCTACAAGGAGAACAATATCAAGCAGAACCGCTACATCATGCAGGACAAGAT
>JAILIM010000042.1 GCA_024695285.1 Bacteroidales bacterium
CTTGCCCTGCCATTCGGAGGCGCCGATGAGGAAGGCTGTCCGGTTGGCAAGCATGGCCGAAGAAACGACGAGATCTGCATAGCCGGTGTTCTTGACGGTGACGACCATATCCTTGCGTGAGCCTATGTTGACATTGCCGAATGCCAGAATGTTCAATGGCGAGAGCGTCATGATGGGTGCTGCGGCCAGTACGCCGGTACCGGAGAGGATGACGGCCTTGGTGGAAGGAATGTCGTCGGCAGTGATAGCAACCGTTCCGGGTTTGCTTCCGGTAGATGTCGGCTTGAAGGTGACGGTTACGGTCTTGGACGCACCGGGATTCACGGTCATGCTTGCGGGACTGACGGTGTATTGACCAGTACCTGAACCAATCTCAATCTTGGTTACGATCAGGTTGGCCGACCCTGTGTTCTTAATCGAGAAGGTCTTGGACGAAGACTCGCCGATGCTGACATTGCCGAACGCCAGGCTTGTCGGCGAGACCTCTATGTCAGGTTTGCCTTTGTCTACACCTGTACCCTTGACTACCACCAGTCGTGGATCTGCATTCTTGCCTGCCAGGTTAAGCCAGTCGGAATACTCCTTGGCTGCTTTGGGACTGAATGATACCTGAATATCAGCGGATTTGCCAGGCGCAAGCGTTTGTCCCTTCCAACTCCATTCGAAAGAGAAATAGGCTCCTTCGCTCAGTTTGATCGAGGACATCAGCAGGTCTGCCTTGCCGACATTCTTGATGGTAACGGTGCGTGTGGCACGTTCCCCGATAGTGATTTCACCGAAATCCAGGGATTCCGGGCTCACGCCTATCGCGGGCTTGTCTGCGCTGAGTCCGAATCCGCTTATCGCAACGCTGGCTCGTCCACCGTCTGAGACAATGGTCAGTTTTGTGGACACGTTCCCGACCTGTTTTGGCGAGAAATCAAGCTGTATCCTTTTCGTAGCGCCGGGGGATAGTTTGCTGCCTTTCCAAGTCCATGAAGCGATGCTGAAGCCCAGGTTGGAGTTCTCCAGCGTTATGGAAGAGACAGTCATCGGCTTTGATCCGACATTGCTGATAGATATGAAGTCGGAGGCATTTTCACCTACGACCACATCGTCGAATGATAACGTTGCGGGAGATACCTGCAGTTCAGGTGTGCCTTCCTTTACCCCCTTTCCGGTCAATGCCACTACTTTATTGCCGGCGTTGGACACAATATTAAGTTTGTCGGAGAAAGAGCCCTCTTCTGAAGGATAGAAACGGATGCCGATTTCCTGCGATTGTCCGGGAGCTATTGTCTCTCCTTCCCAATCCCATCTGGCCCTCTGGAATCCGTTCTTTGAACCTACGGCCAGGGAAATCTCGCTGATGAACAGATCCCCCGTACCCTTGTTGGTAATGGTTATCGTCTGCCTGTTGTCTGATCCGATGACCACCTCACCGAAATCGAGTTTCAATGTGGCAGGTTCAACGGCCAGAACAGGTTTCCCTTCATTCAAACCTGTGCCATTCAGAGTGATGACGCATTCTCCGGCGTTTGAACTAATTGTGAGTGCATCTTCAACTTTGCCGTTGGCAGAAGGCTCGAAGATGACATCAATCGTGGAAGAATTATCCGGTTCGATTGGCTTGCCCTTCCATATCCACGGTGCGAGTTTGAATCCATCCTTGCCGGAGCGTAAGGAAATGCTTGTCACATTTAGTTTTCCTGTGCCGACATTGCTTATCGTTATGGTTTTCTTGAGATGCTTGCCGACAACAAGGCTGCCGAAATCCAGTGCGCGGTCGGGGTCGACACTCATGACCGGGGTGTCGGGCTGCCCGCCATGTCCCGTGAGATTGACGGTTTTTACTCCGGCCTCAGTGGTGAAAATCAGACGTGCGGTTGCCTTTCCGTTCTTGGTGGGTTTAAAAGCAATATTGACGGTTTTTGCACTGCCTGCAGCCAGTTTCTGCCCTTTCCAACTCCATTCGGCCACTGAAAACTCGCTGGCATCTCCTTCAATCTGGATGTTGCTTACCAGCAGAGGCTCCCGTCCTGTATTGGTCACATTAACGGTCTGAATATCCCGGCTGCCGACAGGTATCGCCCCGAAATCGATGTCGACAGGACTGACCTGCACGGAATACTTGCCGTCAAAACTCAGGTCCTTGCCGTCCCAACTGATATACATATGGTAGGCATGTCCTTTCTGGAGCCTTGCCGTTGAGCTCAGTTTATTGGTGGATGATATCTCGTTGCCGTTGACGCGTGCCACCAGTTGGGCATCGGTGATCATCTGTCCGTTAGGGATATACGACGATACGATAATATCTGAAGAATGGGCCGGTATCGTGATGACAGAGCTTTCTTTCACCGGCTCTTTTGTGGCGTCTGAGTAAATGGCAAAACGGCCGTCATCCAGGCATATGCTTCCACGTTCCCTGAACCAGAGCGTGCCTACAAATCCGAGAAGGGAGAATGTGATGGGGCTGTCCGTGACATTATTCACATGCAGCAGTTCATATGTGAAATAATGGGAGAATGAAACATCTTCACTCTCTCTCGAGACAAATCCGTTGAACATCACTGGGGCCCGGTATTGGCTCAAGGGAGCCCTTGTGATGGATGCGTTTAGCATTAGGACCAGATCCTTGGACTTCTTGCCCTTGGTGGAACTCCTGAGTGGATTAGAGGACCAGGAAGCGTTGTGCTCCGGTATGAACGTCAACTCATTAACGTCCTGCAGGACAGGCCTGTTGTTGCTGGTGAAGCATAGCAGGCGATATCCCTCAACCGGGCGGCTGAAAGACTCAGGTATGTCGTAGGAAAACACACATCCCTTGCCCCCGGAGTTTATGCTCTTCAAAGTGACGTCTCCTACGTCGCAATACTCGTTTCCCAGGAGGAAAACGCTTATTTTGTCATCATTCTGCCATTTGGCGACAAGGTCCCTGCCGGAACCGTCCTGCTCAAGGGAGACTTTGGTCAGTCCATCCTCTTCTATATCAGCATAGATAGTCTGGGAGGTCAGGGTGTTGGGTACGTTCTCTTCTTCGCAGCCGGTAAGAGAAAGCAGTAATCCCGCCGCGACAATCTCAAATAATAAACCGATTTTTTTCATGGCGGAATCAATTAAAGGTCTTCACCGGGAACATTGTCAAGGTTCTTGAACGACAGAACCCCATCTTCTGAAAACACAAACCGTTTCCCTGGTCTGTAGACATAATAGGGATACCCGAGATGGACGACCCTGCTGTACGGATACAAATAGTAAGTGGTTTTTCGCTCCAGCCTGTTGTATGAGAGATCCGCATTCAGGTCGAAGTGGTTGAGCGCCTGTCTCGGACCATCCGGTTTCTGCCTGACGTTTATGTAATCGTCACTGAACAGAGGAGAATTCTCTTTGTGGATGCAGAAGCCGTATTCTTCTTCCGGAAACAAAGTATATCCGAACAGGGGACGATGCTTGGTCACGGAAAGCTTGGCGGAACTTGAATACGGGGTGATGTCCAGGTTTGTGTAGTCGGAGTAGAACAGGGTGACCAGGTCCTTTTCTTTCACTATCGGGAACGAAAAGATCTTGAATTGAGGCTCGAATCCAATGAACTTCTGCCGTAACGGACTCCAGACCCTTGCGAAAAACTGGGCGTAGACGCCGAAATCCACCTTGAACGTGCAGTCGTCATTAGGCATCGCCAGGTTTGTCCACACGTTGTTAAGTCCATAGTTGGCGCCTATGGTGGCTTTTACTTCCGCCCAGATGTCAACGGACAGCATGTCGGCAAGGAAATCGAGCTTTTTAGAAAAATAATCCACCCTTTTGATGTAGTTGCATCCATAAAGGCCGGCCGACCAGGAAACCCCAAGGGAAGCGGAAACATCGCCGTGCAGGGAGAAAGAATCCAACGCAAAGGCCGGAGCGACACTGGCGGTGGAAACAATTCCTGCCGACGCTGAACTGGCCTGGGAATCGTTGACGTAGTCGTTGTTAAGCTCGTCAATAACCTTGCATTCGAATACTTTTTCGTGACCCGGAGTGCATTTGAGTCTGGTGTTGTCCTGGAAGTCGCAATAGCCGCCGTAATGCATCTGGTAGGTGTTGTTGAACGCCATCATCGAGAGTTGCGCAGAACCGGAAGCGTCCACTTTCAGGTAAACCTGAAACAGGGGAGTGAACACAACCGGGACGGGACCAATCTGGATGTCTATGGGTTGCAGGAAAATATGATATAAAGAAATGGTTTTTGAGCAGGATTGTTTTGTGGATACCTTGATTTTGGTGGATGCATTTATGTCCCAGTCCGCCTCCATGCCGACCTTGTCGAATTCTCCGTCAGTAATGGCGAAGAAGAAGGCAAGGTTCTTGGGCTCTACATAGACTTTGGGCGTTACGGTAAAAGGTCCGATATCAAAATCGTGGTCCACGATTGTCCATTTCTTGCCTTCCTTGGTGAAAGAAATGGAATTGCCCTCGGGGTCGGTGACCTCGTCTATTTCAATGTCGTCGAAAGGCACTTCCCACCGCTTTTCGAAATCGATGTTCTTTATAACTTCATTGATATTGGCGATGGTTGTCTTCAGACTGATGAGATAGTCGTACATGTCGTCGAAGAATCCCTTGGTTTCAACGATCTGAACATCCGTAACCCGTACCAGGTAACCGTAAGGTGCAATTTCTGTGGAGCCTGAGCAAAGGTAGTCCCCAACCTTTATGGCTTCAGCGTCTGTCGAGGTCACGTCCATGTCGCCGTTCTCATCAAGAGACAGCACCTTGATGCCGAATTCCTCTTCGTCCGTAAGGTCCTTCAATGTCACCTCACCCGGGATGGACGGCCCCGGTGTGATTTCCGGACCAAAGTCCATTTTCTGTTTGCAGGCAACAGCCAAAACGACAAAAAGCACTGCGGCCAGGCGTCCGGCATGCTTTCCAATACCTAAGTATCTCATAAACTATCTCTATGCTAATCAGTTAACCAAGTCAGACTCTTGCCGTCCCAGGCAAGGGCATAAAAGTAGAGTTCCCCGCAGGAATACTCAGCCGAAGATGAAAACGGCGGCGAAGAATAATCCTTGCCGTCTATTTCCAAAACGATGGAGGCATTGTTCATCTTTTTCCCGTTGGGGATGAACTGGCTCAAAACAAACCCGCGTTCTCCTGCTAATACGGTCTGGGCGTCGGAAGACTGTTCATCACCGTCTGATGAAGTATATGGAGACACGGAAACACCCTTTTCATAGTTGGCGCGAAGAGACGCTTTCACATAATACCATTTGTTGGATGCCTTGAACCCCTTGTGCTTAAAACTGACCGGTTTTCCCGTCAGGTTCGTCAGCCACACACATTCAGTTGCCGTCAAGAAAGCTGCCGTAGCGGGCGAAAGCTCATTGTTGATGCCGGAAGAAACGTAATATGCGGATATGTGGGAAAGGCCACGCTTAAGGTCGGCATTTATAAACACTCCTTCATCGGATATGTCGACCTCGCAGCTCCTGTCGGCGAGGAGCACGCTGTAAGGGGCGGTCAGGTCGATGCCTTCGCGAACGGGCACTTCCACGGTAACCGTGCCCATGACCGCACTCCCTGAAATGGACTTCTCTTTCGTGTTTTGCACACCGGAATAATAGAGTTCGCCATTTTGGCAGATGAAGGTGTAGAAAGCATAACCGCCTGAAGGCCAGTGATTTTCCAGATAAGGAACGCTTGAGCTGCTTCCTGCAATATATTGCCCGGAAGCAGACGCAGGTTGTATCGACACAGTGATGGATTCGGCCGGAACTTTCTCGGTAGTAATCCCTATGCATCCTGAAATCAAGACAGTCAATCCAATAGCCGCAAATAGTTTGTTCATTTCCAGTTAAAATTGTCCGTAAATATACCTATTAATTAAGAAAAAAACAACACCCCGCACCTCAGGCACTGCCAAAGCAAAAACGGACAACTTTCGCCTCGAAATCTGTCCGTTACACGTATTTATCATTTGGGAACAAAAACGGCGAATTCATTCCCGCTTGGCAGAAAAAGTGACGATTTGGGAATGGAAAAGCCATTATTATTCCCGTTTGGCCAGGGGATGCTTCCGTTTTAGCCGGAGGAGAGCCGGCCAGTGTGGGTACTGGTCCAGAGAATTGCAGGGTACGGGCGAATAGCGGGGGTTTTCGTAGGTGCTGGTCCCAGCAATGGACCAGTACGGGCGCCGCCCACATCGCACCCGTTTCGGAGCGAAGCGACTAAGCTGTATCTTACTTGATGCCGGAGATAGAAGGGGGAGCGGAGAAGCCGCGTGGGGGAAAACTTCCCCCATGCCCCTGGGGGCAGCTGCGCAGCAGCGGGGGATTGTAGGGGCTTAGCCCCACATCGCACCAAAAAAGCCTCCCTTTCGGGAGGCCTTTGGGGTGCGATGTGGGGCTCGAACCCACGACACCCAGAACCACAATCTGGTGCTCTACCAACTGAACTAATCGCACCGTGTTAGAGACTGCAAAGATACGAATCTTTTTTGGTCCTGCAAATTTTTATACTCCTAATTCGGCGACAATCCTGTCGAAATGTGCAAACTCCTTGAGTATCCACACCACGTAGCGTATATCCACGTTGACGCTGCGGTTGTAGTCCGGAGTGAACAGCACTTCCGAGGCCAGGGACTCCTTGTTGCCGTCGAAGAGCAGGCCGATGATCTCGCCGCGGCTGTTGAGGACGGGGGAGCCGGAGTTGCCGCCGGTGCTGTCATTGTTGGTGATGAAGTTAATCTTCATCTTGGGAGGGGCGGCCTTGAGGGCGCTTTGCAGGGCAGCCGGGAGGCAGAAATCGTAGGAATCCGGATCGTGCTTCTCCAGCAGGCCGGCCACGGTGCTGTAGTAGTCGCAGTGGACGGCGTCGCGCGGGCTGAGCTTGCACACCTTGCCGTAATTGACGCGCATAGTGGAGTTGGCGTCGGGGTAGGGCTTGACCTTGCCGGCCTCCTGCATGGCATGGAGCGCGTGGGTGTAGTCTTTCGCCAGCGCGCTGATGTCCGGAGTGCCCTGGAGGTCCTTGAGCACGTTGTTGTACTTGACTACCCGCACGTCCTCGAAGAAGCGCACCAGAGGATCGTCGGCATGGGCGTCCAAAAACTCTTTCATATCAGCGGCAGGATCCAGGTAGGCTGCAATCTGCTCGGGATTGCTTATCCAGCTGCCGTCCCAAAGGAAGGCGCACATGGCGTCGTAGTCCTTGCCGAACTTTGCCTTGACCTCAGTCTGCCAGGGGCCGAGCATCACATCGGAGACGTGATCATAGAAAGTCTCCAGACTGTAGCGGAAGAGCTCGCGCTCCACCCGCAGGTCGGTCTGGTCGTAGTTGCGCTGTGAGGCCCTGCGTATGCCGGGGACCTTGTCGTCGGAGTAGCGGGCGGCGAGCATGGCGGTCCGGGAAGCGACCGGCTCAAGCTGTGTGCCTCGTATTATGCACTCCCGGAAATAGTGGTAGTCGGCATACGCCTCAGCCACCTTGGAATAGCGGTCGCGGAGCTCACCCGCCGGGTCGCCCCACTTCTGCCGGCGTGCCGGGTCGGCATCCAGCCAGGCCGCCAGCTCTTCCTCGACCTGCCGCTTGTGTCCTGAGGCGTCGAAGCGCTTGTAGCACTGAAGCTCGCCCAAATACAGCT
Source organism: Bacteroidales bacterium (assembly GCA_024695285.1). The sequence goes on from JAILIM010000042.1 coordinate 7,607, forward strand.
CCTGGGCATTCGAGAGGCCGAAAAAGTGGTTGGAGTACTTGAGCCGGATTTCCGGGTCGCGGTCCATCCACTTGGAGATGATGTCCATCTGGGCGCCGCGTATGCGGGTCTGGATGGGAAGCTGCACGCTTGTCAGGTAGTCGATCTTCGCGGAGGAAGCATAGCGGTCAGTGCTCCCCGGGAAGCCTATGATGGTGGTCTTTGTTCCCTCCCGATAGCCATTCTTCGACAGTTTCAGGTACTTTTCGGCCCGAAGGGGCACATTCTCCGGAGAGTACGGCGCGCATGAGCCGTCCGGGGCCGTGTAGATGCGCAGCAGCGCGAAATCCCCCTTGTGCTGAGGCCACTCCCAGTTGTCGACATCGCCGCCGAAAGCTCCGATGCGCGAGGGCGGGGCGCCCACCAGGCGTATGTCTTTATATTCTTGATACAGAGAAATATAGTACTTGTCTCCGCGCCAGGCTGAACTCAGTATCGCCTCATAGCCAGTCTTGTCCTTGTAGCGCTTCTCCAAGATGCCGCCGAGCTTGCGCATCATCATAAAGCCGGGCTTGATCTGTCCGCTGTCGAAAAGTTCCTGCACTTCGGCCGTCACGTCTATCGTGCCACGTAGGAACTGCACGCTGCGGCCCTTGATCGGGATTTCCTCCTCCCGGGTCCGGGCCCAGAAGCCGTCCTCGAGAAAATTGTGCTCCTTGTCGCTGAGGGCAAACACGTCTCCATAAGCTACGTGGTGGTTCGTAATCACCAGCCCCTCAGGGGAAACCAGGCTTCCCGTGCCCATGAAATCGATGGCCACGACGCAGTCGCAGAGCTCGCGGGTACGCTTGTCTACCCTGTCGGTCATCCACATGCCTTCGTCGGCAAAAGCGGCCGTACTGACGGCTGAAATCAAGATAAGAGAAAAAATAATCCGTTTCATATCCGTAAATATAGCACACTTTTTTGAAAAAATGCTTACCTTGCAAAGTAAAACAATATAAGTGTCGTCCGTCTTCAAACATATCGCAGTCCTTGCCTGCCTGCTGCTGTCAGTGCCTGTCTTCGCCCAGACCTACACCGTCAAGGGCACCGTCACCGACAAGGCGACAGGCGAGCCCGTGGAGTTCGCAACCGTGGTGCTTGAGGCGTCCGAACAGTGGGCCGTCGCCGATGCACAAGGCCGCTTCTCCATCCCCAACGTTAAGGTCCCCAAGTCCGTCCTGACCGCCGCCTGCCTGGGCTATGTGACTTACTCACTGGAGATTGTGATCAACAAGAACATCGACAACCTGAAGATACGGATGGACCAGGACAACCTGGCACTCGAGAAGGCGGTCGTCACGGCCAAGGAGAACGAAAGCTCCGCCACGACCTCCCGCAGCATCGACAAGGCCGCCCTCGAGCACATGCAGATGATGAATGTCTCCGACATCTCCAGCCTGCTTCCCGGCGGGGCGACGAGCTCCGGCGCACTGACTTCCGAGCAGCAGTTCAACCTGCGCGCCAGCACCGGCGAGGGCGACAACCCATCCTTCGGAACTGCCGTCGAAGTGGACGGCGTGCGTATCTCCAACAACGCCAGCTACGTCGATTATGCGACCAAGGGCATCAAAGGCGCCGCCACCAACAACATAGCATCCGCCAACGTCGAATCGGTTGAAGTAATCACCGGCGTGCCTTCAGTGGAATACGGCGACATGACCTCCGGCGTGGTGAAAATCAACACGAAGAAAGGCAAGACCCCCTGGGCGGTTACGATGTCCACCAGCCCGCGCACCAAGCAGATTTCCGTCAGCAAGGGCTTCGGCCTCGGCCACACCGGCACCGGCAATTCCCTCGGTGTGCTGAATGCCAGCATGGAATACACCCGTTCGATCTCCGAACAGATGTCCCCATACACTTCCTACCTGCGCCGTCAGCTGTCCCTGACCTACAGCAACACCATATCCTCCGGCCTCTTCCAGTCCAAACCCCTGCGGCTCTCCGCCGGCGTCACCGGCAACCTCGGCGGCCTGGACAACTCCGCAGACCCCGACAAGATGTCGGAAGCCTACCTCAAGCAGCGCGACAACGCCCTCAGGGCCAACCTCACGGCCAGCTGGCTGCTCAGCCTCGACTGGATCACAAATCTCGAATTCACCGCCTCCGCTTCCATGGCCGACAAGTTCTCCCGCGAGAACAAGCTCTACCACGAAAGCGTGGCCATGACCGAACTGCACGCCCTCGAAAGGGGCTACTACATGTCCGAGCCCTACAAGGAAGGCGGTGCCAACAATGCGGTGCTGGTGCCCCCCGGCAGCTGGTACAACGTCATGGCCATCGATGACCGCCCCGTGACCGCAAAACTCACGCTCAAGGCCAACTGGGCCCACAATTTCGGCAAGGTGAGCAACAAGGTGAAACTCGGAGGCGACTGGAGCTACGACCACAACCTCGGCGTGGGCATGTATTCGGAAGATTTCCCGACCGCTCCGACCTTCCGTGAGTACCGCTACTGCGACAACCCCGCCATGAACAATATAGGCGCCTACCTGGAAGATAACCTGATGATTCCGGTGGGGCAGGGACGTATAAACCTGATCGCCGGCCTGCGTGAAGACATCACCTCCGTGCCCGGTTCCGCCTACGGGACCACTTCCAGCCTCTCGCCCCGCTTCAACGTCAAGTACACGGTGCTGGATCCCAAACTGCGCCGCAACAACCTGATGCGTGAACTGTCATTCAGGGGCAGCTGGGGCGTGGCGGTGAAGCAGCCGTCGTTCTCTATCCTCTACCCGGTGCCGACCTACATGGACGTGAACACCTTCGTATCCACGGCCTCGTCCGACAACACTGTCTACCGTGCCTATTACGTCCAGCCCAGGACGATAGAGTACAATGCGGCACTCCGCTGGCAGAAGAACCACCAGGCCGAATTCGGAATCGACACCGACCTTGCGGGCAACAAGATATCGCTGGTGGCTTTCTACAACAGGACCATCGATGCCTACATGCTGGCCACTGACTACGAGCGCTTCAGCTACAACTACACCTCGGTCGCCGACGTGCAGGGTCTCCCTATTCCAGCAGGCGACAGGTTATACACGCTGGACCCCGCCACCGGCCTCGTGACCGTTTCCGACCGCACGGGCGCCCAGCCTGCCATACAGGCGAACTACACCCTCAGGAACCAGTTCATCAGCAAGACCTTCGAAGCCAACCGGAAGAGTCCCATGGACCGTTTCGGCCTGGAATGGGTGCTGGTGTTCAAGGAGATAAGTCCTATCCACACCACCATTAGGCTGGATGGTAACTTCTATTCCTACCGCGGATATACGACTGATACAGAGGCCTTTTACCCTTCCGCCACCGTCGGCAAGGACGGCCAGCCCTACAAGTATGTCGGCTACTTCTTAAGCGGCGACGCCATTGCCAACGGCAAGGAGACAAGGAGCGTCAAGAACAACATAACCTTGACCACCCACATTCCCAAGGTGAGGATGATCATCACGATGAAGCTGGAGACCAGCCTGTTGAATTACTCCCGCGCCATAAGCGAGAGGCCGGACGGCAAGCGTTCCTATGCTATCGACAACCGCAGCGACTTCCTTTCGTTCGATGGGAACGCCTCGATTTATGACGATGAAACCTACACGGTCCTGTTCCCGGATTATTACGTCTCCTACGACAACCCGGAGCCGGTGCCTTTCCTTGAAAAGATAAAATGGGCCAAGACCAACGACCTGGACCTCTACCAGGACCTCTGCAAGCTGGTCGTCACTTCCAATTACCTCTACTATTTCAACAAGGACTATATTTCTCCTTATTTCAGCGCCAATTTCAGCGTGACCAAGGAAATAGGGGACCTTGCCTCCGTGTCGTTCTACGCCAACAATTATTTCAATAACCTCGGACAGGTCAAGAGCACAAGGACAAACACCTACGTATCCCTGACGAATTATATTCCCAGGTTCTACTACGGCCTCACGGTCAGATTTAAATTTTAATCATTAAAGCAGTGAAATCAAAAAGGTTAGTTTGTCTGTTCGTGTACCTTCTGACAATCGCTTTGATTGCCGGCTGCAAACCGAATGTCGTGTTGGTTGAAATCACTGTTCAGCTTATGTCCGACAACGCACCGTTTCCAGCCGAAGGTATTCCCGTTACTCTTACCGACGCCGGCGGAGTGACTACTTTCTACGAAGTCTCCAATTCCGCAGGTGTTGTCAGGTTCACCGTGACTCCCGGCAGCTATGTAGCATCCGCTACCTGCAAGTCTGTCGAAGACGGGAAGCGCATAGTCTATAACGGCTCCAATCCGGCAATTCTCGTGTCGGAGACTCCTGCAGAGTCGCTCAAACTCGACCTTTCCAAGGTGGTGTCTCAGCAGCTTATCCTCAAGGAACTCTATAACGGTGGCTGTACCAAGGACGACAATTCCGGAGGATATTTCGATGACATTTATTTCATCATCTACAACAATTCGGAATTTGAAGCCGATGCTTCCGACCTGGTGTTCGGCAACCTGAACCCCTATAACGGCCAGGCGTCGAACAAATACTACGCCGATAATCAATTGATTTATGAAAATGCGGGCTGGGTTCCTGCCGGCGGTGCTGCATGGTATTTCAAGACGCCTGTAACCATTCCGGCTTTCTCCCAGATAGTAGTGGCAGTGTTCGGTGCAATCGACCACACCCAAACCGTCAAGGCATCCGTCAATCTGGCAAATGCTGACTACTACTGGATGTCCAACAGCGAAATCACTGCATTCACCAATCCAAAGTACGCTGTGTCTGATATTATCCCGACCAGCCATTATCTTTCCGGCTATCAAATCAACAAAGGTAATGCATGGGTGATTTCCAACACATCTCCGGCTTTCTATATGGGCAAAATGCCCAGAAAAGAGCTTGAACATTTATGCAAGGACACGGAGAAGTTCGACCTTACCGCAGGCACGAACGATATCGGCTGGGCGGTCAAATTCCCCCAGTCCGACATCATAGGCGCGCTTGAAGTGTTCACCGCCGCGGCAGTCGAGACCAGCCACTTCCGTTTCCCTGCCAGCATCAACACCGGATACATCGCCTTGACGAACAAAAATGGCTACTCTATCTACAGGAACGTCGACAAGGAAGCCACCGAGGCCCTGCCCGAGAACGAAGGCAAGCTGGTCTACAACTATGCCGGCGGCACCCAGGACCTGGGCGGCTCCACCGATCCTTCGGGCATCGACGCCGAAGCCTCCATTGCCGCCGGTGCCCATATTATCTATCTCCAGACCAACGATTCCGGAAAGGACTTTCACATCAGGATGACAGCATCGTTGAAGAAATAGCCTATTGTATGAGAATCCGTCGTTTACCGTTAACACTCTGTCTTCTGATCCTGCCCTTTGCGGTATGGGGTCAGGAAGCGGCGGTGTGCCGTGATTTCCATTTCAGTACGGGCATAGATTCCTACCTGTCCCTGTCCAATCCGGCTGCCATTTCGGCCTTCAACGGGCACATATCCATGGCGGAAGTGGATTTCCGCAAGGATAACGGCGGCCTGCATTCCCTGACTGAATCCCATGACAGCTACAAGGCCGGAGCATCAACTGAGTCGTATATCAGCGTTTCCGACAGGATAAGCTTCCACGGCCGCCTGAATTGGTCGTACTTCTCCGGGCGGAATATGGGCGCACAGGTGCTGATGGACCCTGACTACAATCCGGTCAATTTCCTTGAAAGCGACGAAGCAACCGTCGGACGCAAGAACCGCGAGGATTATTCCCTGCTCGGGGCTATGTCCTATAAGTTGGGAGACAAATGGGCTCTAGGCGCCGAGGTTGATTACACTTCCGCCGACCAGACGAAGATAAAGGACCCGCGTTTCTCGAACGTGTGGATGGATCTCAGCCTGAAGGCGGGCTTCAGTTTCATGCCCGGCGACAAGCAGTTGCTCGGCGCCGCCCTGGTGTACCGCAACACGATGGAGACCGTTCGCGGCGGCATCTACGGCACAACCGACAAGCAGTATTTCATCTACAACGACAAGGGAGGCTTCTTCGGCACTATGTCCGAACTTGCCGGAGATTTGAACTACGTCCCTGTCGGCAGCGAGAACCGGCCGATGAAGAATGATTTCTTCGGGCTGTCGCTGCAGGCTCTGACCGGGGCGTGGAGCAATGACCTGGAGGTCCTGTACCGCCAGGGCTACTACGGCAAGAAGTCGTCCAGTTCTGCCACATACTTTGAGTTCTCCGGTTTGCGCGCCGCCTATAAAGCCGCTTTCCAGACCCGTTCCGGGGCAGATATCCACAAAGCTTCCCTGAAATTGGATTATGAGTTTCTGGACAACGCCGAGAATCTTTTTATGTACGATGCAAAACCGGGCTACAATATTGAGATAGTATATTTCGGCCAGAACGACATTTCTGTTCGGCATATGGCTTCGGCCGCTCTCTCATACGTGTTCCATAAGGAAGCAGACGGCTATCTGCCTGCTTTCAGCGCCGGGGCGACCCTTAGCGGCCGCAGCCGTTTCCAGGCCACGGTCCTTTATCCCTACTACAGGAACACTGACCTGATCAGCCTCGGAGCCGAACTGTTTGCCGACCGCAACATCATCAGCGGCAAATCGGTGTTCTCAATAGGCGGGACGCTGGGTTTCCGCTACGGTTTCGGCACGCCCAAGGATGACGGCACCTATGCCTCCACTTCCGGCACTGCCCTCAAGAGTTTCGACAACTATTTGTTCCGCCAGTTTGAATACGACACCGCCCCCGGAGCAAGCGCCGGGCTGTCGTTTACCTACACCCGTATGATTTCGGATAAGGTAGCGCCTTACGTCAGGCTGTCCGACACTTTCACCATGCTTCTCGCCGAGCCCCAGTACCTTTCCGACCGTATCCGCAACGTCGCCCTGCTCTCCCTCGGCGTATCATTCTGACCTACACTACTTCGCCCACTCCCAGGAGTAGAGGATGGATTCTACCTGGCGGAGGTACTGGCGTTTATCGTACTTCGGTGCATAGACGAAGGCCTCAGCCACTATTATGTCCTTGCCGTCCTTGGAATAGAAGGAATGTGAAACGAAGGGGCCGCCCATGTAGTCGTTCTCCACTTCCCAGAGGCCGCGCACCTGGGCGAAATCGCGTCCGCGGTAGCGTATGAACTCCAGCTGCGGCGGCATATATGTGCCGGTGGTCATCCAGGTGTTCTCGAACATTCCGGGCACGTTCTGCTTGAGGTGCTCGTTGCGGCGGGAGATTATCTTGGCGAGGGTGAGCTCGTCGGCGGCGCCAGTGGACGGGTACTTGTAGATCAGGATACCCTGCATGGTGTACTGCTTCTCGTCGGCGATCCAGCCGAAATCGGAGGTGATTTTCTTGAGCTTGTAACCCATGGGGAAGTGGGGCGAACCGCCGAAGACCTCAGCCACCTTGGGTGCTATTTCGCGCTCCTCGTAGCGTATGGAATTGCGTATCACGCGGTCGCGCTCGGCCTGCTCGATGAAGCTGACGATGGTCTTGCCGTTGTCGGCCACCAGCTGTGCGGCGCGCTCGGAATCAGGCGCGTTGATCTGCACGAGGCACTGCGGCGCGGCCCACACGTCCTGGCGGTAGCGCACGGAGCAGCTGTCCACCTGCGGGTTGATGGCAAAATACACGATGTTGCGGTGGACCTTGAACAGGTCGCCGAAACCTCCCGGGGGCACGTTCACGAGGGAGTAGAGGGGCTCCTTCTGTGCCAGGTAGGGGCAGTCGCAGGCCAGCAGGTCGCGAACTTTGGTGCCGAGGTTGCCTTCCCAGTCGGCCTTCTCGATGACCACGATGATTTCGCCGGCCTTTCCGCTCACGTTGGGGAGCAGCGCTTTGGTGTTTTTGCAGGAAGCGAGGGCCATAAGGGCCATCATCGCCAAAAGTACCTTTTTCATATCTGTCAATGTATTAATCTTCCGATGTCGTTGCCGAATGCCAGCACCATAAGGGCAAGCAGGAGCACCATTCCTATCATCTGCGTGACCACGAGGAAACGGTCGGAGGGCTTGCGCCCTGTGAACATTTCAAACAGCGTGATCAGTATGTGGCCGCCGTCCAGGGCGGGAATGGGCAGCAGGTTCATGATGCCGAGCATCACGGAAAGCAGGGCCAGGATGTTGAGGAAACGGAACCAGTCCCAGACGGACGGGAACACCTGTCCGATTGCGATGAAACTGCCCACCGACTTGTAGGCCCCGGTCGATGGACGGAACAGCAGCCCGAGGTCACGGACATAGCCGCCCATCGTCTCCCCGGTCAGGCGTATGCCGGCGGGAATTGCCTCCAGCACCGTGTATTGGCGGCGCTCAATTTGCGGCAGGCGCAGGTACACCCCGATCTGCCCGAGGGAATCGACCTGCACCGGTACCTCGAAGGTCTCGGACCCGCGCAGGACGGTGGCGGTGACGGTGCTGCCCTTGTAGTCGGCAAGCACGCCCCTGGCGTCCTGGATGAAGGAAATCTCCCTGCCGTTGAAAGCGGTCACGCGGTCGCCGGACACCAGCCCGCAGGAGGCGTTGCCGGAGTCGAAACGCATGGAGTCCACCACGAAGGGCACCGCCAGGTCGAACATTCCGGCGCTGTTGAGCACTTCGCCTATGTAGGCCTGGTCGATATAGAGGTCGAGGGTATCGGTGCCTCGCAGTATCTTGGCCGAGCGTACGTCACGCCGTGCCAGGTCTGCCTGCAGCATGCCGAAGTTCTGCGGCTCGTAGCCGTCGAAGCTGATGATGTGGTCGCCCAGCTTGAATCCCATTTCCTGGGCCAGTTCGTTAGGCGCTATCTGTGCGTTTTCGTTGCTGATGTAGGCCTCGCCCCAGATGCCTGCGATGATTATGTACACCAGCACGGCGAAGATGAAATTGTTCACCACGCCTCCGGCCATGACGAAGAGCCGCTTCCAGGCTGGCTTGCTGCGGAATTCCCATTCCTGCGGCTCTTTCTTCATCTGCTCGAGGTCCATGGACTCGTCGATCATTCCGGCTATCTTGCAGTAGCCTCCGAAGGGAATCCAGCCGATGCCGAATTCGGTGCCGCCCCAGTGCCATCTGGCGAGGGCTTTCCCGCCCGCGTCGAAGAACAGGTAGAATTTGTCCACCTTGATTCCGAAGATGCGGGCCCACAGGAAATGCCCCAGCTCATGCACGATTATGAGCAGGGAAAGGGCGAGTATGACCTGAAGGGTTTTAACTAATGCAACCATCGGCTATCTTTGCTACTTCTGCGTTTGTCTCGAAAATGTCGTCGAGCGTAGGGTTTGCAGCAAAATTCAAGCCAGCAAGACATTTTTCGTTGATACGTGATATATCGTAGATTCCGATTTGTCCTTTGAGGTAGGCCGCGACTGCAACTTCGTTGGCCGCATTCAGGGCGCAGGGGGCATTCCCGCCCCTTTCAATAGCCTCGAAGGCGAGCCTGAGGTTGGGGAAGCGGGACAGGTCAGGAGCTTCGAAGGTGAGGCTGCCGAGCTGTGCGAAGTCGAGCTTGCGGTTGCCGACGGTGATGCGGGCGGGGAAGGAGAGCGCGAAGCCTATGGGCTCACGCATATCCGGGCAGCCGAGCTGCGCAATGACGGCGCCGTCGGTGAATTCCACCATGGAATGGATGATGGATTCCGGGTGCACCACCACGTTGATGTCTTTCGGTGCCACGTCGAAGAGCCAGCGGGCCTCGATGACTTCGAATCCCTTGTTCATCATGGTGGCGGAGTCTATTGTGACCTTTGCTCCCATGTCCCAGTTGGGGTGCTTAAGCGCATCGCTGGCTTTTGCGGCGGCGATACGGGTGCGGTCCCAGGTGCGGAAAGGGCCTCCCGATGCTGTCAGGTGGATCTTTTCAATGGTGTTGCCCTGGGCGCCGAGCAGGCATTGGAATATGGCTGAGTGCTCGGAATCGACTGGCAGTATGACCGCATTGTGGTCACGCATGGTTTTGGTGACAAGCGCTCCGGCGGCTACGAGCGTCTCCTTGTTGGCGAGGGCCACTATCTTGCCGGCCTCAAGTGCGGCGAGGGTGGGGCGCAGGCCGCTGAAGCCCACCATGGCGCCGACCACGATGTCCACGCCGTCGCCCCTGACCAGCGAGCAGAGGCTGTCCACGCCGGTCCAGACCTTGGAGTCGCTGTCTTTCAGCGCTTCGGAAAGGGCTTCGTAGCGGGCCTCGTTGCAGATGACGACGTTGTTGACATCGAATTCCCGGGCCTGTGCGGCAAGAAGTTCGGCATTGTTGCCCGCTGAAATCATCTCAACCTCGAAGAGGTCGCGGTGCTGGCGCACCACGTCGAGGGTCTGTGTGCCTATGGATCCCGTGGACCCAAGAATGGCTATCCTTCTCTTTTTCATCTTGCTAACGAATCGGCGGCTTCCTTTGCCTGCAGCAGGCTGTCGATGTTGATAGTGGTGTCTCCGGACAGCACGCGGGAGAGGTTCTCGGAATACAGCTTCCAGCGTGTCAGCGCGCTTTCCAGCGAGTCTATCTTTATGGCATTTTCCACTGCCACCCTGCGGAAATGTGCATCCGGATAGCCTGGAATGGTGGTGCGGAGCGGCGTCAGCGCTATCAAGGCATACAGGCCGCCGAGCACGACCACGAACACGGTCACCACCGTCAGGATGAAGCCCAGGCGGCTGAAACGGTAGGAACGGACCATTTTGTGGCTCTCATCCTCCACCACGCTGATCCGATATACTTTGTTCAGATTGTTTTTCCCCATAAAAAGTTTTAATTTTGCAAACTATGGACAGAATCCTCGGAATTGATTACGGCAGTGCGCGTGTGGGACTGGCTCAAAGCGACCCGCTCGGCATCTTCGCATCCCCACTGGAGACTGTGCCATCTGCAAAGATAATAGATTATCTTCAAAATTACGCTCGCACCGAGACTATCTGCAAGTTCGTCGTGGGTTATCCCCTGAACCTTGACGGCAGGCCGGCTTCGGCGGCTCCCGACGTGGACGCCTTCCTGAAGCGTCTCCAGAAGGCTTTTCCGGATGTGCCGATGGCTCTCGAGGACGAGCGTTTCACCTCCGTGCTCGCCCATAAGGCTATGATTGACGGAGGGATGAAGAAGAGCGAACGCCGCGACAAGAATTCCGTGGACAAGATCAGCGCGGCGATCATACTGCAAGCTTATTTGGACAAGAAGAAATGATACAGCCGATTTACCTCTATGGCTCCGAGGTGCTCCGTGAAAGGGCCGCCGAAGCCGACCTGAGCAAGAAGGAAGAACTGACCGCCCTCATTGCCGACCTCAAGGACACGCTCAAGCGTTCCGAGGGCTGCGGGCTCGCCGCGCCCCAGATCGGCGTGAGCCTGCGGGTGCTGATTGTGGACGGCGACGAGATGGAGGAAGTCTATCCCTATCTCAAGGGCTTCAAGCGCACGATGATCAATCCGGTGGTGCTCGAGGAGAGCCAGGAACAGTGCGAGTATGAGGAAGGCTGCCTCAGCGTGCCCGGAGTCTATTGCAACGTCCGCCGTCCGGTCAGTATGAAGGTGCGCTACTACGACGAGGAGTTCCAGGAGCGCACGGAGGTCTTCGACAAATTCGGCTGCCGCATGATACAGCACGAGATGTCCCACCTGGACGGCGTCCTTTTCACCGACCTCGTCGCCCCCATCCGCCGCAAGATGATTGCGAAGAAACTCCTCAACATCGCCCACGGCAAGGTCGCCACTCGCTACAATTCAAAGATTAAGTAGCGGACTGGGTGTTTTTGCCCGCTCGGTTGTATATTAGTTATTAGGAAACTAATAACTCTTGAGATATGCAACTGTTTTACGTTAAACCCGACATTGCGGAATTGGACGCCGTGTATCTGCTTGCACTGGCCGCCAGCCCCGCCGACGCCGAGTCCTCGATCGAGGAATTCGACGGTAACTTTACTGACCTTACATGGTAAAAGGAGGCATTATGAAAAAGACAAGACTTTTTATCTTTGCCGCCCTTGCAACCATGACGGCAGTGTCCTGTAACAAGGAAATCGCTGAACCCCAGGTAGCTCCTTCCGGAGAGAAGGTCTACGCTTCATTCTCCGCCACCGGTGAGGACATCACCAAGGTGACCCTTGATTTCGCTTCCGAGACAAACAAGATCCAATGGCAGGACACCGACGATATCGCAGTGTTCGACGGAGTCTCCAGGAATGTGTTCACCGTAAAGTCCGGCAGCAACACCGGCGCCACCGTCGTGTTCGAAGGTGAAATCACCGACGTCTCAGGCACTCTTGGTGCCGTTTATCCCGCCGATGCCGGTATGGACATGGACAGCGAGAAGAAGCTTAATGTGAACATTCCTGCCGAGCAGACCATACCGGAGGGCGCCTGCGTCGATCCCAAGGCGCTCGTGGCCGTGGCTTCCGGCACCAAAGGCAGTGCCCTTGCATTCAAACAGGTCTGCGGCCTGCTGAAGATCAGCTTCACGGCCAATAACGTCCGTGAGATCACCATCAGCGGCGACGCCCTTGCCGGCGAGGCCAAGGTGAATGACGACGGCACGAAGGTCGAGAACCTCAAGCCTTCAGGAAGCATAACGCTGACCCATGCAGCAGGCATGTTCCCTGCTGGAACCTACTATGTGGCAGTGCTTCCCGGCACGACCCAGGCGGGCAATTTCTCCATTTCCGTCAAGAAGGGGCCTTCCACCGGCTTCAAACAGGCCTCCAGCGCAGTGACCTTTACCCGCTGCAAGGGCCTCGACCCCGGTTCCCTTGACAACCTTCCCACCCAGACCGTGATTATGACCATGGCAGAGCTCTTCGACTGGAACGCCAACCGCGTGGCGGGCGACACGGAAGAGAACGTGCTCATTGGCGCCGACATCGACATGGAGAACGAACCCTGGGTGCCCAAGGACTTCAAGGGAACGTTCGACGGTCAGGGACACAAGCTCTACAACATGAACGTGAGCCGCACCTCCAACGCCTGCTTCATCAACACCCTCACCGGCACGATGAAGGAGATCACTTTCGGAAGCGTTGACGGCAGCAGCTACGACGGAGTCAGCCGCATTGAGCAGAACAATACAGAAGACACATCCGAGTCCGGATGGCGCTATGCCGGTCTGGTGACCCGCCTCGCAGAAGGTTCATCGCTTGAGTACGTGACCAGCTTCGTGCCGGTGAGCGTTGCCGCCACTTCGACCAGCAAGACCCGCGTCGGCGGCCTCGTGGGCGTCGTCGCAGGTGCTGCGAGCCTCTCCGACTGCGCCAATCTCGGCGACGTCGTCAACAATGCAGAAGCTCCCATAGCGGCAGGTTCCCTTGGCGGAATCGTTGGCTGGGCGGATGCTGCAGTGACGATGAGTTACGTCCAGAACAAAGGCAACGTGATCTCCAAGAACCTCAAGACGCAGTACATCGCGGGCATCCTTCCCTACGACAAAACGGCTGGCTCCAACCTGAGCGATTGCTCCAACGCCGGTAACATCATGGCCACGGCCGAGGGAACTTGCGCCATGGCTATCGGCGGCATCATCGCTGAATCCGGAGAATCTACGCTGACCACTTGCATCAACGACGGTGCCATCTCCAGCACCTGCGACGGTGAACTCAAGGCCGGCGGCATCATCGGCCGTTCAAATCTTAGCTGCACCCTTACCAGCTGCATTAACAGCGATACCGCCACCATTACCTTCAATCCTGCCACATTTGGCAGCATGGCGTTCATCGCAGGCATAGTCGGCAACTCTCCAGCAGCAAATGAAGGCATTGTAAGCCTGAAAGGA
>JAILIM010000096.1 GCA_024695285.1 Bacteroidales bacterium
TGCCTTGCCGAGCAGCAGGGCGCTCAGCTCGTGCTTGCCGTAGGTCGCGGCCCAGTCCAGACCGGCATCCACATAGAACTTGTTCCAGTTGGAATAGCCCCAGGACTCGAAAGACCCCGCACCCATCGAACCGCCGAAGAAATCGTACTCGAGGGGATTGTCGGCGTTGCGCTGTATGGAATAGGCGGGCAGGGTGGGGGTATATTTCACATAACGATTGTAGTTGTCCTGATAGGAAACCGTGGCGTGAGCCTTGAGGCCGGGGGTCAGCCAGTCCATCTGGTGAGTGAGGCGCAAGGTATTGTCCAGCAGGCTGTTGTAGATGGTGGCTGTGCCGCTCATCAGCAGGTTATACAGCGCGTTCTGAAATCCGATGTTGCTGTTGGTCTTGGCGGCCAGAGGATTCTGGATGGAGCCTTCGATGCCGGAGAAGCCGCTGATCAGATGCCCGTCCACTATGCCGGGGCTGATGAAGGGGTTGCAGTCGTAGATGTACTGCATTATTATCTTGTAGCGAGCCTCCATGTCATAGGCATCGGCGCTGTTTCCGGGGCCCGTCGTCTCGCCGAACTGCCCTGCGGTGTTCACCGTGAGGGTGGTGCGGGGAGTGATGGTCACGTCGAAATTCGAGCGGAAGTTGTAGCGGTTGAAGAGGGACCCGGTATTTGCACCGTAGTAGGAAACACTCTTTCCGATACCCTCCTGGCGGAAGTAGCCGAACGAGACGAAGTACTTCACCCTGTCGGTTCCGCCGCTCACGTTGATGTTGGCCTGATACTGGGGCGCCACATTGTTGAATTGCTCCTTGTATAGGTTGTGGTCGGCGTAGTAGAGGGCCGGAGTGTTCTTGAGCTGCTCCTTCTGCTCCGCCGTCAGGCCGGTCATGGCATCCACCTCCTGCGGGGTGAAGTCCCTGTTGTTCTTGAACTTCCAGAGATCGTAGTCGTCGTAGATATAGGCCGAGAGGCCCTCGTTGCCGGCGTAGCCGCGCTGCTCGTTGCGTATGGCCTCGTTGCGGAAGAGGGCATATTCGTAGGCCGTAGTGCCTTCCTGCAGCATGTTCGGGGAGGTGAGGCCGAAGCCGCCCGAGAAGTTGATCACCGGCTTGCCGGCGGATCCGCGCTTGGTGGTCACGATGATGACGCCGTTCGCACCGCGCACACCATAAACCGCGGTGGAAGATGCATCCTTCAGCACGCTGACGCTCTGTATCTCGTTGGCATCCATTGCGTTGAACTCCTGGAAGGCCTGCTCGCTGGCCTGCTCCACTCCGTCGATTATAATGAGCGGGGTGGCGTTGCCATAGGTGGAGACGCCGCGGATGTAGATGTCCGCCGCATTGCGGCCAGGTTCACCGGAGGTCTGCAGTCCCGCCACGCCGGGGGTGTTGCCTATGAGGGCGTTGGCGATGTTGGATACCGGCGTAGCCAGCAGGTCGCCGCCTCCAACGGAGCTGATTGCTCCGGTGACGTTCACTTTCTTCTGGGTGGCGAATGCCGTCACCACCACTTCTTCCATCAGGTTGATGTCCGGCTGCAGCACGATGTCGAGCACGGCCTGCGATGCACCCACACGGAAGGTTTTGGAGAGGTAGCCCACGAAGGATGCCTCCACGGTAACTTCCCCGGCAGGCAGGTCCAGCGTGTAGCGGCCATCATCTCCGGCCACCGCTCCGCGGGTGGTACCCTTGATCACCACGGCCGCTCCGGGCAGGGGCTCTCCCGAGTCTTCGGTGAGCTTTCCCCGCAGCGCGCGAGTGTTCTGGCCAGATGCCAACGTTCCCGCCAGCAGCGCCAGGGCAAACACAAGGGTTTTGATTAAGGTTTTTGTCATATGGTGTGTTTATTTTACTTCATATCCTGCCGGCATGGTGTACATGTCCGGGAGGTCTTTGCTGAAAAGTACTCTGTCGAGGGCGTACATCTTCCGGAAATCTGCTTCGGAAGGATGCCCGGGATAGACGCTGAAATAATGGGTGTCGGCTTCGTCATTGCCCACGTATTTGTTACGCCACATCGTTATCATCGATATACGGCGGCCTTCAGTGGGGTTCACCAGGAAGCGGCTCCAGTAATCGGACTGGGTGAAAGATTCGAGGCCGTCTTCCGTAACCCCGCAAGGCTTGCGCTTAGCCTCGGAAACAGCCACCAGGGCCTTCAGGTTGGCAGCGAAGGCCACGTTGTTCTTGCCGTGGTAGCAGTCCATCCCGATGAAATCCACATAGTCGTCACCTGGCCAGCGGAAACGTATGCGCTCCTGCGGATCGGAGTA
>JAILIM010000104.1 GCA_024695285.1 Bacteroidales bacterium
TGCGGGAGTTAAACTGACCTTCTAAATGATGACTGCGATGAAAAGACTCGATACCATATTGATATATGCGGCGGCCTGCTTCCTTGCAGCCTCCTGCGCAGGATTCCTCGACCCCCTGCCCAACGGCAGCTACAACGAGACCAACTACGACGACTATCCCACCATCATACGCGGTTACGTGGAGAAGGCCTACGACCAACTCCCCGGCCACTACATCACCAGCGACCTGCTCGGAGGCGACGGCCTGTCGGACAACATGACCTGGAGGTCGAAGACCTCGTCCATGTACATGATGGCTACGGGCTCCGCCCAGATGAGCAGCTACGGCCTCTCTTCCGTCTACGACCGCGACTACAAGGCCATCTACTACTGCAACCTCTTCCTGCAGGATGACATCGGCAAGAACACCCGCTACATGCTGGATGCTTCCGCCAACGCGAAACTGCAGAAAGCCCTCCAGGGAGATGCCTTCGGCCTGCGGGCGTTCTATTACTGGGACCTGCTGAAGTTCTTCGGCGGGCGCGGAGTTTCCGGAGAGATGCTCGGCGTTCCCCTCTTCACGGAGCCCGTGGACCTCGCACAATCCGACCTTTCCAAGGTGACCCGCGCGACCTATGCCGACTGCGTGCAGCAGATCCTCGCCGACTGCGACTCGGCCTACAAGTATCTGCCTCTGGCGAACCGAGACTTCCTGAAGGATCCGGAGATGATTCCGGTGCTTGGCGCAGTGCGATGGAGAAGGCTGGACGGCGCCACCATCCTGGCCCTGAGGGCCATGGTGCTGCTGACCTGGGCCTCCCCGGCATTCAATCCTAACGAAGACCTCCAGCGCTGGGACGCCGCCGCCAAGGCCGCCAAGGCCGCTATCGACTTCAAACTGAACGTGGACGGCTCGGTGCCCGGTGGCTTCGACCCCAACAGCTCCTTCCTCTGGAACGACCCCAACTCGCCTGAGGCCTACTTCATCTCCCAGATTGCCCAGAACTCCACGTATGAGACCGCGTTCTATCCCCAGGGGTTCAACGGCAACGGCGACTACGGGGTGACCCAGGAACTGGTGGATGCCTTCCCGATGGCAAACGGCTATCCCATCGACCATCCGCTTTCCACCTACAATCCTTCCAATCCCTACGCGAACCGCGATCCGCGTTTCTACGCCGACGTGTTCTACAACGGATGCCAGGTGGTGCGCAACACCAACGCCTCCGACATCATGTACACCTTCGACACAACCGAAGGAGGATACGATGCACCAGGGCTGGTCAATACATCCCCCACCGGATACTATATAAAGAAATTCGTGTTCACGGGCTGGAACAAGAACGACAACACAGTGCAGACCGCGCAGCACTGCATCTTTTTCTTCCGCTGGACCCACATGCTGCTGGCCTTCGCCGAAGCCGCCAATCAGGTGGTGGGGCCGCTGGACGAGACAACCTACGGCATGAGCGCCAAGCAGGCTATCGCCTACATCCGCAAGCGCCCCCTCGAGGACGGTAGCAAGGGTGTGGGTGCCGTTGCGGATCCGTATCTGGATGAATGCGCCCTCGCCGGATTCCGTCAGTTCGACAAGCTCGTGAAGAACGAATGGCGCCTGGAGACCTGCTTCGAAGGCCACCGCTTCCACAACGTGCGCCGCTGGGCCAGGAGCGTGGACGAGATTAACGTGCCCATCCACCGCATAAAGATCACGCGCAACGGGCCCGTGCTGAACTACAGTTCCGAACTGCTCGAACAACGCAAATATCCATCCCTGTGGATGCCCATCCCCTATATGGAGGTGCGCAAAGGCCCGGGAATCGAGCAGAACGAAGGTTGGGAGAACTGGAAATAAAAAATGATGATTATGAAGAAAACGCTATACTTTGCAGCCAGCCTGTTGCTGCTGACATCCTGCTACGACGATTATGTGGGCGACTTCGACAAGACCGCCGTGTTCGCCGCCTACCAGTACGACCTCCGTTCGTTCGTGCTGGGCGAAGATGCCTCCTTCGAGTGGCAGGTGGCTCTTGGCGGCGTGATGCAGAACGACAAGGACAGGAAGGTGACCGTCAGCCTGGACGATGCCCTGCTCTCCGGGGCCGTGGCCGGGATGAAGAACAAGAATCTGGCGTCCGGCGACTATGTGGGCAATGCCATTTCCGATGCCGGCATCACCGCGTTCAAGCCGCTCCCTGCAGCATACCGTACGATCGAGGGGATGGACAATCTTGTAATCAAGAAGGGTAAGCACTCCGCAGCGGTGAAGATTACGGCGACGGATGCTTTTGCTTTGGACGCAGACGCATATAAGCCTGTTTATGCCATTGGGTTCAAGATAGATTCAGCCGACGCGGACGAGGTTTTGGAGAATAAGAACTACGCCGTG
Organism: Bacteroidales bacterium; assembly: GCA_024695285.1. The sequence goes on from JAILIM010000104.1 coordinate 2,369, forward strand.
ATTGCGGTGAAGTGCGAGAACCGCTTCTTCGGCTTCTGGAGCCGCAGCGGCACTGCCAAGACCTACGACTGGACCGGCACCAAGACCGGCGAAAACCACGAAAGCCTCAGCCTGGCCGACTCCCGCCAGTACGAATTCACCACCACGGGCGCCAACAGCGTCAGCTGCAACAAAGTCGCCGGCTCCACCGGCCAGATGACTCTTACTTTCAACGGCGCGAGCGTGACCGTGAGCTCCGACGACGGCAAGATCACCGGCAGCGGCGCCTTCAACGGCGAAACCCGCCTCCAGGACCGCCAGATCTTCCTCCGCTATAAGATTACCAAGCCCGACGGCGGCTACGACGACGTGCGCGACACACTCTCCTTCCGCAACCGTATCCGCGACGGTATCAACGAGTGGCAGGACGAACATCCGGAGAATTACTGAGTTTGGTTTTAAACGTTTACAATCATTTTTACATAAACTCCTTTCAAATGCCTGATTTTGTAAAAAAACAGGCATTATTTCTCACTTTTTTTACAAGATTCGCCACTACAAGCCTGTTTTTGTAAATAAAAATAGCCGGCAGTCAAACCGCCGGTCCCGGTCCGAAGGACTAAGGCCGGGAGAATGAACAGACTTCGGAGGCCCGTCAATGAGCCGGAAGGCGAACCGCCGGTCGCGGTCTTTGCAACTGCAAAGACGCAAGCGACATAAGGCGGCGGGGTACTTTAGGGGCAGCGCCCCTAAAAGATAGATCAATCGCGCAGCGATTTATCTCCACAAAAAAAGCCCGTCGCATCTGCGTCGGGCTGATTTGTGGAGATAAGGAGATTCGAACTCCTGACTTCCTGCTTGCAAAGCAGGCGCTCTACCAGCTGAGCTATACCCCCTTATCGGTCTAGTAGTCCCTCGCGGAGTTGAACCGCGGACCTCCACATTATCAGTGTGGCGCTCTAACCAACTGAGCTAAGAGACTATATAATAAAGGAAGAACAAATACGAGCGCGCCTTGAACGCCTTGTTTACAGACCGCGAGCGTTAGCGTCGTGGAATCGCGCTCCAAAAAGGAGGTGTTCCAGCCACACCTTCCGGTACGGCTACCTTGTTACGACTTAGCCCCAATTACCAGTTTTGCCCTAGGCCGCTCCTTTCGGTCACGGACTTCAGGCACCCCCGGCTTTCATGGCTT
>JAILIM010000059.1 GCA_024695285.1 Bacteroidales bacterium
CGAGTTCTTCCAGGAGAACCACCGCTACTTCGACGTCAAGCACTGGAAACTTCCCAACGTGGGCAACGGCATCTGCGGCGGCCCTATGCGTATGCTTCAGTTCAATATCAAGAACGACGAAGCCGCCACCTGGCCCTTCGCTGCCAAGTGGATTGAGACCTGGTGGGATTCAGTGGTCTACAATGCATATTGGAGCGACGAGATGCTTCTTGAACCCTTCCCTCAGCTGGAAGTGAACAAGGGCACGACCGTACAGAATCCCGGTTACACTAAATAAAGGAGGCGAGCCATGAAAAGATTTTTCGGAATGATTTCAGCAGCGGCCGCCCTCCTCACCGGACTGGGCGCCTACGCGCAGGATTACGGCACGGCCGCGGTCAGCACCGCCACCGGCGACGACCTCTACAAGCGCGTGGAGACCAACCTCACCAACACCTTCACCGGAGCATTCACCGGACTGACCGTACTCCACGGCACCGGGGAACCCGGCAGCAACACTGCAAGCTATCTCATCCGCGGCATGGGCAGCTACGGCCTCGGCACATGGAACCAGGCCCGACTGTTCGTGGACGGCTTCGAGGTGAACATAGACTATCTCACATCCATCTCACCGGCCGAAATCGAGACGGTTGAGGTGCTGAAGGATGCCGCAGCCCTCGTGTTCTACGGCGAGAAAGGCGCCAACGGCGTCATCCGCATCACGACCAGGAGGGGAATCGAAGGGCAGGCCAAGGTGAACGCCCGGGTGCGTTACGGAGTGCAGACCCCCGCCCTGCTGAACAAGCCCCTGGGCTCGTACGACTATGCCAATCTCTACAACCAGGCGGTATCCAACGACAAGGGAATGGTCTGGTCGCCGGTTTACAGTCAGGCGCAGCTGGATGCCTACCGCGACGGCAGCGGCACCGATACCGACTGGTACGCCCAGGCCCTGAAGGGCAGCGGCAGCTTCATGGACGCCGACATAGTGCTCAACGGAGGATCCAAGGCCGCCCGCTACAACATCAACCTCGACTACCTTGGCAACAAGGGCCTGCTGAACGCGGCGGATACCGACAGCACCCGCAATCTCGGTTACCAGCGCTTCAACGTGAGGGCCAACCTCGACTTCAACGTGCTGAAGGTCTTCGAGGTGAAGATGGATATCGGCGGACGCATCGAGACCCTGCACCGCCCGAACTACAGCACGTCCTCGCTGTTCACCAACCTGGCCAAGTATCCTTCCAACATATACGGAGTGTACGACGATGACGCCCACACGCACTACAGCGGCACTGGCGTCTATCCCAACAATCCCTACGCCTCGGTGAACGGCCTCGGCTGGTATTCGGTGAAGGCAAGGAGTCTGCAGACCAACCTTTCCGTGAAGGAGCGTCTGGATATGTTGACGGAAGGCCTCTGGCTGGAGCAGGCAGTGTCGTTCTACAGCTACACGCTGAGCACCTGGGCCAAGACGCGCAACTATGCGCGCTGGTACGGCGGCGCCACCACGACCACCGACGAGACCACCTCCCTCACCGCCAGCGGATACGGCTCCGCCGGCATGCAGGACTGGAAACAGGGCCGCCTGACGGCGGGATACGACCGCAGCTTCGGCGAGCATCACCTGACCGCCCGCCTGAACTACGGCATCTCCGCCTATAAGGGCGACGGCTACTTCTCGTTCAAGTACAACACACTGAACCTGAACGGCCTGGTGCAGTACGACTATGCCAAGCGCTACATTGCCGAGCTGGGCTTCTCGGAGTTCGGCAACGACGCCTTCGCTCCCGGCCACCGCTGGCACTTCTATCCGGCCGTTTCGGCCGCCTGGATACTCTCCAACGAAGACTTCCTGAAGGGCTCCGGCCTGGTGCAGTTCCTCAAGCTGCGCGCATCCGCCGGCCTGACCGGCTTCTCGGAATCGAAGGCCACCAACATCCTGAACGACTTCAACTCCAACGGCCGCTACCTCTTCAAGGATTACTACACCTACAGCTACATTGGTGCCTTCTACATGGGCTCGCCTTCGGCCGAGTGGCAGAACAGCCTGGTGCCCATGTTCACTCCCAACGAGGACATCGGCCCGGAGAAGAGCCTCAAGCTCAACATCGGCGTGGATGCCACCCTGTTCGGCGGCCTCAAGCTCACCGCGGATGCCTTCCTGGACCACCGCACCGACATCCTCACCCTGGACAAGTCCCTCATGGGCTACTACGGCAAGCAGTATTCCTTCTCCAACATAGGAGAGATGTTGAGCCGCGGCTTCGAGCTGTCGGCAGATTATTCCGGCAAGGCCGGTGAGCTGCGCTACAGCGCCGGAGGTTCCATCTCCTATGCCACCAACACGATAGTGAACATGGCGGAAGTGCCGCCGGCGAACGCCTTCAGCGCCTCCACCGGCAGGCCCTACGGCACCTTCATCGGCCTCGTGGCGGACGGATTCTATCAGGTGCAGGATTTCGACGACGACGGCAAGTTGTTGCCCGGCCTGCCCACACCCGCATTCGGCGCGGTGCAGCCGGGAGACGTGAAATACCGCGACCTGGACGGCAATACCGTCATCGACCAGAACGACATCACCCGCATCGGCCGCAGCTGGATTCCGGAATGGAACTTCAGTTTCGGAGGCAAGCTCGCCTGGCGCAAGTTCGACGCGGCGATTCTCTTCCAGGGAGTGGCCGGCGTGTCGGTCAACCTGCTGGACAACTGGAACCAGACGGTGGCGTTCATCGACAACGGCAACGCCTATGCGATAGCCAAGGGCGCCTGGGCCTACTACCCGATGGAGGGTATAGACAACCGCGCCAACGCGACCTATCCGCGCCTGACTACCCAGGGCAACCAGAACAACTACCGCCTGAGCACACTGTGGCTCAAGGACGGATCCTTCATCAAACTCCGCAACCTGGAGTTCGGCTACACTTTCAAAGAAGGTATGCGCTGCTTCATCAACGGGCAGAACCTTCTGACATTCAGTCCGCTGCAGAGCCAGTACAACATCGACCCGGAGAACGCCTCCGGGCTGTACCCCCAGCTCCGCAGCTTCAACGCAGGCATTTCGTTAACCTTCTAAGCCCCCGGAAAGATGAAAAACAGAATCACCATTCTTCTTGCGCTTGCGGCCCTGTCGGCCGTCTCCTGCAACGGCTTCCTCGATACGGGGCTGGACATAAAGGCCACTTCAGAGTCGCTCGCCACCAACCGCGGCAGCATCTGGAGCTTCGCGAATGCCTTCTACACCCCGATGATTTCCGGCTACTCGGTAATCGACGGGAATCTGTTCGCATCCGCCTCCGACGAGGCGGAGCAGACATCCGCATCCAACACCGTCATCTACTTCAACAAGGGCATACTGAACAGCAGCGTGAATCCCCTCTGGACCTACTACAACAACTGCTATGAGGGTATTCGTGCGGCAAACTTCTTCCTGGATTACGTTGCGGACGGCAAGGGCGTGGCCCTGCTGCAGAAGAACCGCAACCTCACCACCGATGCGGTCAACTACGCTCGCGACCTGGCATCGCTCAACTGGTACATCGCCGAGGCCCACGTGGCCCGTGCATACTACTATGCCGAGCTCCTCAAGATGTATGGCGGCGTGCCCATCGTGGAGAAGACCCAGGAGACCGCCGGCGGCGCCATGGTGCCCCGCTCCACCTACGACGAGTGCGTGGAATACATAGTGAAGGAGATCGACGACTGGAAAGACCAGTTGTCCACTTCCTGGAAAGAGAATGCCGGATATGAAGGCCGCCTCACGAAGGGCGCAGCCCTCGCCATCAAGACCAGGGTGCTGCTCTACGCAGCCAGCCCCCTGCACAATCCTTCCCACGACATAAAGAAGTGGCAGCGTGCCGCCCAAGCGGCGGCCGACCTGCTTGCCGACCCTTTGCTGAACTACGGTCTGGATCCGGATTACGCCACCTATTTCCGCGGCAGCAACTCGCTGAACAGCAAGGAGTCCGTCTACATCGTCCGCCGTGCCAACACCAACGACATGGAGAAGAACAACTATCCCATCGCCACTTCCGGCGGCAAGAGCGGCGTGTGCCCCACCGAGAACCTGGTGAGCGCCTACGAATACATCGGTGCGGTTAATCCTTCCGATCCGTA
>JAILIM010000070.1 GCA_024695285.1 Bacteroidales bacterium
GGTCAAGTCAATTGCCTTCTTGGCAATGGCCCAGCCGTCCAGCCCCGCGTCGATCCCGAAGACATTAACACCGTACTTGACGAACCGCGCCAATGTTCGCTCGCTGAGGATATGCTGCATCCAGCGGGGCGTGATGATGGCCAGGCCCTCGCCGTGGGTGATGTCGTAGTAGCCGCTGAGGGCGTGTTCGATGCCGTGCATCGGCCAGCCAGAGTCGCTGTTTCCAAGCGACATTATGTTGTTGCACGCGAGGGTGCACACGAACATCATCTCGGCACGCGCAGTAAAGTCCTCCGGATTATCAAGGCAGGCACGGCCATTTACCATCAGGCTCTTGATGCCGGCCTCGCAGAACCCGTCGTTCATCAGGGTTGCGTCCTCGCAGAAATACTGCTCCAGGATGTGATTCATGGCATCGGCAATACCGGCCGCCGTCTGCTTCTTCGAAACGCTAAACGTATAGCAGGGATCCAGGAATGACGCCACAGGGAATAGCAGAGGGTCGATATAGCCGATCTTGTCGTTGGTCTCCGTCCGGGATATCACTCCCCCGCAGTCGTATTCACTGCCGGTGGCCGCCAGCGTGAGCACATCGACAATGGGAAGGGCCCTCTGAGCCTTCACCTTGTAGGATATGAGGTCCCAGGGATCCCCGTCATAGCAGGCGCCGGCCGCAATGGCCTTGGAGCAGTCCAGGACGCTTCCCCCGCCTACCGACAGAATCACCTCGATGCCGTTTTCCTTGCACAGGCGCACGCCGTCCAGCACGCTGGGATCGTATTTGGGGTTGGGCTGGATGCCGGGCAGTTCCGTGACTTCAAAGCCGGAGAGCAGCTGCAGGACCTTATCATAAAGGCCGATTCTCTTAATGCTGCCGCCCCCGTAGGTGAGCAGCACTTTTTTGCCGATGGGGGCGAGCACCTTCGGCAGTTTCTCAATGACTCCTTTCCCGAAAATGAGTCTCGTGGGGGTGCAGTATTCAAAGTTTTGCATAACGATATTTTTCTGCAATATACGATTTATTTAGTATATTTGTATATCAAAAAACTAAAACCTAATGCGCACACTTCTCAAGAACGGAAAAATATATGACGGCACCGGGAGCGATGCCTTCATGGGCGACATCATCGTGGAAGACGAAAAAATCGCCGCCATCGGCAAGGATCTTAAGGCCGATGATGCGGACAAAGTCATCGACCTGAATGGTCTGAGCATCTCCTCCGGCTTCTTCGACGCCCACTCGCACAACGACTGGTTCGCCATAAAGAAAGAGCCCCTTAAGTATTTCGAGCCTTTCATCCGCCAGGGAATCACCTCCTTCATTTCCGGCAACTGCGGCCTTTCCGCCGTGGGTTTTGAAGCCGACTCCCCCAATGTGGACAAGGTTGGTGCCGGGCTTTTCGGCTACCGTGGAGACACCACGGGAGTTTATCCAACAGTGAAGCAGTTCTTCAAGGCTGTCGATAAGAACAGCCCCTGCAACATGGCCGTACTCGTCGGCCATTGCAGCGCCCGTGCAAGCGTTGCCGGCTATGACAGCCGCGCGCTCAATGAAGAAGAAAAGAACCGCATGCTTGCCATCATGGAGCAGGGCCTCAAGGAGGGCGCCTGCGGCCTGTCCCTCGGCATGATGTACCTCCCGGGGCGTTTTGCCTCCGTGGCTGAAACCCGCGACGTAGCCCTTCTTGCGGAGAAATACGACCGCCCGCTCACCGTGCACGCCAGGGCACTATCGGCCCTTACCATGGACTATCAGCCCCTGTTCGGCAGGCCCCATAACCTTCGCGCAATGGACGAGCTGGTGGAAATGGCCAAAGGCACACACCTGAAGCTTCAGTACTCGCACGCCATATTCGTGGGCACAAGCACCTTCAAGAGCAAGGACGAACTCCACCGGATGATAGACGACCTTCGCAAGGAGGGCGTGGACGCCTGGTTCGACATCTACAACGAGCTTCTGGGCGTGTCCGTGATGACGGTGTTCCTGCCAAGCTGGTTCATGGAGCTGCCGCCCGAGGAGAGGCTCAAACCCAAGAACAAGCTGCGCCTGTTTACGGTTTGCAACGGTATGATTCTTAAGATGCTCGGCTTCGGCTGGAAAGACATCGAAATCGCGTATCTTGGGCCCGGAATGGAGCAGTATGAGGGCAAGAGTGTCCGGGATATTGCCCGGCAGTGGCACAAATCGGGCTTTGAGACCTACATGAAACTCTGCGAGATGTCCCAGTTCAAGGGCCGCGCGAATATGGGTCCGTACTCCACCGAGGAAATCATCGAGTGGCAGTCAAAGAGGGACAATGTGCTCTATATGACCGATGCCTGGGTAGAGGAAAACGGCATCCAGAACCCTGCAATCTACGACTGCTTCCCCAAGTTCATCCGTGCCTCCCTGCTGGGCCGCGGAGACACCATGCCCCGCACCATCCGCAAGATGACCGGCGGCGTGGCAGACCGCTTCAGCATCCCCCAGCGCGGCTACCTCAAGCCCGGCTACTTTGCCGACCTCACCGTCTTCGACGAGACCGAGATGAAACAGGCCACCCCGGACCAGACCAAATCCTTCGGTATCCGCCGCGTATTCATAAACGGAAAGGAGGTCCTCTGTGATGGCGTCCTGGACAAGGAAAGCCTGAAGACTTCCGGACACGCTCTTCCCAGCAGGTAATTAATTTTTGCAATTCCGGAAAAGATTAGTATCTTTGCAGTCCTTACGGTGCGATGGCCGAGTGGTTAGGCACAGGTCTGCAAAACCTGCTACAGCGGTTCGATTCCGCTTCGCACCTCCAGATTCCCCCGCAGAACCCACGCTGTGGGGGTTTTTGCTAAATATGAACTATAACATCGGCCTATTCAATGACAGTTTTCCTCCGGTGATGGACGGAGTTGCCGTCTGCGTGGAGAATTATGCCCGCTGGATGCAGGAGAAGGTGGGCGGCGTGTCGGTTATCACTCCAAAGAACCTGGGTGCAGACTACAGCGACAAAAAGTACGAGGTGCTGGACTATCTTTCCGTGAAAGTGCCTTTCCGCCCGCCGTACGTAACCGGCGTGTCGGAAATGGATCCGGTGTTCGTGCGAAAGATTATCCGTCGCAACTTCAAGATAGTGCACGCCCACTGCCCCTTTATGTCGGGATTCACCGCCCAGAGGGTGGCAAGGATCCAGCGCATCCCCATGGTGGCCACATTCCACTCCAAATACCGCGAGGACTTCGCCCGTGTAATCTCCAACGAGACCATCGTGGACGGCATAATAGCGGAAATCGTGAAGTTCTACCAGAGGGCAGATGAAGTGTGGGTGCCGCAGGAATCGGTAAAGGACGTCCTGTACAGCTACGGCTACAAGGGCGACATCGAGGTCCAGGCCAACGGCTGCGACCTTGTGGGAAACTACAACCCCGAATACTTCGCCAAGGCCCGTGAGGCCGTGGGAGTGAGCGCCGATGAATTCGTGATGCTCTTCGTGGGCCAGCACATCTGGGAAAAGAACGTGCGCCTCTCCATCGAAGCGATGGGCCGCATCAAGGACCTCCCCTTCCGGATGTTCTTCGTGGGCACCGGATACGCGGAAGGAGAAATGAAGCAACTGGTCGATGAACTGGGCATTGCCGATAAAGTCACCTTCGTGGGCCGGGTAACCGACAGGGAGAAACTTAAGGCATACTACGCCGCCTCCAGCCTCTTCCTCTTCCCTTCCCTGTACGACACCGACGGCCTCGTAGTGAAGGAAGCCGCCTGCTTCGACACTCCGTCCGTGATGCTGCGCGAGGCATCGGCCTCCGGAATGCTCACCGATTGCGAAACCGGATTCCTCATCCATAATAGTGTCGATGATTTCGAGAAGCTGCTGAGGCGCCTCCACGCCGACAGGGACCTTATGCGCCGCGTCGGCCACAATGCCTCCACGCGCATCGTGCGCAGCTGGGAGGATATAGCCGGCGAAGCCATCGACAGGTATAATGCCCTTATCGCCCGCAAAAGCCTTATCCGCCCGCTATGAAACAATACCTATATACATTAGAGATGGAGACTCGCGACTACGAGTGCGACATCCAGGGCATCGTAAACAACGCCAACTACCAGCACTATCTGGAGGCCACGCGCCACAAGTGGCTG
>JAILIM010000052.1 GCA_024695285.1 Bacteroidales bacterium
TGAACGGCACCGCCGTTGTCGTCCTTGCCGCAGAAGTCGTTGCGTCCGGGAGCTTCCTGGTAGCGGGCCACGTGAATGGCGTGCTCCATCAGTTCATCTATACCCTCGTTCTTGGCTGCAGAAATGCCCACCACCGGAATGCCGAGGATACGTTCCATCTCGTTTATACGTATGGATCCGCCGTTCCCCCTCACCTCGTCCATCATATTGAGAGCCAGCACCATAGGCACGCCGAGTTCCATCAGCTGGAGGGTAAGGTAGAGGTTGCGCTCGATATTGGAAGCGTCCACTATATTGATGAGGCCGCGGGTCTCCGGAGCCAGGATGAACTCGCGGGAGACTATCTCTTCGGCAGTATATGGAGAAAGGGAATAGATGCCCGGGAGGTCGGTCAGCGAGCTTTCAGGGAAACCCTTGATGACCCTGACTTGCGGTCCACCGTGACTCCCGGGAAGTTGCCGACGTGCTGGTTGGCACCGGTGAGGACGTTGAAGAGCGTGGTCTTGCCGCAGTTCTGCTGGCCTGCCAGTGCAAAGTTGAGCACCGTGCCCTTGGGAAGCGGATTTTCGTGATCCTTGGAATGATATTTTCCGCCTTCGCCGAGGCCCGGGTGGGCGTTGTGGTCGTGCAGATAGGCATTGCGCCCTTTCTGGCCGGGATCCTTGTCAGGCAGGGATGCTTCTGCCGTATTTGTTTCCTCCAGTTCGATGCAGGCTGCATCTTCGCTGCGGAGGGTGAGTGCGTAGCCCCGGACAAGCAGCTGGATAGGGTCGCCGAGCGGAGCCCGGGCAACTACCTTAACCTTGGTTCCGGGAGTAAGTCCCATATCCAGAAAATGCATGCGGCCGGCGCCTTCGCCTCCAACCTTCACAATGATGCCGCTATGGCCAATCTCGAGATCGTTTATAGTCTTCATTATAAGTTAAATGGTTTGCAAAGATACGGCTTTATGGACACCCGCGCAATACCAATAATTGATGAAAATCCGTGGAAATTATGCAGTTTATAGTTAAAAAACGGTATATTTATAGGGTTTATCAACACTCATCACAATGGACAGACGGACATTCCTGAAAAGCAGCGGCCTGGCCGCAGGCAGCCTGGTGGTTTCGGGCTCCTGCATACTCGGCTCTGCAGACGGAAAAGATTACATTCTGGAACATTCGGGGGAGACTATAAAGGAAAAGCTCCGTACCCCTGTGACCCGGAGCGCCGACGTAGTCGTGTGCGGCGGAGGGCCCGCTGGGTTCGGAGCTGCCGTGGAGGCCGCTCGGCAGGGTGCAAAAGTGGTTCTGATAGAGCACGAGGGCTTCCTGGGCGGAACCTGGACCGCCGGGCACCTGGGCGTGATGCTGGACCACCGGAACAAGAAAGGCATCTTGCTGGAACTGAAGGAGGAGCTGGAAAAAAGGAACTGGAGGGCGAACGATGTCCCCACAGGTCACCTCTTTATGTTCGATTCCGAAAAGATGAAGCTGCTGCTGGAGGAGATGTGCGAGAAGGAAGGCGTCGAACTGCTGCTCTACACTTCGGTCTGCGCCTCCGTAATCAAGAAAAAGCGCATCACGCACGTAATTACTGAATCCAAATCCGGCCGCGAGGCAATCGCAGGCAAGGTGTTCATAGACGCCACCGGGGACGGGGACCTGGCTGCACTTAGCGGCTGCGGCTTCGACTGGGGCGACGAGAACGGCAATGCCCAGCCTATGACAATGCTTGCCCTGGTGACGGGCCTGGACTTCGACGCGGTGCAGGACTGCGTGCAGTGGTCGGGGTACAGCACCCGCGCTGCCAAGCGTAACCTGGCTGCCGAGATACGCAAGGGCGGCTACGAGCCCACATACAAGATGCCCTGCCTGTTCTACCTGCGGGAAAATGTATATGCCCTGATGGCCGTGCACCAGTACGGCTTCAGGAGCTGGAACCGGGACGACATTACCAAGGCCAGCATACTTGGTCGCAGGGACGTACACGCTCTGGCAGATGCTCTGCGGCAAGTCGGGGGCAGATGGCAGAATATGCAGATAGTAAGCACCGCAACGCATATAGGCTGCCGGGAAGGCCGTAGGATTCACGGACTCTATACTGTCACCGAGCAGGACCTCATTACGGGGCAGCGCCACGACGATGCCGCCTGCGAGGTCACCTTCGGTGTGGACGTGCATCCCGTGAAGGAAGCCCACGACAAGACCGGCTCGTCCTACGGGCGCGGAATCAAGTCCAAGCCTTACGACATTCCTGTCAGAGCTATGATTCCTAAAGACGTGGAAGGCCTGCTGGTGAGCGGCAGATGCATCAGCGGAGACTTCGTCGCCCATTCCAGCTACAGGGTCAACTCCAATTCCGTGACGCTCGGGCAATCGGCCGGCTATGTGGCGGCAAAGGCGGCGCAGGAAGGCAAGGACTTCACCGAAATTCCTTATAACTACAGAGATATCATCAAATAGCCGCAACCGTGTTCGACAGGAAGCTGATATTAGAAACCTTCGCCTTCACAGACATCTGACAACCATCCGCCTTCATAATAGCCTCCGTCGGCATATGTCATCTTTCCAAGACCCTCTTTAAGGCCTTTTTGCCATTTCCCCGTCAGATTATGGCCAATCCATCCATATCGATATACGACTTGTACAAGGAACTTGCCCGTACTACCATAGGATCACACGTCAGCATCTACAACAACGAGCATTACGGTTCCATTTACAATGAGACTCTGACTGAGTATCTGCAGAAGAAGCAATAAGCCAGGAGCCCGAGGCATATCTTGTTGATTGATATTTTAAGGTGGTTCACTGAATTTTTTTCAGGCTGGACCACCTTTTGTTTTTTGTCGGTTACAATCAATTGTTAGAGTTATGGAAACCGACAAAGACTACCCGGCTCCAAGAGCCGAACTTACAAGTATCCTGCCCTCCTACGTCATGGCACAGTCACTGGTTTCCGACGGAATCGAAGACTGGACCGTTGACGATGACACCCTCGAATTTTAACACCACCACGATTATGAAACGCTTTGCCATTTTTACGGTGCTGCTGGCTGCACTTGCGGCATGCACCGCCACGGAGCCCGACATTCCTCTGTCGCAGAGCTTCGACCTTGTACTGATTCCTGCCGATACCCGCACCGTCAATGACGGCCTGTCCACAAACTGGGCCGACGGTGACTGCGTAAGCGTGTATCACTGCCTCTCCGGATCCTCCGGCTACATATCGGACGGCTCCTTCAGCCTCAGCGATGCTTCCTCCAACAGTTTCTCCGGCTCTCTGGCATCTTCGTTGGAAGACGGGGCTTCATACGATTGGTTCGTAGCTTATCCTTATACTGATTCCCAGAGCCCTGCCGCACTGGAATGCACCATAGGCAAGGAGCAGAGCCAGGCCGGCTACGGCAGCACCGCGCATCTTGCCGGCAGCGGCTTCCCTCTCTACGGCATCCTGAGCGGCGCAGCGAGCTCTTCTACTCCCAGCATAAGCGTGAAGCAGATGTGCTCGGTGCTGGCCGTGACCGTCAACAACAGCGGCAGCTCTGCCTTCTCGGTGAGCGGGGTGAGTTTCACCGCCCCTGAGGCCATCGCCGGCACCTTCAGCGTAGACCTTACAGACACGGACGCCCCGGCATTCACCTCCAAGAGCGCATCCAGCACCGCCTCGGTCTCAGTGTCCGGAGGCGGCAGCATAGCAGCCGGCGGCTCTGCTGTCATCTATATGGGTATCAAGCCTTTCACCGCTTCTGCGGGAGACGAGCTCACGCTTGTGGTAAGCACTTCCGGGGGCAGCTTCAGCAAGACCCTCAGCCTCAGCGCTGCCACCGAGTTCCAGGCCGGTTACATCAAGACCCTGAACGTCAGCTGCGACGCCTCCGGCATCAGCGTCCAGGACCCCTACAGCCAGAGCAGCGGCAGCAACAGCGTCAGCGGCATCACCTACGAGTCTACCAGCAGCGACGAGAACGCCGTTAAAGTCAGCGGCGGCAGCTTCACCATGGAAAACTGCTGCCTGCTCAAAAGCGGTGGCGACACATCCGACAACGACGGCAGCAGCTTCTATGGCATCAATTCAGCCCTGCTGTCCACAGGCACCGGAACCGTCACAATGAACGGCGGCACCATCACCACCAACGCCAAGGGCGCCAACGGAGTGGTGGCATACCAGGGCACTGTGAACATCAGCGACGTCTCCATAAACTGCTCCAAGAGCGTCTCCAGAGGCATACACGCCACAGGAGGCGGCACAATCAACGCCAGCAATCTCAACATCACCACCAACAGCGAGACCAGTTCCCTGATAGCTACTGACCGCGGAGGAGGAACGGTAACGGTGAACGGCGGCACCTACACCGCCAACGGCAAGAAGAGCGCAGTCTGCTACTCCACCGGAGAGATCAGCGTGAGCGGCATCACCGGCTCGTCTGCCAAGGGACCTATGTGCGTGGTGGAAGGGTCCAATTCCATAATCGTCAAGAACAGCACGCTCACTTCCGGGGGCGAGAGCCGCGGCATACTGCTGCACCAGAGCGGCTCGGGCGACGCCAGCGGGCGCGAAGGCTCGGTCACCGTCACCGGAGGCAAGCTCAGCTACACCGTCAGCGACAAGCCCTTCATAGAAGTCACCACCAGTATGACGGGCACGGTCAACCTCACCGACGTGGATCTGGACATTGCCAGCGGCATACTGATGTCGGTAGACTATACCAAGCACGGAAACAGTACCTATGCCTACCTGAACCTGCTCAGCGACTCCACGCACAGCTACGAGGGCAACGTGCTGGTGGACGATACCGGCACCGCTACCGTCACCGTGGGCAGCGGCGTCAGCTGGACGGGGGCTTACGACAGCACCAACAGCGGCAAGTCCACCAGCGTCGTCGTAAACGGAGTCTGGAACCTCAGCGGCAACTCCTATGTGGACACGGTCACGATAGCCAAGGGCGGCGTGATAAACAGCTGCGGCTACACCCTGACATACGACAACCTCTCCGGCTCGGGAACCCTGAACTAGAGGATTTACGGAATCACTGCTCCCCCGAATCGGCAAAGGGAGCCTGCTGCAGGAGCTCTTGAAAAGGACTTTCAGCGAAGGGGAAGTCCGGATAACGGTAGAAGGGGAAGCGGGACTCCGTCCGGCTGCTGGTGTAGTACCATATAGTAGCATAGTCCTCAGGATTTTCCCCAAGTTTCACAAGCTGACGGAGATACGAGGCAACGGTGCGGCTCTCGACGATATTCACCTTGCCGATACGGTGGATCACCGGACTGTGGCGGCGTGTTGGGTCATGATCGAAACGCAGGATACGATGGCCCTTGAGGGTATATCCTATCAGCTGGAAACTCATACTCTTGCCTATACCGGGCAGGTTGAGCACGTTCCGGTCCGTTGCAACGCAGGATAACCTGTTAGTCTTCAAGTAGGTACGGAGAGCCGCACCGGGGTCCGGAGCGCATTCTAGCGAGCTTGAAAGAACTTCCGCCTCCGTTGCAGAAAGAACGGCAAGCTGCTTTTCTTCTGCGCTTTCCTGTGCAGAACGGGCATTCGGCGCAAAGACTGCACTGTTCTCTTCGAAGCCCTTGACGGTAAAGGTATAATACCCCAACACACCCACGCTGCTGAGCACCTCGCGCAGCTTCATAGAGTGTCCGCGACGCGAAGATGCAACATTGAATACCTGCTGATTATCCACTACCCAGCCGGCCGACATGAGCATCTTTATTGCTTTTTCTGCCTCCGGCGTCAGCTCCAGCGGACTCTGGAAATGAGTCTGCACGATAAACTGGCGCACACCGACGGCAGATGCCTTTTCCTTGAAGTCACGGAGAATTCCCACTAGTTCATCATCTATACGCATAGGCAGATACGCCGGAAGGCGTGAACCGAGCCTCACCCTTTGCAATTCGGCGTGCTTCTTGCCCACGGGCCTTGATGCGTTGGCCTTGTGCTTGCGTACGGCCATCTGATATACGGCATCCAGAATGTGCTTGAGCGTCTTGTTGCGGCTCATCAGGGCATCCCCGCCCGTGATGAGTATATCCCGCAGCAAAGGATCATCTTCGAAGTACTGCATAAGGCGGGACAGTTTCTTAGGCCAGGATTCCTGAGGCTTGAGGCGCGAGAAGTCGAAATTCAGCCGCTCGCTCTGGAAACCGTACATACGCTGGCAGGATGCACACAGGCCCCCACAGGCCCTCCCCATCGTATCCGGAATGAGTATGGCGACCTCGGGATAACGCCGGTGAACGTTTTCTTCGTTTGGCACCAGCCAGCCGGCAGCATTGGGCTCCCCCGCCACCACCGTGTCTTCCCGTTCCCAGGCTCGGATGTTCCCGAAACTCTTCACCAGCTCCGGAGAATAGAAAATATAGCTGCGGATGGCAGAGTCGTCGTATCGGCCCCACGGATCCAGCAGAGACAGGTAATATGGCGTCACGAAGAATGGTATCCCTTTCTTTCGTGCCGTCTGGAGCAGGAACATCGTTTCCGGAGAAAGGGTCTTGCCCAAAAAAAGATTAATCTCTTTGGGGCTTTTCAGGGCCATTCGCAAGTGGAAGCGTTCATCATTCCATCAGGTTTTCACCTGCTCGTATTTCTGCTCGTAAGTCATCCCGTCTTCAAAATGGAAGCGGGAGCTGTGCGCGTGCTCTACCCTTTCCACGAGAAGGTGCAGCATACGCTCGCGGTTTTCTCGCCGTATCTCTATCACCTCTTCGTCCAGACCGGACGGCCAGCGTTCGGTCAGGCTACGTATCTTTTTCTCGGAAGGAGCATTTTGGCTGATTCCGGCCAGGCGCTGGAACTGCACGAAAAGATCGATATAAAGATCGGTCCCCACCTCCGGCACTGCCTCACCCCTAAGGAAGGCACGGAGCCTTTCCAGGGTGTCTAGCGTTATATACTCGTCACGCGACCACTCGTGAATACGGCTCCCCTCGTTCCGTACCAGAGTGCTGAAAAAGTCCTTCCCTTCACCATCCCCAAGGGTTCCCAGCCAGGAAGAAAATGCTTCCTTGAAAGAACTCGGACAGGAGCTTTCAAGCGCCATTTGTCCAAGATAAGGAAAGTTTCGGTCGAAAGCGTTTTTCAATTGCATAAGGGTAAGGGATAGGAGCTGTCTTTGTTTCATACGCGTTTTGTCTATTTGTTTAGTAATGAGCACAGAAAATGCCTGGAGGCCTCGAGTGGGGTTTCCTAATGCTGACAACATTAGTGTCCACTAAAAAATCATAAAAGTTCTTTGAAAATATTGAAAGTTAGGTAATTACAAAGGTTTTTGGAGTCAACCGATTTGAATTTATCTTTGCCAGACTAGCGTAGAATGGCACATGAATAAAGGAAAATACGT
>JAILIM010000001.1 GCA_024695285.1 Bacteroidales bacterium
CAGGGGCACAACCTTTCGGTCGGTTCAACCAAAACCCTGCTGCACAACGCTGCAATGGTTGATCGATTTATTGCAATGTCCGCGAAACATGCGAACTCGCGATTAAATAACACTGATTTCAAAGAACTCTTATTCTACGGCGTTCGCGCCGTGGCATAAAAACTATAAAACTAATGAACTATTGAGTAATAAGAGGGAAATAATATGACGGTTTAGGTCCTTTCCCGGTAAAGTCAATAATCTCCCCATTAATATTTGCCCGAATTGAAAAAAGTGTCACAGCCTCCCTGTCATAATACTTTTCACAGCCACATACCACGGTATAAATCACAAAGAGAGCGGAAGCAATAAAAATCTTGGCGAACTCTCGTCTCATGGCAATGGCGGGAATTGTTGAGTAAGTACTGAGTGCAGGATATAAAATATAAGCAAGATAATAAAAGAGAAATGGTCTAATACATTAATGAATTGGAATATCAAGCCAAGTGGTAAGGCCGAGAAGTGTATTTTTAGTGTAGAATGGTCTATAGAAGTCAATCCTTCCGCCAGTGATTGGTATTGTGTCTTTGCTGGAATTTGCCATAAGGCAGTCGAACAGCAGAGAAAAGCTATCCGGAATACTTGATCCATAGGCTTCAAAAGAAAAAGAACCTGAGACCAAGTTGTAAATGCTGCCGTTGTATTTATATGCTCCCACGGCTGAATTTTGACCGGGGGCATCTTCACGGACAAAATATTTTTTCTTGTTCCTGATAGCACTTGAGTCCAACTGCTCGGCGGTGATTTTAATCAAGAGCATATCTTTGATGGCCATGTCAAAATATTGCTCGGCAAACGTACATCTATAGAAGAAGGGGACTTTTATGTAATATGGTTCAAGTCTGCCCTCGCGGGTTTCTGCATATTCTTTATACTCGCCATTCACGGTTGCCTTGATGGTGAAATATACGGTTTTCTTTCCCTCGGACCACTTTTCACAACCGCAGACAACATTAAGCCCGAATGCGAAAAGACCAAAAAGAATAAACAGTGTACGCGATTTCATAAATAAACATGCAGCATCCCATCAAAGATAGTCATTTTTTTCAAATGTTCCCGGCTTTGTCGACGAGCTTGAGGAGAGCGGGACGGAGTTTCAGAGGATCGACGCCTTCGGAGGGAGCGGCGGCGCTGCCGACAAGGTCTTTGACCATGCTGTAGTCTGCCGTACCCTTAAACTTGGAGCCTCGCAGGATCATCGCGTAGGCGGCCACGCCGGCGGCGAAGTTGAACTCGGGCCCGGTCTTGGTGACTCCCTGGTAGTATTTCCCGATATCCTGGTGGAGCAGGCGGCTTTCGCCTCCGAGCTCGGTCTTGTAGCGCACGTCGAATGAGGCAGCGGTGGCGTTCTGGGTCATGTCCGCGGCCGGAATGAGTTCATACAGGGCCGTGATGGTCTGACCGGCGCCGATCTCGCCCGCATCCTTCTTGTCGTTTTCGAAATCTTCGTTGCTCATCACCCTGTTCTCGTAGCCGATCAGCCGGTAGCTGTCCACCCAGTCGAAGAACTTCACCTGGCATTTGGTGTCGTTGGCAACGGAGTAGAAGCGGGAGCGTTCGTGGACGAAGACCTTCATCATCTCATCTTCGCAGTCGATGTAGGTGTAGGTGCCGTTGCCGTGGTTGGACAGGCTCTCCATCCTCGAATCCTGGTAGTTGCCGGTGCCGAAGCCCATGATGCTCAGGTAGATGCCCTTGTCCAGGTAGCTCTCCACCATTTCGATGAGCGCTTCGGTGGAGGTGACGCCCACGTTGAAATCGCCGTCCGTGCACATAATGATGCGGTTGTTGCCGCCCTTGATGTAGTGCTCCACCGCTTCGTCGTAAGCCATCTGCATCGCTGCGCCGCCGGCAGTCGAGCCGCTCGCCTCCAGTTTTTTGATGGCCCTCTTGATTGCGGCGGCATCCTTGACCAGGGTGGATTCGAGCACGCGCTTCACTTCGCCGGAATAGGTGATGATGGCTATGCGGTCGGTGGGCCTCATGTAGTCGATCATGTTGCAGAGGCCGGATTTCAGAAGGTCGATGCGGTCCTTGCCGGACATGGAGCCGGAGGTGTCGATCAGAAGGATGTAGTTGGCAGCAGGGATGTCGGCCTCCGGGATGCTCTTGCCCTTGAGTCCAAGGCGCAGGAGGTAATGCTCCGTGTTCCAGGGACATATGCCGATTTCGGAGTTGATTCCGACGGTCTCGCCGGCCTCTGGTTCAGGGTAGTCGAAGGTGAAGTAGTTCAGGAATTCTTCGACGCGGACGGAGCTGGCGGATGGCCGGAATCCGTTGCTGAGGCAGCGACGCATATATGAATAGGATGCGCCGTCGGCGTCGATGGAGAAGGTGGAGACGGGCTGGTCGGCCACCTTTATGAATTCGTTTTCCGCGTATTCAATGAAGTCGTCGCCGGGCTCCTCCGGGTCGATGGGCTCGCCGTTCTCATTCACCTTGTACGCGTCCGCGGGATATTCGTACATGGCGCCGTAGAATGAACCGGCAGAGCAGGAAACAATAAGGCTGATGGCCGCCAGGGCCGGGAAAATGTTGATTATCCGTTTCATTTTTCAAATCCTTTTGCCTGTTAAACGCGCAAAAAATCCCAATCTTGCATTGCCGTTACAAATTTTTTTTGCATAATGTGCAAGATTTCCGCCGAGGCGGGGTTTATATTGCGAGATGAAAAAACTGAGATTAGTATTTGCACTGACTGTCGTTGTGCTGGCTGTGGCCGGATGCTCTGCCCATGAGTATTATCCTGCCGAGCCGGACTACATACCCAATGGCGCGATGTCCGGCTATATGGCAGATTCCGGAAGTGGCTACACGTCAGTGGTGACCGTGAAGCAAGATGAGGACGGGCAGGTGTACCTCTGGCTCGGAGAGAAGTACCGGCTGGATCCGTACACCAGCGTGCCCTATGAGAAGCAGTACAGGGCCATGGCGTCCCTGCGCCAGAGCGAAGCCTTCGTCGACGGACGTGCCCACGTCTACGTGCGCTGGGTGGAACCCATCGATGACGGCACATTCACCACGGATACCACCGTCCCCGGCTCCGACGGCATAGATATCAACCTGAGATCATGGATCACCACATCCGACGACGGCTACCTGACCTTGCACTACACCGCTAAATGGGGACAGCACCCTGTCCACCATGATTTCTACCTCGTGGCCGGCACCGACCCTTCCGACCCGTACACACTTGAACTCCGCCACAACGCCAACGGCGACCCCCAGGATGTCGAGGCAGAAGGCATAATCAATTTTGACTTGAACTCCCTTCCCGACACCGGGGAGACGGCACATATTATACACTTGAAATGGAAAAATTGCGCAGGCGAAGCTGAGGCGGCAGATTTTGGATTCAAGACAAGGAAATAACCTGTCCGAACGCGAACTGGTCAGGCTTGTCAGCGACGGGGATGCCCGTGGCCAGCGGGAGCTGTATGAACGCTACGCCGGCTACCTGACAGCCGTGGCCTCACGCTACCTCTCCGACGGCGACGCCGTCAAGGACCTGCTGCAGGAGGCCTTCATACGCGTGTTCAACCGCTTCGACAGCTTCCGCTACAGGGGCGAGGGCTCGCTTAAGGCCTGGCTCACCAGGATAGTCGTCAACGACTCCCTCCACGTGCTCCGCCAGACCAGGCACCTGCTGCCGGTGGAGACGCTGCCGGATGCCCCGGATGAGGATCCGGATGTGGACAATGTGCCGCTGGGCGTGCTCCAGGAGATGATACGGAATCTGCCGGACGGCTACCGCACAGTCTTCAACCTCTACGTGTTCGAGCAGATGAAGCACAAAGAAATAGCATCACTGTTAGGTATAAAGGAGAACTCCTCCGCGTCCCAGTTCCTGCGCGCAAAGGCGCTGCTGGCCCAGGAGATAAAAGAATACAGAAAAAGAAATGGCTGAAAAGAAATGGAATGACAAACTGCGCCAGGCGATGGCGGACTACTCACAGACCCCTCCGGAGGGACTGTGGGAGGCCGTTGAGCCTAAGATGCAACGGAAGGCCGCTCCGGCGGCGTTCCCGTGGTGGTGGGCGCTGGCAGGTGCCGCCGCTGCGGTGGTAGCCGTGTTGCTGCTGTGGCCCCCGACCATGACCGCCCCCGCCGTGCGGCAGGATCTGGCGGAAGCGGCCCCCAAGACCGACACGCTCGATGACGCGGCCCCGGTGCTGCCCGGAATCGCTCAGGATGACGGGTCAATGGAAGCGGTGGAGCAGCAGGATGCAGTTCCTGCTGGCGACGCTGCGAAGGTTTCTGCTCCGGCTGGCGATTCCTCGAAGGCCGGGCGACGGCAGGTCGCTCCTGTTGTTGTCGAAAAGGCCCCTGTGCACCAGTTTATTGCCGAGGTTCAGGATGACGCCACTGAAAAGGCTGCCGAGACTGATAATGTCACGGTTGCAGATAAGGCCTCCGATACGAAAAAAGTGTCTGAGACGGATAAGTTCGCAGACACGAAAAAAGCATCAGATACGGATAAGTCCGCCGACACGGATAAGGCCCCTGACTACCGGGAGCTTCCGGAAAAGCTGGACCACCATTCCCCTTATGAGCAGCCCCGCCTGGCGCAGGCTTCACCGACCCGGGGCGTCTCCCTGTCCTTCGTAGGTGCCGGAATTCCCGGCGGCCCTGCTTCATCCACAATCACCGAATATGGCATGTCAGCTGCGGCAAGGGCTGACGGCAGCCGCTTCGTGAATCCTATGGCGACTTTGCTGTCCCGCAACAAGACGACCACTACCACATCCAACCATAAGATGACCTTCCGTGCCGGATTGATGCTTAACGTACCCATCAGCCGTCACTTCAGCGTGGAGACAGGACTTCTCTACACCATCCTGAGTTCCGACATCACTTCCGTGACCGGCAATATTGAAACGTTGAGCCAGCGTAGCATATACTACATGGGAGTACCTGTCCAGGCGGTATGGACCCCGTTCAGCACCAGGCACTTCTCCTGCTATCTCTCCGCCGGTCCGATGGTGGAATTCAGCTTCCGCACTGACTGGAAAACCTATGGAACCATCGGTGGCATGGGCGCCGGCAATGAGGTCGGCCATTCCGGCCGGAACGACTGGCTGTGGTCGCTCGGCGCCAACGCCGGAGTGCAGTGGCACCCCTACTCCAAGGGCGCCTTCTTCCTCCAGCCCGGCGTCTCCTGGCACATCCCCAAGTCCGGCGTCCAGGAATCCTTCTACACCGCCCAGCCCCTCGCCTTCGTCCTCACCGCCGGCTACCGCATCATCTTCTAATCCCGCCCGTTGCCGTCTCCAAGCCCGCCGGAGCAAAAGGGATTCGTCCAAACGGACAGGTTTTGCCTCAAAATCTGTCCGTTTGGCCACTTTTCCCCTGTTTCTGACAGAAAAAAGGCAAAAACCTGTCCGTTTGGCGGAACTGATCAGCCGCTTACTTGCGGAGCCAGGTTTCGGGGTCCTGGGGGTCGCGGCCGTGCCAGAGCTGGAAGTGGACCTGGGTGTCGTCGGAGTTGGCGACGTGGCCGATGACTTCACCGGTCTTGACCTTGTCGCCGGCCTTGACGGCCACTGAGCCAAGCTTGCAGTAGAAGGTGAAGTAGGCGCCGTGCTGGACCAGGACGCACTGGTTGTAGCCGGGGATGACGACGATCTGCTTGACGGTGCCGTTGAAGACGGCCTTGACCGGCGCGTCCTTGTCGACGGCTATGCCGACGCCGTTGTTGAACGGCATCTCCAGCTTGGTGAATACCGGGTGCTGGTTGCGGCCGAAGTGGCTGACGACGCGCCCCTCGGCTGGCCAGGGCAGTTTGCCCTTGTTGGCCGAGAATTCGTTGGACAGGGCCTGGTCGATCTTGGTGTTGGTCTTCTTGCCGCCTTTGTCGCCTTTGCCCTTGCCGCCACCGTTCATAGCGTCGGCTATCATGCGCTCGATTTCGCGGTTGAGGGCATCCACCTCACGGCGCTTCCTGGTGATCTGGTCCTGGTATTTGCGTTTGTCCTGCTGGAGCTGGGAGACGAGGGCGCGGGACTTGTCCTCCTCCTTGCGGAGCTTGTCCACTTCGGTGGCCCGCTCGTCGCGGAGCTTCCGCGCCTCGGCCTTGAGGCTGTCCAGGCGGGCGCGCTTCAGCTCGAGCAGTTCGTGCTCCTCGCGCATCTCGCGTCCCTGCTTGTTCATGCGGGAAGAGAGCTGGCGGAGGTAGCCGTAGCGGCGCATGCCCTGGCCAAGGTTCTCGCTAGCAAGTATGTAGAGGTACCAGACGCGCGCGTCGCGGTGCTTGTAGGCGTTGCGCACGAGGCGGGAATAGTAAGTGGACATGGTGTCCAGGCGGGCTTCGATGGCCTTTATCTGCCTGGTGCACACGCGCACGCTGTCGGAGACCACGCCGAGCTCGCGTTCGCTTTCCTGGAGGAGTTCGCGGCGGGCCTGGGTCTGGGCGTGGAGCAGGTCGAGCTGGGTGGCGGCGCTGTTGGAACGAGCGGTCGTGGCGTCGAGCTGCTTTTCAAGTATGCGGATGTCCCGCTCCAGGCGTGCCTTGCGGTCCTTGCTCCCCTGCAGCGTCTTCTGGGCGGACAGAGGGAGGCAGGCGGCTGCAAGAAGCAGGCAGACGGTTATATGGCGCAGGACTTTCATTGCTTCTTGCTTTCAGCTAGGTTGTGGTAATATGTGGACAGGTCGGTCTCGCCGAGTTTGGCGAGCACTTCGGAGTAGTGCTGCAGTATGACGGCGCTGTCCTTGCCGCCGTATATCATGGCGTGCTTGAAATAAGGTTTGGCCTCCTTCGCCTTGCCGCGCAGGAAGAGGATCCAGCCGTAGGTGTCGAGGTAGGTGGCGTTGTCGGGCTCCTTTTCTATGGTGATGCGGCTCATGCGCTCCGCCTTGCACAGGCGGCACTTCTTCAGGCTGAGGTAGTAGGCGTAGTTGTTGAGCACGGGGCAGTATTCAGGGTCGAGTTTCAGGGCCTGTTCGTATATCTTGAAGGCCTTGGATTCTTTGCCTTCAGCGTGGAGGGTGTCGCCGATGATGGCTAGGTAGGTGACCTGCTCCTCAGGGGCGTCGGGATTGAGTTCTATCAGGCGGTAGCACTCGTCGATGACGGTTGCGTTGTCGTCGCGGTTGACGGCGATTTGCATACGGAGGGAGTGGGCGTGGACGCTGGAGGGCTCGGCCTCGCAGTAGCGGAGCATCAGGGTGTCGAGCTGGGGCAGCAGGGTGTTGAACGTGCGGCTGTCGAAGCCTCCGAGGGAGGACATCAGGGACTTGTACTTCATCTCGTCGTCGGCGCTCTCATCCTGCACAAGGGCTGTCAGGGCCTTGAAGAAGGACGGGTAGTCACGCTTGAGGCGGTAGGCGTCGGCGGCGAGGGAGTTGGTGAACAGGTCGGGGAACTTGGAGGGCTTGGCGAGCTTGAGTTCACGGTAAAGCTCCATGGCCTCTTCGGTCTTGCCGGAGTTTAGGTACAGGCCGGCGAGAGTCTCCTTGTACCAGGAGTTTGACGGGTCGATTTCGACGGCTTTCGCCATCACGGCCGCGGCTCCGTTATAGTCACCGACGGCGTAGAGGCAGAGCCCTTGATAGTAGAGGACGGCGTCGTTCGAGGGGCAGACTTTCGAGAGGGAGTCCAACAATTGCGCCGCTTCGAGTATGGATCCGGATTCTATCATAAGAACGGCATCCACTATGCCGTTTTCAATCCGGGTACTGTCTGGGACACAGGGGGTTACGGCATCCGGAGCCGACTGCGCGGGGAGCACGAGGCAGCGGAGGGCGAGGACCAGTCCTGTGAGGAGTTTTCTCATACAATTACAAAAATATTGATTTTTTGGCTATTTTCGCACATTCATTTGATGAATTAAGATTTTTTGGAGGACGATGCAACTTTTTGGAGACAACTCGCATCTTAATACTTGGACGATTGAAAAGGCCAAGGAAGGCGACAGGCGTGCCCAAAAAGCAATCTACGACGCCCTTTCCGCCAAAATGTTCCCCGTATGCCTGAGGTATATGGGCGAGCGTGAGGCGGCTGAAGACATCCTTCAGGACGGTTTCGTGACGCTTTTCTCCAAACTTGACTCCTTCTCGGGAGAAGGTTCCTTCGAAGGCTGGGCGAGAAAGATCTTTGTCAACACGGCTCTGATGAGCCTGAGAAAAAACGACGTGCTGAAGGAAAGCGACGACGTGGAAGAGGCCCGCAGCCTCTCGACCGAAGCGCCCTCAGCGGTGCAGGACCTTGGCTACAAGGAGCTCTGCAAGATGATTTCCGAGCTTCCGGCCGGATTCAGGACGGTCTTCAACCTCTTTGTGGTGGAAGGCTACTCCCACGCCGACATCGCCGAAGCGCTCGGCATCTCCGAAGGCACGTCCCGCTCGCAGTTGAACCGCGCAAGGGCAATGCTGCAGGCAAGGATATTGGAAACAAGAAAGAAATAGATATAAAGATGCAAGACAACTGGCAAGATTTCGACCGACACATCAGGTCGGTGATGCAAGACGCCGAGGAGAAAGCTCCCCGCCGCGTCTGGCGTGCCGTGTCCTCGCGTCTGGACTCCGTAGCGGCCGCAGCCGCCTGGTGGAGGTGGGCAGTGCCCGCATTCGCCGCGGCAGCGCTCGTGGCAGGTTTGTTCTTTTCCGGCATATTCGACCGCAGGGCCGATGCGCCGGGCGATATCCAGATACTTGCAGATTCCGGGCAGCAGTCCGGTTTGAGTGTGGACGCCCTCGCCGAGGCGGAGGTGCTTCCGGAGATCATTCCGGAGCTTCCCGCGCCGGCGGCAAGGCGTGCCGGAAAGGCTCCGGCAGTGTCCGGGACCGTAAGGCCGGCAGTGTCCGGGGAAGTGCCGGCTGTGTCCGGGACCGGCTCCGGGACGGATCTTCAGGCCGAAGAGGCTTCCAAGGATTTGTCCGCATCGGAAAGTACTGTCTCCCAGGAGATTGACCCCTCTTCTAAAGATGAGGCCGTCCGGAATGACAAGGAAGCGGAAGATATCGCAGCACAATGGGCCCGCATAAGCAACGAAGGCCAGCACAGGACCTCCGGCCTCAGTATAGGCAGCCTCTACGCCCAGGGCGGTGTGGGAGGCAATGACTCCAACATTTCCTACGGAGGCAACGGCATCAGCCGTATGGCCCCAGGCGCAGGCTCTGCAGACGCAGGCATAAGCGAGACGAGCGCCTCCACCTACGGAGTGCCCTTCACCATCGGCCTCGGCGTGACCTTCCCCATCTCCGGGAAGCTTTCCATCGGCACCGGCCTCGACTACTCCCTGCTCTCCCGTTCCTTCAACGGAACCTACACGGGAGGCGGCGAGTCCTACAACGGCAGCATATTCCACGACGTCAGCTATGTGGGCGTCCCAGTGAACCTGTACTACAAGCTTCTCGGCACCCGCGACGGCCTGATGGATGTCTATGCATGGGGCGGCGGCTCGGCAGAAATCTGCGTGGCCAACAGCTATCGCCTGATGGGCGCACAGACTAAGGCCATCAACGACAAGGCTGGAGCATTCCAGTTCTCGACCGCCCTCGGCGTCGGAATACAGTTCAAGGTATCCGACAAGCTGGGCATATATCTCGATCCTGCGGTGCGCTACTACTTCCACGGCAACCAGCCCAAGTCCGTCCGCACCGACAAACCGTTCATGTTCAACTTCGACGCCGGCTTGAGATTCAACCTGTAGAATTCGGGGTGTGGCGCAGTTGGCTAGCGCATCTGGTTTGGGACCAGAGGGTCGAAAGTTCGAGTCTTTTCACCCCGACAATTAACAATCAGGCACTTACGATCAAGTAAGTGCCTGATTGATTTAGTATCTGGCGGTTATTCTGTGACGGGACGGACGGAGAACCCGTAGTCATAACGGTTATAGGACTCCCTACCGACAGCGCTGAAAATGAAGCCGGCGGCCCACGCTTTGAACGGGTAGTCTAGATGGAGGGAAGAAGACCAGTAGAGGCCGGTGTAACCGACATTGTACAGATCGGTGTTTTCCCGGTAACCTGCTGCAGGAAGGAAAATGGACTTGTCTTTGTAGCCGGACATATTACTTGTTACAATCCGTCCAGCGATACCGGTTCCGTTATAATCGTTCGTCCAGGTCCAAGTGCAATTCTCCCTAAGCTCTGTCCAATCTTCATCTGTTGGCATTCGCCAACTATCGCCCCAATTGGCACTGGCGGCGTCATCATCCGAATCAAGGACCTTCTTGTTGTCCATTGGAGCGGAACGGCCCCAATAAGAACTGTTAGTACAATACTTAGTTAGCTTCTCCGGGCCGCCGTTGCACCATTTGTAGGTTGACCATTTGAAATTATACTTCGACTCCGTCTCGCCCCATGCGAAATACTCACCATACTCTTCCGGCTTGAAAGCGCCAACGTTGCAGGTGGCCCACTTAAGTCCGGAGGGGAGCCCGAGGTCTACGTATGAGCCTCCGCCGAAGACGGGACGGATGGGGAGTCCGAATTCGCGATTGGTTTCTTTGGCACGCAGGCTGGAGACGTTCTTCGTAAAATCAAGCTTGATGGCTTTGAAATTATTGGGATGGTAAAGAGTTGATGTCCAATAGCTTCCCGCCCAGTCCTCGTCGGAATTGTATGTTCCGCTAAAGTAGCCGGCGGCAGGAATGAAGATGGAGTTGCCGGAGTAGGCGCCCTTGCCGGATACGGTGTATCCGTCGACGCCATTCTTTGTTGTCCAGGTCCAGGTGCAGCCGTTGAGGAGTTCTTCCATTTCCGCCTCAGTGGGCATACGCCAGCTGCCGCCCAGAAGGGCGGAGGCGGCATCGTCATCCGGCTCCAGGACGGTAGCATCGCCGGTGTATTTGGTCAGGTTGCTGCCGTCGCACCACAGGTAATTGGATTCGAGGTAGGAGTCCTTCGTGGTGGTCTCGCCCCAGGCGAAATAGAAGCCGTAATCTTCCGGCTTTGCAGCTCCGACATTGAAGGATGCCCACTTGACCGAAAGGCCGAGGTCCACATATTCGGGGACGGGAACATTGCTCTCCCAGTTCGTAACTTTGGAATCAATGTTTTTCAACACGCCAAAGGTGGAACGCTTGATTTCCTGCACTTCATCACTTCTAAATGATCCTGTTTGAGATTCTGTCGTGAAAGTCATTGTGAAACCACCGGAGAGAGATTCTGGAAGCATGGTTATATAATAATACTTCCCAGCCTTGAATGTGCCGTTATCGGGGGCTATCAACGTAACTCCATCTTCTTCCCACGACCAAAAGTCGATTTCCGGCTTGCCCTCGGAGTTAAAGAAAAACCCAGTCCTTCCAGCTAAACAATCAGCGGAATTGCCCTTGAATGTCACAGACTTGATATCCGATCTCGAAACGGAGAACTTGACCCCGCCGCAAACGTTCCAGAAAGCTAAACTGGTTGAGCTTCCTTTTGCTATTGCCGGGAAAGCATTATCTGAGAAATTGCCTTCAACACCTGTCTGAACAAATGGTATGTTTATGAATATCAAGGATCCATACATATCATTATCCTCCAATTCATTATCCACAGAATAAGGATACACGGCCCAATACTCTTTGCCTGGTTCCGTAGTCTCAATGGTGCCCTGGAATTCAACTTTCTTTGCATTGGATGTGTTCGTAGATACGAATTTGCTGCCACCGCCCCAGCCCTCACTGCCGTAAAAGACGCTGATTGCTTCGGAGGGGCCCCAATAAACAGATCCGTCATCCTGGCGGACGGAACGGGTGCCAGGGTCAAGGCCTTCCCGGGTTGCCGTCAGTATTATTTCCTCATCGGTGAAAATCGAAGATTCGGGCGACTCTTTTAAGTCACTGCAGCCTGCTGCCAATACGACCAGGGCTGCTATAGAAATGTATTTATAACTTTTCATACGGCAAATCAGTTAAACAACCCAGTCTTCTTCGTTAATACCTTCAAGTCCGCCTTCTTCGGGACTTTGACATACTAATTCCAGGAGACAATAATCCAATTCAACTTCGAAGTCGGGTTGGACATAATGTAAACGCTTTTCCATATTTCTGTAGTGTTGAGTCACAAATATATTGGTTTTTGAATGGAATTGCAAATTCCCGAACGGACAGATATCGAGGCTATAGCTGTCCAAAATAGGGAAAAATATACTAAACGGACAGATTTAGGGGAGAAACCTGTCCGTTTTGGGAAATGTCTTTGGATTGCCGCCGCTATTCTGCTTCGCCAGAGACCCAGACGAGGACGTGGCGGTCGAAGGTCATGTATTCGAGTTTGAGCTCTTCTTCGTAACCGTCTTTGTTGATGAAGGTTGCGTCAAGTTCGCCTTCCTCGCGGGCGCGGACCGCCTCGATTTCGATTTGCTCTGCGAAATCGACGTTGTACTGCGACATTTTCTTGTAGACGGCCTCCTTGGCGCACCAGTAGATGGCCAGCTGGGTGCGGCGGTCGTCGGCGTCGTCGTCGAGCTCTTCGATTTCTTCTTCCGAGAGGGCCTTTTTCTCCACTGCGCTGAAGTCGCGGTCGAGCGACTCGCAGTCGATGCCGACTTCTTCGACGTCGTTGAGGATTACGGCAACGTACTTGTCGGTGTGGGTGATGCTGATGTTGATGGCGTTGTTTTCGATGTACGGTTTGCCGTTGTCGTGGTGGCTCAGGTACACCTTTTCCTCGAACATTACGTCCAGCAACGCTCTTACTGCAAGCTTCTGCTTGCGGATGGATTCACTTTTTATGTATGAGATTTCCTCCAGTTCATCGGAGGGGATGGATGTGAGTGCCCGAAGCTCCGCCTCGGTCTCGCTTACTTGCCACACGCCTATTCGCGAGTGATAGTCGTCATCAAGATCTTTCTGTAGATATAGTGCCATAAACAATTATAACAAGGCAAAGATAGTGATTATTTTTATTATGCAAAAAATTTGTAAATTTGCATTGCCTTTGCCGTGGGGAGGGCCCTCTGTTTCAGGGACCGTAAACTTAGGACAAAGGCCCCTGGAACAGAGGGCCCTCCCCACGGCAGCAGATCAATCAATAAAACGTTATGAAGTATTTGACAAATGAGAAATTGACCATTGTGGGCGCCGGCGGAATGATCGGCTCCAACATGGCCCAGACCGCCCTCATGCTCGGTCTTACTCCCAACATCTGCCTGTATGATATCTACGAGCCCGGTGTGCACGGAGTAGCAGAAGAAATCTACCATTGCGCATTCGAAGGCGCCAACGTGTCCTGGACAGTGGATCCGGAAGTGGCCTTCAAGGATGCCAAGTACATCATTTCTTCCGGCGGCGCCCCCCGCAAGGAGGGTATGACCCGCGAAGACCTGCTCAAGGGCAACTGCCAGATTGCCGCCGAGTTCGGCGACCTCATCAAGAAGTACTGCCCCGACGTGAAGCACGTCGTCGTGATTTTCAACCCGGCCGACGTGACGGCCCTTACTGCCCTCATCCACTCAGGCCTGAAGCCCAACCAGCTCACTTCCCTTGCCGCCCTCGACAGCACCCGCCTGCAGGAGGCCCTCGCCGCCGAATTCGGCGTGCAGCAGTGCAAGGTCACCGGTGCCCGCACCTACGGCGGCCACGGTGAGGCCATGGCAGTGTTCGCCAGCAAGGCCGTGATCGACGGCACCCCTCTCGCCGAGAAGAATCTCTCCGCCGAGCGCTGGGCGGAAATCAAGCACGCCACCATCCAGGGCGGTTCCAACATCATCAAGCTCCGCGGCCGCAGCTCCTTCCAGAGTCCTGCCTACCAGGCCGTGAAGATGATCGAGGCTGCAATGGGCGGCCCCAAGTTCTGCTGGCCTGCAGGCTGCTACGTCAGCGACGACAAGCTTGGCTACAAGAACGTCATGATGGCAATGCCCACCGTGATCGACGCCGACGGTGTGCACTACACCGCTCCCGAAGGCACCGCTGCCGAAATGGCCGACCTCCAGGCATCCTACGAGCACCTCTGCAAGATGCGTGACGAGATCGTCAGCCTCGGCATAGTCCCGCCCGTGGCCGACTGGACCAAGGAGAATCCCAACCTCTGATAAGTGATAATCCAGGCCGGGAATATCCACAAGAGTTTCGGCTCGCTCGAAGTGCTGAAGGGCATAGACCTGGAAGTGCGGAAAGGGGAGGTGCTCGCCATCGTGGGCGCCTCCGGAGCCGGCAAGACGACTCTCCTGCAGATTCTCGGCACCCTCGCAACTCCGGATGAAGGCAGTCTCGTCATAGACGGCACGACTGTCTTCGAAGGCTCCGGGCGCTCCCTCAAGGGGGATGCCCTGGCGGCTTTCCG
This sequence comes from Bacteroidales bacterium, assembly GCA_024695285.1. Next base: position 14,257 of record JAILIM010000001.1, read on the forward strand.
CGGGCGCAGGATAGGCTTCGTGTTCCAGGCCCACCACCTCCTGCCGGAGTTCACGGCAGTGGAGAACGTGATGATTCCGGCGCTCATAGCCGGCAGGGGCGAGACCGCAGCCCGCGAGGACGCCCTGCGCCTTCTGGAGCTGACAGGACTCTCGCACCGCCTCTCCCACAAGCCCTCCGAGCTTTCAGGAGGCGAGCAGCAGAGGGTTGCGATAGCCCGCGCGCTGGTGAACTCGCCGGCCGTGCTGTTTGCCGACGAGCCCACGGGCAACCTGGACTCCGTCACAAAGCAGGAAATCCATCGTCTGTTCTTCGACCTGAGGGATACGCTTGGCCAGACCACGGTGATCGTGACCCACGACCCTGAGCTGGCCGGAATCTGCGATCGCCGCCTCGAGATGAAAGACGGCCGAATCCTTTAGTTCAGAGGCTTTGCATAATGCGTCTCGGGCTTCTTCTGGGGCTCGGGACGCACTATTTTTGCGGGCGTCTTCTTCACCGCCGCATAGACCAGGATGGCGATGCCGGCAAGCACGAAGGGAATGGAGAGCAGC
>JAILIM010000014.1 GCA_024695285.1 Bacteroidales bacterium
GGCACCCTTGGTGGCGCGCTGGGCCTTGGTGTAGGAAGCCGGAAGCGCTTCGGCTGCATCGTCGAAGTCCTGGTAGATCTTCTCGAGGATGTAGTTGCGGTCGGTACGTCCCATCTTGTAGGCATCTTCGAGGGTGATGTACTCATCGTAGTAGGGCACGTCGCCGAAGAGGAAGATCAGGTAGCTGTAGAACGAAGCCCTGAAGAACTTGGCCTCACCGGCATACTGCTGGATCTGGGCGTCGGTCAGGTTGTCCTTTGCCTTGTCGATGCTCTGGATGATGGTGTTGGCACGGGCGATTCCCTTGTAGTAGCTTGCCCAGTGCTTGGCGCCTTCGCTCCAGGTCGTGGATATCGTGCCGGCGAGCCAGTCGTAGCTTTGGGTACGCTGGTTCCAGTCGTCGGTCCAGCGGTCTGTGGGCCAGAGGCGGAATGCCTCGGTGTACCACATGGTCGGGTTGTACAAGGCGTTGAGCGACAACTCGAGCTCCTGGGCTGTGGAGTACCAGTTCTCGCTGGATCCCTGGCTCTTCGGGCTGAGGTCGAGATCCACGCAGGCGGTCAGAAGGGCCGCTGCCGCAAATATTGTGAATATGTATTTTTTCATTGTCATCGTCTTTTATTCTATGACCATAATCTTCGGGTTCTCAGGGACCTGGAGGTAGTAATCAGCCTCTGCGGCTTCCAGATATTTACCTGCAAAACGCAAGGCATCGCCCTTGACAAGCTCTGAAAGCTCCTCGCCTGCGCTGTTGAACTGGGATGTGCAGGTGAAGCGGAAACAGGCGTAAGGAGTATCCTTGGTCAGGGTGGCGCTTCTCACTATGATGGCGTTGACCTGTTTGGGATCGGCTGCGGTGCCGGCGGCACTGGGATGGAATTCCAACTTGACGGGGGCAAGTTCTTTCCATTCTTCACCATCAAGTACTTCACACTTCCAGTCCCTCATGACACCGGCTCCGTTGGGACGTAGGGCGAAATTAAGCTGTATCTTGGTGCCGGCGGCCAGCGGAGCGTCATTTTCGGCAGGAGCTGTCCAGGTGAAGTAATCATCCTTCCACGAGCCATAGATACAAGGCTCTCCGCGGGAGCCGATACGGCGCTTGTGTTTCTTTGTGGAATATGCGCTCTTGTCGGAGCCGTTGTAGTATTCGAGCTTTCCCTTTCCTGACACTTGGGAAGGCACATAAGGATTTCCGACATTGCCGGGCAGATTGTCGTCTTCGAGTGAGACCTTCTCGAAGCCGCCTGCGCGAAGGGCTTCAGACTGTGCGGTTTCGAATTCCCACTCTGCAAGTACGGTGCCGGGAGCAGGCTTCACAGCGGGATTGTCGGCCACTGCGGCTTCCTGCTTGATGGTGACTACCAGATCTTTAGCCACAACGCCTTCATCTGTGGTGCTGACGGTAATCTGGGCGGAGACCTCTTCCGTGGCGGTGTTGGCCGGGAAGGATACTGTGACCTTGGCGTCGCCTTCACCGGAAGCGGGGCTGGGAACGAAAGCAGGGTTGGAGCTGCTCACGGTCCAGGCAACGTCGCTGGTGATGCTGAAGGAAGCGCTGGTGTCGGCTGCCTTGGCGATGATGTTCTGGGTGGAAACCTGGAGGTTCTTGCGGACGACGTCCTTCTCGGTGCCGCTCTGGACAACCTCGAAGCTGGTTATGGAAATGTTGAGCTCCTTGTCGATGACGCTCACGCGGGCTGCGCGTGCGACTGCTGACGAGTTGGCTTTCACGGTCACGTTGACCACGCTGTCGGCGACGGCGCAGCTGAGCCAGTCGGCAGTCTTGGGCACGGACACGTTGAACGCGGGGCTGCGGTGCACGGTGGCCTTCAGGGTGCCGCCTTCCGCAGGGATACGGTCGGTGGTGGAAAGTTCCACGCTTGCCCTGCTGCCCTCGTATTCGGAGACTGTGATGTCCGGATTCACATTAGGACCGCAGGCGAAAGCCATAAGGGCGCAGGCGAATATGATAAAAAACTTTTTCATCTTGACTGTTCTTTAGAATGTGATCTGTGCACCGACGGTGAAGGTCCTGGTCATGTAGGCGCTGAGGTTGGAATAGGATTCAGGATCCCAGCCCTGCGGGAAGTTGTCGATGGAGAAAGGATCCGTGGCGCTGCCGTAGATGCGGATTTTCTGCAGCTTGATGGCCTTGGTGATGCGCTCGGGGATGGTGTAGCTCAGGGTGATGTTCTTCATACGGAAGTAACCGCCGTTGAAGAGCCAGTAGTCGGAGGTCTGCTCGTAGTCGTTCTTGGCCGAGTTGGTGAGGGTTGCGCGCGGGTAGAGAGCCTTTGCGTTCTGCTCGTCGGTCTTGTAGCGGCTCCAGTAGTGCTTGTCGTATTCGACGGGGAAGGTGTAGGCGTCGCCGTCGCGGTAGACCATTGCCTGGCCCTTCCATGCGAGCACGTAACCGATGCCCTGGAAGGTCATGGCGAGATCCCAGTTCTTCCAGCCGAGGTTGATGTTGCCGCCGTACTGGAAGTGGGGAGATGAGCTGCCGAGGATCTCACGGTCGTAGGTGGCGTTCACGATGCCGTCGGGAACCCGGTTGTCCTTGGTGCCCTCGGGGCCGTCGAGGTCTTTGTACTCGATGTTGCCGAGGCCGACGCTTGGATAGAGCTTGGCGCTGTTGGCAAGCTGCTCTTCAGTCAGGTAGAGGCCGTTGCTGCGGTAGCCGTACCATGCGTTGTACTCGACGCCTTCCTTGATGATACTGCTGCCGAGGCTCTGGTAGCCGCCCAGGTTGCCCATGATGGAGGTATAGTCGGAGAGGTTGGCGCTGATGGCGTAGGTGAAGTCACCCTTGCGGTCCTGCCATCCCAGCTGGATTTCCCAGCCGGTGGTGTACATGTCGCCTATGTTGTCCTGGGGGTCGGAATAGCCGAGCACATCGGGAATCTTGCGGCTGAGGAGCATGTTGTAGGTGTTCTTGCGGTAGAAGTCACCGGTGAAGTTGAGGCGGTTGTTGAACATGGTGAGGTCGAGGCCGACGTCCCAGGTCTTGGTGGTCTCCCATGTGATGTCGTAGATGGCGTAGGCGGTCTGGGCCGCGGTCATCACGGATGCGATGGTGGTCGGGGAGTCGTACATGGGCACGGAACCGAAGGCTATGAGGCTCTGGTAGGGATAGTTACCGATGCGCTCGTTGCCGAGGGTACCGTAGGATGCACGGATCTTGGCGAAGTTGAGGGTGCCTCCTACGATGTTCTTCATCCAGGGCTCCTCTGTGACTACCCAGCCCACGGACACGGACGGGAAGAAGCCGCCCCTGTACTCCTTGGCGAAGCGGGAAGACTGGTCGTAACGGGCATTCACCTGCAGGAGGTAGCGGCCCTTGTAGTCATAGGTAATGCGTCCGAAGAAGGAACGGTAGGCGTTGTCGGAAGCGTTGCCCTTAGGGAATATGATATTTCCGTCGGAATCGGTGGAAATAAGGTAGTTCTTGTTGGACAGGTTCATATAAGGATAGCCGGCGAGCTCCATGAAGTCGGAACCTGCAACCAGGCTCTCGGTGAAGTTGTAGCTGTCCTCGTAGCCGAGCAGGTAGGTGGTGTGATGATCCTTGCCGAAGTCGGCCTTATAGTTGATCAGCAACTGCTTGGTGAAGGTCTTGGAGTCGGTCCTGGTTTCGGTGAGCTTGTTGGAAGCGCAGCCGCTCAGGGGGTTCTCGCTGAGGATGCCGGGCTGGCGGTAGTAATAGGCCTGCTGGACATAGTCCTTCTCGCTGGCGTGGCGGAGCGACGGGGCGAAGACACCGGTGATCGTGAAGTTCTTGAACGGGGTGATGGTCAGGGAGGCCTTGCCGTAGAATGCGTCACGGATGGTGTTGTCGAAGCCGCCGGCGTTGATGCGGGCATAGGTATTGGTGCCGTTGTTGCCGGGGCCCCAGGTGCCGTCAGACCAGACCGCGCAGTAGATGGGGTTGTACTTGAACGCAGCCTGCACAGGGTTGACCTGGTTGTTGCGGGAGTACTTGTGGTTGAAGGTCATATCGATGGATGCCGATATGAAGTTGTTGATCTTGATGTCGTTGTTGACACGTGCGGTGTACTGCTCGACTCCGCGTCCCACATAGAGAGCCTCTTCGTCCTCATAGGAAAGCATGGCGCGGGACTTGATGTTCTTGTTGCCGTAGGTGACACCGAGGCGGTGCTTGTGCTGGGGCGCCCATTTGTCAATCATCAGGCTGTCCCAGTCGGTCAGCGGATAGGTGTCGGGATCGAGCGCGTGGTTGGTCATGTAGTTGTCTACGAAGTCCTTTTCGTAGGTGAAGTAGTCACGGCCTTCGGGATTTCCTGCGTCGTTCCAGTTGGCTTCGTTCTGCAGTTCCATGAAGCGCTGGGGGCTCACCTGCTCGGGATGGCGGGTACGGGTCATCATGCTGAACGAGCCGTTGTAGTCTATGCTCAGCTGCCCTTCCTTCGCACGCTTGGTGGTGATAAGGATGACACCTGCGGAAGCACGGGCACCGTAGATGGAGGCGGAGGCCGCATCCTTAAGCACGGTGATGTTTTCGATGGCGTCCACGTCCACGTCGCCGATGGAATCCACGGGCACGCCGTCCACGATGATCAGAGGATCAGAGTCACCGATGGTGGTGATACCACGCACGCGGATGGTTGCACCTGCGCCGGGGAGGCCGCTGGTCCTTGTGACCTGCACGCCGGGCATCGAGCCCTGGAGGGCCTGGCTGACGCCGACGCCCTGGATGGCGGAAAGCTTGCTGCCGTCCACTGCGGCGACTGCGCCGGTGAGGTCTTTCTTCTTCACGGTACCGTAGCCGATGACCACGACTTCGTCGAGGAGCTTGGCGTCTTCGGACATGACTACGTCGATGATCGCGCGTCCGGCAACCTGCTGCCGGACAGTTTCATAGCCGATGCAGGAGAATTCCAGCACGGACTTGTCGGAAGCCACGGAAATGGTGTATTTTCCGTCTGCTCCGGTGGTGGTGCCGTTGAGCGTTCCCTGCTCCACGATACCGGCACCGATCACTGCGAGGCCGTCCTTGTCGGTGACGGTCCCGGAGACCTTGACCTGGGCCTGGGCCGTCAGGGCTGCAAAGCAGCAGATCAGGGTGAGTAGTGTGGTTAATAAGTGTTTTTTCATTTGGTTGTTAATATGTTGAGTTGTATTTATCCGAGGAATGCGCCCTGCGCGAGCAGTTTGGAGCGGACGTCCTGCGCGTCGATGCTGCGCGGGGCGGCGCCGCCGAGAGCAGCGAGGGCGGCGGTGATGCCGGCGGCGTGCCCCATTGCCATGCAGGGGGGCATCACGCGCACGGCCCCGGCCGCGTCGGAGCTGGCGGAGATGGAGCGCCCGGCCACGATGAGGCCGTCACGCTGCAGGGGGATGAGGCTGCGCAGCGGGAGACCGTACCACTGACCGTTCTCGACGGTCTTGTATTCGGTGGTGTTGGCGCCGTTGCGGCCGTGGACGTCGACGGAGTTGGAAGCGCAGAGTATGCTGTCTTCCGGAACCACGCCCTGAAGCAGGTCGTCGGCGGTCAGGAGGTATTCACCCTGGACGTGCCGCGACTCCCTGATACCGAGGGTGGAAGCGGAGCTCTTTATGGTAGCGTTCTCGCAGCCGGGGACGTATTTGTGGAAGAAATTCATCATCTCTTGCACCTGCCTGCGGCCTTCCTTTTCGGCGGCGGAGAGGCTCTCGGTGCTGGTCGCGTCGACGTTGGCTATGCGGGTGCAGTTGACTGCCCACTCGTCCTCGCGGACGCCGCGGTAGATGTTCACGCTCTTGCGGGAGATGTCCCACTCGCCGGCGGCCTCGGCCTCCTCGACCCTCCAGTGGAGGGCCCGGTAGCTGACTCCGTTGACCTTGCGGAACTCGTGGAGGTGGGCCTCGATGTCCTTGGTGAGGCGTGGGGTGTCGACGTTGTTGATGTGGAAGAAGAGGGTGGCGGGCTGGACCTTGCCGAGCTCGGGGTTGCCGTAGGTGCAGGGGACGCCGGCCCGGGCAGCGACGTCGCCGTCGCCGGTGCAGTCGATGGTGACCTTTGCACCAATGGAGCAGAGGCCTTCACGGTTGAGGAGCCTGATGCCGCGGACGTTGTTGCCGATGATTATAGGGTCCACGAGGGTGCTGTGGAACATCACCTTGACGCCGGCCTCGTCGCACATCTGGTCAAGGACGAACTTCAGTGTCTCGGCGTCGAAGGGGGTGAGGTGGTCGTGGCCTTTGGTGATCCAGGCGCTGAAGGCAGTGCCTGCGCGCACCTGCGAGGGGTGGATAGCCCCTCCGAGGGCGACCATGCGGTCCACTATTTCTTCGAAGATGCCGCGGATGACCATGATTTCACCGGTGGTGTCGTAGCAGGTCATGAAGGGCGCCACGAGGCCGCGGGTGGCCATTCCGCCGAGGCAGTTGCCCTGCTCAACGATTACGGTCTTAGCTCCGCAGCGGGCGGCGGCTATTGCGGCGCACACCCCGGCGGGGCCTCCGCCGACCACGAGCACGTCGGTGGTGCCGAGGTCCCTGGAGTTGCCGTCGTGGGCGGCGCATGATGACGCGATGCCGCCGGCAGTGCTGAGGATGGCTCCTCCTGCTATCGCGGCTCCGCTGGTTTTAAGGAAATCTCTGCGTTTCATTTGCATTTATATGGTCCCCAGGTACCGGTGATGCGGTAGGCGGGGGAGGTGTCGTCGAGGGTGTAGATGGTGTATTGCTTTCCGCCGCGGGACACCCGGATCAGGATGTGTCCGGAGGTAGACTGTATGCGGTCGAGGTGGTCGGCGATGACGGGCTTGTTGGTGTCGCTGAGGTTGGTCAGGAAGACATTGCAGGCAGGGCTGGCTGTGTAGATGTGCTTAAGGGTGCCGGGGTTGGGCTGCACGTCGCGCCATACGTGGGCCACTACGGCGTCGGGTTGCAGGACTCCGAGGAGCTCGGGGCTGTTGGCGCCCTTGGTGCAGTGGTGGCTGGCCTTCATGACTTCGACCTTATGACAGGCGTGGCTGACGGGCTCTTCGATGTCGAAATAGGGGTAGACCGACCTGTTGGAGTACTGGAGGTCGCCGCCGGTAAAGAAGTCGAAGGGGCCGTAGCTGAGGATGAATGCCGTGCTCATGACGTTTTCACCCGGGAAGACCTTGGGGTCACCGAGCGAATCGAGCACTGCCTTATCGGGGATGTTGGTGGCCCAGGTGTTGGTGCCGGGCAGGCGGTAGCGGCCGTTGGCGGTCAGGTTGCGGATGGTGAATCCTTTGACGGGCTTGCGGACCTGGTGGATCTGGTCGTCGGCGGCGGGGTCGAAGAAGTCGTAGCGGGTGCCGTTGGCCTTGCGGCTCCAGTTCACGAACTTAGCCCAGTTGGCCATGTTTTTGGCGTTGGTGCAGCTGGAGGACTTGACTTCAGTGGGGTCGCCGCGGGACAGGATGTGCTTATAGGGGATTTCGGAGCCGACTTCGCAGATGCTGGAGAGCTTGAAGCCGCCGGTGGGGTGGGTCGGCATGTCTTTGTCGATATCACCCATGTGGTCGGAGTGGTAGTGGGTGAGGACGAACCAGTCGAGGGTGTCTTTGTGGTTTTTGGGGGCGAAGTGGCGGATGTAGTCGATGATGACCCGGCCGGACGTGGTGGTGCTGTCGGGCTTCGGGGGAGTCGGCATGTGCTTGTGTTGTTTTAGTGTCGAGCCGGCTGCATCGACGAGCATCGTGGTGCCGTCGGGGAGCACGTAGAAGGTACTCTCGCCGCGGCCGGTGTTGATGCAGTGGATGTCGAGTGTGCCTGGACTCCAGGGTTTTAGCCCGACGGCGCACCCCTGCAGGAGCATCCCACCGGCCAAAAACAGTGTAAGTATCAGTGCCCGTTTCATTGTGGTTATAACAAACAAAGATACATATTATTTTTTTAATGGGCAAAGCCCCCGCCCGTCCTCCCTGCCCGCCGTGCCCTCTCTCACCCTCTCTCACCCTCTCTCACCCTCCGCGACAGGACTGTCAGCACCTCCACAATCCCGTCGCTGCATGGATAAATTAACGCCATATAAAGGCGGTTTGGAAAACAAAGAAATGTGTCTATCTTTACGACGACAAACCATATTTTTATGAAGAAGTTTTTTAACTGTTTACGGAATGTTCTGGCAGTGTTCGGTCTGATATTCGTGCTGCTCATCATATATCAGATTTGCACCAAACAATATCATGATATAAACATAACCAAGACAGACTTGGGACTGTACGGGAAGCGCGTGGATTTACTGCGCGCTTCCGGCCCCTACGCCAAAGACACAGCCGAATTCAGCATAAGGATTATCCAGGATACTGTCCGGGCAAAAGAGATCAGGGAATATTTCCAATTGGACACCCTTTATGCTGACGCTCCCGACACATGGGCAAAAGCACTGGCCATCGCGAAGTTTGTAACGACAAACATTCCCCACGACAACCAGAAAGAATATCCCAAGTCCATCAATGCGATAGGATTATGGGAGTACACAAAAAATGTCGCGCCGGCCTTCAACTGCCGCCTTCACGGCATCCTTGCCTTTGAACTATTTCTGGCTTCCGGTATAGACGCAAAGTACATAACTTGCATGCCGGAAGACGCGGATGATAACGACTGCCACGTGGTCAACGAGGTCTGGCTTCCCGAACTGGGCAAGTGGGCGATGGTCGACACCGACATGGGCGGCCACTATGTTTCCGACATGGAGGGTATCCCCCTGTCGCTCAAGGAGATGAGGGAGCGCTATATCTCCGGGGAGAAGATGATGGTCTACCCGGCGTACGAGAACGGAAGTTCCAGGAAAGACTGGTACTATGCCTACATGGCAAAGAATACCTATTGGTTCTCCTGCTGGGGCGAACTGTCTTACTATCAGGAAGATTACGCTGTCGAAGGGGTGCTGAGGGACCACTACGTCAATCTCGTTCCCCAGGGCTTTGAACCTTTCAGGGTCGGCGGCGGCAACACCGTCACCACGAACGCCGAACAGTTCTGGGCGCCGCCCGTCCACTGACCTCATTTAACTCCTCCACTTGATAGCACCTAGCCGTCTACTAATATCAACTGCCCACCGGCTGCCATCGGACAGCCGGTCTTGCTCTATAGCAAGTCTTCCTTTTGGCACGGCCTTCCCGATGGACCTTCCCCGCGAGAGACTGGGGAAGGTCGGAGGGTGTTTTGGGGAAGGTCACTTTTTGTGGAAGGGACCTTCCTCGTAAGATATGTTACCGAGGTTGCTAGGTGGCAGATTACGTGGGGAAGATGTCGGTACTTTTTTTAGACCTTCCCCAAGACGGGCATGGACCTTCCCCGGAGGCTATTGGCGGTAGAGGCCGACGAGCTTCTCGGAGGTGATGCCGGGGCTGAGGCGGTAGAAGGCGCAGCCGTGGGGCTGGACTGTGGTTTCCCAGCGCTGTTTGGCGGTCACTTTGCCGACGTCCTGCTGGCGCCAGAGGTCACGGACGGTCTGCTCGCCGTAGAGGCCGATCTTGTGGGGCGTGAAGCCCATCGTGCGCTCCTGGTCGCCGAGGTTGAACAGGGCGACTGCAACTGAACCGTCCTCAAGGGGCTTGACATAAACCACGTGGCCTTCGCCCTTGGCAAAGACGGTGCCCTTGATGCCGAGGGGATCCTGGTTGACGTCCAGCACTTCGTTGTTGCAGAGAAGGCTCAGGGTGAAGGGGTCGAGCATTGCCATGTCGCATCCGAGCAGCATGGGGGAAGCCAGTATGGACCAAAGGGTTATGTGGGTGTACTGCTCCCAGGGGGTGAGCTCAGTCCAGTGCATCTTGCGTCCCCAGCCCACCTTGCCGAGCACGAGCATGTCGGCGTCGGGCCAGTTGCCGGGGCCGGTGAATCCCGCCCATCTCTCCTGTCCTTCGAAGCCGATGGTGGACATGCTCTGCCAGGTGTCCCGGATGTCGCCCGTGGTGCGCCAGCACTCTGCATTCTTGAGCAGTTCAGGGCCGAGCGTCACGCGGGAGTGGTTGGAAATGCTGTACACGATGTCACGGCCGGTGGCGTCGATTGCCTCGCGCATGTCGCGCAGCCACCAGACATCGTTGATGTTCCAGTCGTATTTGAGATAGTCCACGCCCCAGTCTGCCCACTGCTGAGCATCCTGCTTTGCGAACGAGACCTTGCCGAAATAGCGTTTCTCCTCCCTGTTCACCTTGGCGCGGTCCAGTTTGTACACTTCGTCGACCAGTCCCTCCTCAATCCACTGGTATGTGCCTTCTTCGTTGTCGCAGGAAGAACCGATGTGGCCGGCGTATGTGGTCACCCAGGGGCCGGAATAGATGCCGAACTTCAGTCCCATCGAGTGCAGGTAGTCGCCGAGCGCCTTCATGTCGGGGAACTTGTTGTTGGGCTGTATGCCCTTGTACTTGCCGCCGCGCACGCCCTGCCAGCCGTCGTCGATGTTGATGTAGCACCAGCCGTAGTCGGCGAGGCCGCTTTCAACCATGGCACGGCCGGACTGCATCACCATGTCCTGTGACACTTTGTTGCCCCAGCAGTTCCATGAGTTCCAGCCCAGCGGGGGAGTCAGGGCAATGCGGTCACCGATGACGATACGCAGTTCGCGGGTGTCGCTGCCGAGGGCGTTGACCGCCGTCAGCTGCACTTTGTATTCACCTTTCTTGCGGGCATTGCCGGTGATGATGCCCTTTTCGGCATCGAGCTTGAGACCGCGGGGGAGGCCCTTCGCTTCGAAGCGCATCGGGCGCACTCCGGTAGCGGGAATACGGTACAGGAAATCGGCCTTGGGCCGGGCTCCGTAGATCTTCGGACCGTTGATACGGGGCGTGTCGGGCGCCTTAGGGGTGAGGATGTAGGCGCTGTAGTCGGGAATGACGATGCTGTCTTCACCGGGCAGCTGGGCCGCCGCGGAAAGACTGACTGCCATCAAGGCAAGGGTGATAAAAATACGTTTCATTGTGGTTATAGTGTTATTTCCGTTTGAATTCTGGTTTGGGGTCGGCGCGGCGTTGGAGGACGTAGTTCGAAGGAGCGCCGCCTGATTCGGTTTCCAGTGCCTGGCGGCGGAGGTCGGCTATGCCGCCCACTGTCTGGCCCTTGTCAACTATGAGCCCTACACGCATATCCGGGAACGAGGTGAGCATCGAGTAGTCGCCGTTGCTGTCTCCGGCAACCAGGACAGGGCCTTTGCCGCCATACTGTGGGGCTATGTAAGCCTTTATCGCTCCCGTCTTTCCTTCCCGGTAAGGTTGGATGTACCCAGGTTTCAGGACTTGAAGGATCATGCCGGTGGAATCGCCTTCCATACGGAATCCGAATACCTGCAGGGTATCGAGGCCGAGGTGCTGCGGGTCGCATGCCATCTGTTCCACAAGAGCTTCCAGCGAAGCTGAGAAGATATAGACGTCTATTCCGTTCTCTGGTAGCGCTTTATAAAGCAAGCGCATTTCCCTGGTAAGGGCAAGGCCGTCGGGCACCACAACGCTGACCTTCCCGGCCATGCCCATATCAGGACTCTCAAGGTGTATCTTCCTGACCTGCTTTTTGGAGACATGCGCCGATATGCCTTCCCTTGCAAGGGCAGCGAATTCATCGTAATCCATACCGTGGTTCAACCCCCTGAGCAAAGGATATGAATCATCGTAGCCGAAGGCCTCCATCACACCTTCGTACAGGCCCCAGAACTTGATTTTGAAGTCCATCAGGTAGTCACCTGCCTGGATGGTCGCAAGCTGCTGCGGGGATAATTCGTTCCCGCATGAGACTCCGGCGGATGTAATTATTGCCCTGTAGTCGGATTCAATATCGGTGAGCAGCATCCGGGCGGTGACGTTTTCCGCTCCGGCCCCGGCCAGCACGATGTCCAGGTCGGGTATGCACGGTGCAAAGATATCCCACAGTTCATCCGGCGTGAATTTGAAGCGGAGATTCTCCAGCTGCCATAGAGTGAAGGTCTGCTCCACATCCTGGAGGACAGTCGTGTTGTCGTAGTCGAATATGGCGTAGTTGACGTTTCGTCCGGCCTCGGCGGCCTCCGCCTTGCATTCTTCCATCAGGGCGCAAAGGGCCTTGTACGGAGCTTCGCTCCAGTTGCCCTGGGGCATTGGGGCGTTGCAACCTGCCAGAAGGAACATGGCCGCGGCGGATAACAGGATTGCTCTTTTCATCGTGATATGGAAATCTCTTCATGCAAAAGAACGAAAAACTTTTGATTTTTCATAGAGCGGTGAGTCAGGAAGGACGTTAGTGGGCAGCAAGTAGGGTAACCAAGGGCTTTTGCGTGTATTAACGTGTATTAAATGGAAGGCAAATGGTGGGAAATCCGGTAATGATTGTTATATTTGGGTATGAAAAAGATTCTCCGCATTTCCATTCTTCTGGCCGTACTGTTTGCAGCCGCATGCATTGACGCCAGTGCAAAGGTAACGCTGCCTTCCTTCTTCAGCGACAATATGGTTTTCCAGCAGAACAGCCGGGCCGCCATCTGGGGATGGACCGATACCGGGAAGAAGGTCACGATACAGCCTTCCTGGGCCTCAAAAAAGACGGTCGCCGTTCCCGATTCCGACGGCAAATGGTCTGCAAGCATACAGACTCCTTCCGCGGGCGGTCCCTATACCGTGACCATATCCGACGGCGAGAAAATCGTCCTGCGGAACGTCCTCGTCGGAGAAGTCTGGTTCTGCTCGGGACAGTCCAATATGGAAATGCCCATGAAAGGCTTCCGCGGCCAGCCTGTGGAGGGTGCCAGTGACCTGATACTGTCCGCTAAGCCGGGCCTCCCGATCCGCATGTGTACAATCAAGCGTAACGCAAGCCTGTCCCCCGTCGATAAATGCGAGGGCTCCTGGACGGAGAATACCCCGGAAGCAGTAGCATCCACAAGCGCCACGGCATATTTCTTCGCCCTCAAGCTGCAGGAGGTCCTCGGTGTTCCGGTAGGCCTGCTCATCACCAACTGGGGCGGCTCCACCATAGAATCCTGGATCGACAGGGAAACGATTGGCAGCCGCTTCCCCGGCGAGTTCGACCTTTCCTTCCTTGACAGCGGCGAGTTGCCAGAAAAGAAGCATCAAACACCATGCACCCTGTTCAACGGCCAGGTCAATCCGCTCATCCCATTCTGTTTCAAGGGAATGCTGTGGTATCAGGGCGAATCCAACAGGGGCCGTGCCGACCAGTATCTTCGCCTGCAGCAGGAATATGTGGCGATGATGCGACGCCTGTTCAACAATCCTGACGCCCCGTTCTATTACGTACAGATAGCTCCTTACAAATACGGCGACCCCGACCATTTCACCTCTGGCTATCTCTGCGAGGCCCAGCAGAAGGCTCTTGAGCTGATTCCCCACAGCGGTATGGCCACCACCACCGACACCGGCGAATTCGGCTGCATCCACCCCCGCAAGAAGAAGGAAGTCGGCTTCCGCCTTGCCTACAACGCGCTTGTCGGTGAATACGGCCTCAAGGGCATCAACCCCGTGGCTCCCACCTACGAGAGCGTCAAGTTCGAAGGCGGCAAGGCCATAGTCACAATGAAAGCCGACAAGCAGGGCCTCTCACCTTGGGGCCGCGACGTAACGGGCTTCGATCTGGCGGGCAGCGACATGGTATTCCATCCCGCCACCGGAAGGGTCACGAGCCACAACACCATCGAGGTATCCAGCCCCGACGTCCCCGAGCCGATAGCGGTCCGCTATTGCTTCCGCAACTGGTCCGAGGGCAACCTGGCCAGCAGCTGGGGATTCCCTGCGGGCCCCTTCCGCTCCGACGACTGGGACCTTGGGCGTCTGGACGGCAGCATCATCAGGGTCATGTCCTACAACATACGGAACTCCCGCGCCAAGGATGGGGATAATGCCTGGACCATCCGCAGGGATGCCACTCCGGAAATGCTCCGGACCGTCAGCCCTGATGTATTCGGCATCCAGGAGGCCTACCAGGAGCAGCTTGATTATATCCTTGAGCAATGCCCTGACTACAAGATGGTTGGCGTGGGCCGAGACGACGGCGTCAAGAAGGGCGAACAGATGTCTGTCTTCTACGACAGCAGGAAAATTGCTTTGCTGGACTGGGGCACCTACTGGCTTTCCGAGACTCCGGATGTCCCCAGCTTTGGTTGGGACGCTGCCTGCAGGCGTACGGCTACCTGGACTCTGCTCGAGCAGAAAGCGACGGGCCGCAGGTTCTATTTCGTCAATACCCACCTTGACCACAAGGGGGTGACTGCCCGCAAAGAAGGCCTTGCATTGATATACGACAATATCAAGAAGATGAATCCGGATGGCCTTCCGATGGTGCTCGTGGGCGATTTCAACGTTTATCCTGATGACGAGTGCCTTAAAGACATTAATTCCCTTATGAAGAGTGCCCGTTTCGATTCAAGGGATGCCGATCCAAAGGGATCATTCAACGGGTTCAGGAAGAATGGAATGGACGAGTTGGGGAAGATAGACTACATCTACTACAAAGGTTTCTCCTACTGCCGCCGTTTCAAGGTGGACACGACTACTTATGCAGGCCGGCCCTACATTTCCGACCATTATCCGGTTTATGCGGATATAGCGTTCTAACCTACGGTCTTGTAAACCTTATTTCGAATTTGGGATTGCCGCTGCGGCCGTTCGGGAGCCTTCGTGCATCCTCCTGCGAGCGAGAGGATGGCGAGGCCGCCGGCCCGTAAACAGTCCTTAGTGTTCATATACAGACCCAAAAATAACGATTTTCGGGCTAATTAGCGAAAAAGCTTTCTATATTTGTGAAAAATCTTACGCTTATGAAAAAGATTATCGGTATTATTGCTGTGGCTGCCCTGCTGAGTGTGGCAGCCTGCTCCTGCTGTTTCAATTACCCGATGAAGGTCGTTCGCGGCAACGGTGTGTCCGTGACCAGCGAAGTGGAGGTGCCTGCTTTCAGCGCCATCAACCTTGTCGGCTCCGGTGATATATTATACACGCAAGGCCCCCAGGCCGTTTCCATAACGACCGATGAAAACCTCCTTGAATACTTTATTATCGAAGTCGAGGACGGCGAACTGATCGTCCGCAACGAGAAAGGCGTATCTATTTCGCCCAAGACAAAGACCGTGGTGACGGTCAGCAGCCCTGACCTGAACGGCGTGAAAATCATCGGCAGCGGCGACTGCAAGGTGGTGGACGGTTTGCAGACTGAAGGTGATTTCAGTTTCACCGTCACCGGCAGCGGCGACCTTGAGGCCGGCAGCATCGTCTGCAAAAGCTTCACTTCCAAGGTTTCCGGAAGCGGCGACGTGAAGGTCGACGCCCTGACCTGCGACACCACGTCCCTTGCCGTCGTGGGCAGCGGTGACATTGAAATCGGCTGCAAGGATGCCGGCGACATCAGCGTCCGCATCTCCGGCAGCGGCGACGTGACTCTTTCCGGCCGCGCCCGCACCCTTGAGCAGAAGATTTCCGGAAGCGGCGACGTCCACTCCAAGGCCCTCGCCCTGACCGGCGCTGAAGAGTTCTAAAGGACCGGCATGCGGTCGAGGAAGCGGTAGGAGGCGGCTTCGGAGATGTGGCGGAGGAGAATGTCGGGGGAGCCTTCCAGGTCGGCGATGGTGCGGGCCACTTTGATAATTCGGAAGTAGGCGCGCATCGACAGGCCGAGATTGTCCATCAGCGAAATCAGCAGTCCGCTGCACTCGTCCGTGAGCGGGCAGAACCGCTCTATCTGCTTGTTGTTCATTTCCGAGTTGGTGAAGATTCCGGAGCCGTCGAAACGCCGTTTCTGGATATCACGGGCGGCTTCCACGCGCCTGGCCACCTCGGCGCTGCTCTCCTCCGCGTGCCCCTCCGCCTTGATACGGGCCAGGTCGGCGGGAGGCAGGCTGGGCACGAGAAGCTGCAGGTCTATCCTGTCCATCAACGGGCCGCTCAGTCGGGAAAGGTACGAGAGGCGCTGCGACGGAGTGCAGGTGCACCGGTCCCCGACGCCCCAGTAGCCGCACGGGCAAGGATTCGAGGCCAGCACAAGCATAAATGACGCGGGGTATTCCACCTTGGCCTTTAGCCTGGAAATCACCACTTTGCGGTCTTCCATCGGCCCCCGCAGGGCTTCGATGACGCTGCGCGGCATCTGCGCCGCCTCGTCCAGGAAGAGCACGCCGTTCTGGGCCAGGCTCACCTCCCCGGGCACTATGTTATCTCCGGCGCCGCCGCCTATGATGGCGGGAAGCGAGGCGGAATAATGCGGTGCGCGGAACGGCCGCCTGTCCATCAGCCCGTGCCGCAGGTTGCCCTTACCGGCTATGCTGAAAATCTTGGACGTGACCAGGCTCTCCTCACGGGTCATGGGCGGGAGAATGCCGGCCAGCGCCTTTGCAAGGGAGCTTTTTCCGCTGCCAGGCGGGCCGACCATGCAGATATTGTGTGCCCCTGCGGCGGCAATCTCCATCCCTCGCTTGACGCCACCCTGCCCGATTATGTCTCCGAAATCAGGAATGTCGGCACCAGGCCCGGCGCCGGGCGGCCCGGGACTGGTCAGGTACTCCGAGCAGTCTTCGCGCCCGGACAGGATACGGACCACGTCCCCAAGATTCTCTACCCCGTAGACGCGCGTGCCCTGCAGTTCGGCTGCTTCCTGGGCGGAACTCAGCGGCAGCACAATTCCGTCCAGACCCTCGCGTCCCACCAGTTCGGCGACAGCCAACCCGCCCGGCACGTCCCGCACGCTCCCGTCCAGCCCCAGTTCGCCCATAAGCAGGAAACGCTCCGCCAGCGGCAGCTCGCACTGCTCCGAGGCGGCGATAATCCCCACGGCAATCGGCAGGTCGTAGCCGCTGCCGTTCTTATGCACGTCCGCCGGTGCCAGATTGATGATGATACGCTTGCCTGGAATGTTGTAACCTATTGCTTGCAAGGCAGTTGTGGTGCGCAAAAGGCTTTCCTTGACAGCCACGTCCGCCAGGCCGACAAGATGTATCCCAATCCCTTTGTCGATGTGCGTTTCAACAGTCACGAGCGCGGCATCGATTCCCACGCACTTGGCTCCCAAAGTCCGTATCAGCATATCAATCCTCCGTTACCACCGACACCCCGGCCAGGAAGCCGTGCATCGCATATTTCCACTTCTTCCCCCTGTACGACAGATAAGGGTCGAGCGCCGGATTCCTGGGCGTCAGCACATATGCCAGGTCACCCCCTACAAAGCATGCGCAGTGCCGGTTGAAGAAGAAACTGTAGTCCCACTCCGGATCCGTCAGGTCTATGAAGCCGTACCGCGAACCGTCGGTGTAGAAATAATCCACGTTCCCCTTGATTTCCCGCACGGCGCCCACGGAACCTATACCGAACCCGCTCCCGGAAGCACCTTTATAAATCCCTACCACAGAGGGCGTTCCGTTATACATCAGCAGGCCCGCACCGCTCCATCCGATTGATTCTCCGCCCCTTATGTCGATGAAGTTGTTGCCGTACTTGAGCAGGGAGACGCCGCCGTCGTTGTAGGCCTGCGCCACCACTCCTTCCATCTGCCGCACGTCCATATATTCCGCCGACGGCGAACTTGCCAGCAGTTCGGAAACCCCGTCCCGGACAATGTACACCGAACTCATGCCGTCCAGCACCGTCTGGTAGGCAAAACACACGGAGCCACGGTCTTCATACAGGGCCCCCGTCGGTCCGTATGTGTCACTGGCGAAGCTGCCGAACAACTGCCCCCTTTCGACTTTCATTGCCACCTCCCCGTTCCGGCGGTAGGTGAACCCGTGCGACTTCATCTCAATGCCCAGGGTGTGCAGCACCCCCTTCTTCATAAGTAAACCCTGCAGCAGTTCGGGCTCCGGCCAGCTGGCAATTGACCTGCCGTCCTGCTTCACCCAGGTGCCCTTCAGGTCCGAGTAATCCGTGAATAATGAACTGCCCAGCAAATGGTTACGGTGCGGCGATGCGCTGATGCCGTTGGCCGGGCCGGCGGGCAGGGTCAGTACCGGCACGGCACCCTTGAACACCTTCAGCGTGCACGCGACAGATCCAAAGGCAGTGTCGCGCTGCCAGTCATAGGAGGCCGGGAAGGTTATGGCGGACACATAGAAAGTGGTGTCCTTGCGTCCCTTGGAAGGCCCTGTATCATCTTCGGATCCGCTCCGGCCGTCGTTTTCGTTTATTCTCGGGGTCCCCATCGGCAGCTCCGGATCCAGCAGGGAGCAGCCGGCAAACAACAGTAAAGAAATCAATGACGAAGTTTTCATGGCGTTGTAGTTTTCGGCAAAGGAAAGAAAAAGCCGCCGAAAAACAACGCCAGCCGCAAGCGGCTCACGTCACTTTTTTACGATTTTTATAGAAATTGCTGATTTTTAAAGCCGCCTTTAAAAATCTTGCTACTGATTCTTTTGGCCGTAGGTTGCTCCCGGGCCGTGCTTGCGGAAGAAATGCCTGTCTTCAAGGGCAGGGTCGCAGGAAGCCGAAGGGTTGATCTGCAGTGTCAGGAAGGCCATTTTGGCGACTTCCTCAAGAACTTTGGCGTGGTAGGCCGCTTCGCCTGGCGTGGCGCCCCAGGTGAAGGGGCCGTGGTTCCGTACCAGCACTCCCGGGGTGTGGGAGGGCTCCAGGTCGCGGAACCTGCTGGCAATGACATCGCCGACAGCCTTCTCATAATCCCCGGCGAGTTGCTCCTCTGTCAGGTTATCGGTGCACGGCACCGGGCCGCGGAAATAGTCGGCGTGGGTAGTGCCCAGGCAGGGAAGGTCCCTGCCGGCCTGAGCCCATGCGGTCGCATAGCTTGAATGCGTGTGGACTATACCGCCGATTTCCGGAAAAGCATTGTACAGTGCGACATGCGTAGGTGAGTCTGACGACGGCCGCAGCCGCCCCTCTACCACCTTCCCTTCGAGGTCGAGCACCACGAGGTCGTCTTCGGTCATGGATTCATATGGCACTCCGCTGGGCTTGATGACCACCAGCCCGCTCTCCCTGTCTATCCCGGAGGCATTCCCCCAGGTGTAGAACACCAGCCCTTCCCGCACCAGGGCGAGATTGGCTTCCAATACTTGCTTTTTCAAATTCTGCATAGCGATCAGTCCTCCCAGCTGATGACGCGGGCGCCGTCGGGCCTTGGGTCTATGCGGACGCGGAGGGTCTCCTCCGGGAGGAGCTCCTCGACGTTCTCAGGCCATTCCATAAGGCACAGGGCGCCGCTGTCGAGGTAGTCGTAAAGGCCTATATCCAGGGCTTCCGCGGCCTTTTCAATGCGGTAGAAATCAAAGTGATACACCGGCTCTCCAGCCCTGGTCCGATACTCGTTCACTATTGCGAACGTGGGGGAACTGACCGCGTCCTCGCGCACGCCGAGTTCCTTGCAGAGAACCGTCGTGAAAGTGGTCTTGCCTGCGCCCATCGGGGCGTAGAATGCAATGAGTTCATGCCCTGCCGTCTCAGACAGGAACTGTCGCGCGGCCCTGGCCAGATCCGGCAGGCCGTCAATAATAATCTCGTGTTTCAATCTGCTGCTACTGCTTCGGGAAAGGAAATCTTCGTCTCATATTTTGGGAAGCCGAGCACGGAAGGCTCGTGGCTTTCGCGCACGATTTCCCACATCCTGCTGATAATGTCGGGGTGTTCCGCCGCCACGTTCACGGACTCGCGCGGATCGGAGGAAAGATCGTAGAGTTCCATGTCCTGGTTGCCCTTGTTGGCCCTCTGAAGGAGTCCCTTCCACTGGCCGATGCGCACGGCAACCCATCCCTGGGCTCCGGGGAATTCCCAGTAGAGGTATTCGTGTTCCTGCTGCTTTCCGGGCTTGCCGCGGAGGATGGGGGCGAAGGAGATGCCGTCGTTCTCCGGAGCCTCTATGCCTGCCAGGTCGGCGAAGGTGGGCATCAGATCGGCGAAGAAGCCTATGTGGTCACATTTGGTTCCTTTGAGCCTGTCGCCCCAGGCCACCACAAACGGCATACGTATGCCGCCTTCGTGGAGCGAACTCTTGCCCCAGCCGGCCGCGCAGCAGAACGGACCGCCGCTGCGGAAGTACTCCATGGGCGAGTTGCCGTTATGGGCAGGGCCGTTGTCGGAGGTCACTATGAAGATGGTGTTGTCCCAGATGCCGAGCTCCTTGAGCTTCGCCACCAGCTTGCCCACCTGGGTGTCGATGTGGGTGACCATTGCTGCATAGGTGGCGTGGGGATAGCGGCTCGGGAGATACATTCCTCCGTGGGTGAGGGGCTCTTCATCGCCGAGTTTCTCCACGTAGTGCATCACCTCGTCGGCGGGAGCCTGCACGGCGCTGTGCGGCACTGTGGTGGTCCACATCAGGAAGAAGGGGCCGCCGGCGTTGTCGCACACCCATTTCTCGAGCTTGTCGTACATCAGGTCGGGGCTGTAGAATTTGCCTCCATAGCGCTCATAGCTTGCCGGGTCGCGGGGATCGAGCCCCTCGGGAAGAGGTTCGCCCTGCATCACCATTTCATTGCCCGTGGCGAACTTGGTGTCGTTTTCCCACAGGTGGGTGGGGTAGTAGCAGTGGGCGAGGGCCTGGCAGTTGAAGCCGTAGAAGTAGTCGAAGCCCATCTTGAGGGGCGTGGAGTCGCTGGCGGGGAAGCCGAGCCCCCATTTGCCCACCATTGCGGTCTTGTAGCCGGCCTCCTGCATCATCTTGCCGATGGTGGGGGTGCCTGCGAGCATAGGCTGCTGACCTTCCATCGTCTGGTCGAGGTAGAGGCCGTTCCATCCGCGGCCGTCGGTGGGGGTGTAGTGCTCTTTGTTGTGGCGTATCTGGCTGTGGCCCATGTGCTTGCCCGTCATTATGCAGCAGCGGGAAGGCGACGACAGCGGGGCGGCGGAATACATGTCGGTGAACAGTATTCCATTGGCTGCGAGGGCGTCGATGTTGGGGGTCTCGATCATTTCCTGGCCATAGCAGCCGAGGTCGCCGTAGCCAAGGTCGTCGAACATCAGGTAGATGATATTGGGTTTTTCCGGAACGGCTTTTCCGCCCGAGCATCCGCAGGCCGCCGCAGCGGCTGCAGTCAGCATCAGTTTATACGATTTCATAATATGTGTATTAGCATAGCAATATTCGCAATTATTTGTTGATTCTCCAAATATTCGTTAATTTTGCTAACAATGATTCTGTGGCGGTGCAGCCCCCCGGGGCCCGTAAAACATGGGGAAAAGCCCCTCCGGGGAGTGCCCGTCCGCCGAAGAGACAGAATGAACCAAAACAAACCAATATGGCAGTAATTGACTGGTTAATCGTCGCCCTGTTCCTTGGTGCCCTAGTCACCATCGGCTACCTTTTCTCCCACAAAAACAAGAACATAGAGGACTACTTCGTCGCCGGACGCTCGATGCCCGGATGGCTCGTGGCTATCGCAGCCACGGGCACTACCATCAGCGCAGGCACCTTCGTGGGCTCCCCGGAGCTTGGTTTCAACACCAACCTGACCTATGTCCTGAACCTCCTGGGTTCGATTTTCGGCGGCATCCTCGTGGCTGCGCTGATACTCCCGAAGCTCTATAACGCCAAGACCATCACCATCTACGGCTTCATCGGCGACCGCTTCGGCGAAGGATCCAAGCAGGCCAACTCGGTGATGTTCCTCATCGGCCAGCTGCTGACCAGCGGCAGCCGCCTCTTCATCGCCGCCATCGCCATCAGCGTCATCGCCTTCGGCAGCATACAGTTCCAGTTCATGGTCTGGAGCATCATAATCCTCGGCGTCGTCTCGACCTTCTACACTATGATGGGCGGCATCAAGGGCCTGCTCTACATCGACACCTTCCAGACCCTGCTGATGATCTTCACCGGTGTGGTGGGCCTCGTGCTCGTGGCCTGCGACCTGGGCGGCATCAGTCTCCGGGAGGTCTGGGAGACCCTGACCACGAACGGAATGGTCAAGTCTCCTGCGGCCGCTGGCGTGGCCCCCGGCATTGCAGCGGACGGCACCCTGACCGGCTGGGTCCCGGGCAGCAAGGTCCAGATGTTCGACCCCAGTATCGATTTCAGCAAGCCCTACACCATCATCGGCGGTATGATAGGAGTGGCGTTCTTCAAGATAGCCCAGTACACCACCGACCAGGAGTTCGTGCAGCGCCAGCTCGCCTGCAAGGACGTCAAGAAGGCCGGCGGCTCCCTTGTGGCATCCCAGTTGCTCGCCCTCCCCGTGGTGCTTATCTTCCTCTGTATCGGACTCTTGCTCTATGTGAAGTACATCCACGATCCGCAGGCGGACGGGGCCCTCAGCGCGGCATTCTTCACCGACGCGCGCGACGTGTTCCCTCAGTACATCAAGAACCATATCCCCGTGGGCGTGCGCGGCCTGATGATCACCGGCCTGCTCGCAGCGGCCCTTTCGAGCTTCAACTCCGCCATCAATTCGATGGCCTCAAGCTTCGTTGCCGACCTGTATCTTCCGCTGCGCGCCAGGCGCGGCAAGGCCGTCAAGAGCGACAAGGACCAGATTGCCTCCTCCCGCTGGATGGTGGGCCTCATGGGCATGTGCCTCACCGGCTTCGCCATCGTGACCTGCGTGATGCAGCAGAGCAGCGGCCTCAATCTCGTGGACTTCGCCACCGGCATCATGTGCTTCGCCTATGCCGGTATGATCGGTGTCTTCCTGACCGCCATATTCACCAAACGCGGCAACAAGGCCAGCGTGCTGGCCGCCCTCGTGGTCGGCGCCCTCATAATTATCCCGCTGATGTTCCAGAAGGAGTTCTTCGGCCAGTCCTACATCGCCTGGACCTGGTGGTGCCCCATCGGCGGACTCGTGTCCACTCTTGTATGTATGCTCGGTAAACCTAAAACCGTAAAGTGAAAAGAATCATCATTTCAGCCGCGTGCCTGCTGGCCTCCGCGCTTGCCATTGCCGGCAATATCCGCGGCCGCGTCATCTGTGACGGCCTGCCCGTGCAGGGCGTGCCCGTGTCCGACGGCGCCACCATCGTGCTCACCGACGCCTCCGGACGCTACGACCTGGAGTCCGACAAGAGCGACGGATCCGTGTTCATAATCACTCCATCCGGATTCATCGCCCGCACCCTGGACGGCTTGCGCCCCGGCTTCTGGCAGCCGCTCTATCTCCCTGCCACCCAGGAAGAAGTCCACGATTTCGTGCTTGAAAAGCAGGACCAGCGCCGCTACACGATGCTCATGCTTGCCGACCTCCACCTCACCAACGACCCCGACCGCCAGGACCTGCGCCGCTTCAGGGAAGAGGTCCTGCCCTGCATTCGTGAGCAAGCCGCCAGGGCCGCGTCCAAAGGCCCCGTGTACACCGTCAATCTCGGCGACACCACCCACGACGTCTATTGGGGCGAAATGGAGTTCAACGAGTTCGACGGCCTGCGCTATCTCCAGGACCTGCCGTATCCCACGCCCTTCTACAGCATCATGGGCAACCACGACCACGATCCTTCCGTCGTGGGCGAGGATGTGGACAGGCGGGCCGGCTGGCTCAACCGCGACTGCTGGGGCCCCGGAGCCTATTCCGTGAACATAGGCGGCGACCACTGGGTGTTCCTGGACAACATCTACTATGTCAACGTTGAAGGCAAGGGCAAGCCGGCACCCGGCGTCAAGGGCGACCGCAGCTACAAGTCCAAACTCACCGCCCGCCAGATCGAATGGCTTGCCGCAGATCTCGCCCTCGTGGACAAGGATGCCCGCATCTACATATGCACTCACGCTCCCGTGCTCTACACGGGCGGCAAAAACGGCCTGCTGATGCCGCAGTCGCAAGTGGAACGCATTGCGGCCCTCTGCGCCCCGTTCCGGCACGACGTGACGGTCTTCTCCGGCCACATCCACCGCAACGACATCTGCGACCATCCGGACTTCCCGCGCATCCACCAGCGCTCGCTTCCGGCCACCTCCGGAATAATGTGGACCACCCCCGTGGGCTGGCCGCTCTACGGCAACGAAGGCTCGGATGCCGGCTTCTGGGTGGGTGAATTCGAAGCTGGAGAGGCACCCCGCTACCGTCTGGAGACCTATCTCTACGGCGAAAAGTACTGCCGTTTCTACGACTTGAACGAAGTCGGCAAGGCCTACCGCGCCAGCGACGGCATCAAGGAGCAGCAGAAGCTCTTCCCCGATACCCGCCTCGACTACGGCAAGTCCAAGTGGCGCAACTACGTGTTCCTGAACTACTGGGGCTGGGAGCCCGGCGATAGCGTGGAGATGTTCGAAAAGACAAAGAAACTCAAGGTTGAGGAAACCCGCTACGAGGATCCGGCGAAGAATTTCGCCTTCGAGCTGCCGCGCGTGATGAACCCCTACAAGCACAGCTCCAAGAGGGCCAAGGACAGCGTCTTCCACATGTACGTGGCCAAGACAGGCTCGAAGAAAACTCCTGTGACGGTGCGGATTTTCGCCGCTGACGGCACCCTGAAGTTCGAGCACACCTTCCAGCGCCCCCGTCCTTTCGACCCGTCGCAGCCCGAAGCCGACTAGATTCTTCGCTCCGCTCAGAATGACAGTATTAAACAAATCCATAATGAAAAACGAACTATTCAAACTTGTTTATGCTCCTCCGGCAACTGAGGTGGAGCGTTTCCGGGCTGATGCCCTTATTTGTGATTCTCCGGACACTCCGGGCCAGAACTTCGAAGGTTTCTGGGACTTTGTCGAACAGGACGAACGTGAATTCTAAACAGGAGCAGCCATGAAACAATTCATTTATATTGCCATTGCGCTTGCAGCGCTCATGTCCTGCGCCAAGGAAACTTCAGTTGACAGCGTGTCTGCAGGACCCGATTCGAAATATATCACCATAAACATATCCGCCGACAGGCAGCCGGATGTCAAGACCGTAATAGACGTGCCTAACCGCACCCTCCTCTGGGGCGACAACGAGCTCCTTGCCGTCTATGAGCTCCGCTGGGAGAACGGCAGCGACGGCTATGCTTGGAACGGCGACGCCGTTGTCAGCGAGAAAGGCGTCTCCTCCGACGGCGGCCAGACCATGACCTTCAAGGCCACTTTCGAGGCTGAAGCCAACACCAGCGGTCAGGACCTGATCTACACCGCCGTTTATCCCGCATCTGCGATGGAAGGCGTCAAGGGAGGCTACTTCCAGGGCATCCATCTGGCTTCCATCCAGAATGACGAGGAAGGCTCATTCGACCCGTCTGCCGACCTCCTGCTTGCCGAGCAGCAGCCTTTCGCCGACCAGCAGACCGACCTGCACTTCACGTTCAAGCGCCTTGTGGCCCTTACTCGCGTGAAGGTGAAGAACATCGATCCGCTGTGCTATCAGGTTGCAGGCGTGAAGCTCATCACCCCCGGTCACACGATTACGGGCAGGAAGAACCTGAGCCTCACCGGCGGCTTCGTGACCACTTCGGAGACCTCCCGTGACCTCGACAACTCAGTGAAGGTCAACGTTAAGGACCGTAACCTGCTGTCCTCATCCAACAGCGCTCCTTCCGAATTTGACGTCTGGTTCTGCATGTGGCCAACGACCCTGTATTCGGGCGAGACCTTCACTCTGGTCGTGTCCGACATCTACGGCAGGGAGTTCACCCGTGAAGTCACAATAACCGGCAGCCCGCTTGAATTCAAGGCCGGCAAGGTGACCAAGTTCAGCGTTGACATGTCCACAGCCACCGCTTCCGAAGCCCTCAACTCATATTACAGGAAGATACAGTTCCCGTCCGGTAATCCCATGGGCGGCCTCACTTTATCCTACAAGGACAGTTGGAAATCAGGCATCCGTTTCTACTCATACAGCGACTGGGAAATCAAGGTGGAAGGCGGCGACGGATGGCTCACAATAAGTGACAGTTATAGTGAAATAGGTTCGACCCACCTGTCCGGTCACGGTACGGGCATCGACCAGCGCAACACCATCCAGCTGGTCCCGAACCTCCAGGCTCCTTATGTTGGCGAGTATCCCAGAACTGCCACTGTGACTGTCTCCAACGATACCGACGAGAAATCGTTCACCATCACCCAGGAGAACTACTGGCCGCTGAAGGGTATAGCCTTCGAAAAGGACCACTATGATGTGGTGGCGGGAGAGACCGTTCAGGTGGTGGCGCTGCCCACTCCTGCAACCGCTCATGGCTACAAGCTTACGTTCATTTCCTACAACAGCCAGGTCGCCCATCCTGTGGATGAGTCTTCCGGCGTATTCCAGGGTAATTCGGAAGGCACCATAAAGATAGAAGTTATGGCCCAGGATCAGGATAGCCGGGAGCAGTTCTGGGCGGAGGCCACCCTGACCGTAACCGCTCCTCCGATCAACAGGCCCGAACATATCTACATGGCCATGACCAGCAATGTAGAGCCCACTGGGGCGTTCATGGTGCTTGACGGTGTTCCTACGGCTCTGGATGGTGTCGGCACAACGCAGGGTATCGTCCTCGCCGGTGATGACGTGTATATCACCGGAACGACTTCCGAGCGCATAGACAGTAATACCACTCTATACTACGCCTGCTACTGGAAGAACGGCGTGCAGACAACACTCCCGGCTTACAGAACCATAAGCGATCCTGTCGCAGACGGCAATGATGTTTATGTCATAGTGAACTGGCTGGATTCCGAATCAGGCGACAACCGTTACGCAGTCCTGAAGAACTGGGAGAAGATAGCGGAGTCGGAGGAAGATGCAACCTGGCGCTTCCTCGCAGTCGAAAACGGCAACTGGTATGTAGCCGGATACGAGATCACGAATATGAAGACATCGCTGTGGAGCAAGGACGGCAAGACCGTTATAGACACGCTTACGCCCAACTGTATTACGGTCAAGGACGGCAAGGTCTATGTCGGTGGCTCGGTCTACAACAAGTGTCCCGATGCCGCTCTCTGGGTTGACGGCCAGCTGACTCAGTTCACTGCCAACACCTCGCGTCCGCAGAACGACGACATCAGGCTCATACTGGTATCCGGCAGCGACGTATGGGCGATCGGCCACCACTGGTATCAGAGCACTACCAATGTCCCGTATTTCTACAAGAACGGACAGAGGGTCATAGTGCCTACCATGCTGAAGGACAACGGCAACCAGTCGTTCGACAGGACCGACTTTGTGGCCGGCCAGATGTACGACGGATATCCGTATGTGCTTGCCAGTGTGTCCATGGAGTCCAATGTCTTCTATAACTCTCCCCAGATACTTTGGAGCACCCAGTTCTTCGCGCCCGAGTACGTGAATCCCGAACAGACCAAGTACATGTACACATACAAGGGCATCAGTTACACCGGCATGTTCCTGAAATAACATGCCCGGTGTCATCCTGAGGCCGAAGGCCGAAGGATCTAAAAATCAGGGGCGTCCGGACGGGCGCCCCTGATTTGAAGTATTGAAAGGTTAGAATTACTTCCTTTCTTCGCGACGTCCGCCACGGCGGTCGCCACGGCCACGGCGGTCGCCACGGCGGTCTCCGCGAGGAGCACCGGCGGCCTGGGCGTTGGCTGCTGCGATAGCGGCGGGAGTCAGGTCCTGACGGCCGTACTTCTCACCGTTGCAGATCCACACCTTGATGCCGAGCGTGCCGACCTTGGTGTTGGCCACTGCCAGAGCGTAGTCAATGTCTGCGCGGAAGGTGTGCAGAGGGGTGCGGCCCTCTTTGAACATCTCGCTGCGGGCCATTTCGGCGCCGCCCACGCGACCTGCGATCTGGATCTTGATGCCCTCGGCGCCGACACGCATGGTGTTGGCGATGGCCATCTTGATGGCGCGGCGATAGCTCACGCGGCCTTCGATTTGGCGGGCGATGGAGTCAGCCACGATGTGGGCGTCAACCTCGGGGCGCTTGACCTCGTAGATGTTGATCTGGATGTCCTTGCTCGTGACTTTCTTGAGCTCTTCCTTGAGCTTGTCGACCTCGGTGCCGCCCTTGCCGATGATGAAACCGGGGCGTGCGGCGTAGATGGTCACGGTTATGAGCTTAAGGGTGCGCTCGATGACAATCTTGCTGAGGCTGGCCTTGGCAAGGCGGTTGCCGAGATACTCGCGGATCTTGTAGTCTTCAGCGATCTTCTCTGCATAGTTGCCACCACACCAGTTGGAGTCCCAACCACGGGTGATACCGATTCTGTTGCTGATAGGATTAGTTTTCTGTCCCATATTACTTATTCTCCACTGGTTGTTTTACATCGAGGATGACGGTCACGTGGTTGGAACGCTTGCGGATGCGGCCGGCGCGGCCCTGAGGGCACGGACGGATGCGCTTCAGCGTGCGACCTTCGTCGACCATGATGGTCTTGACATAGACGTTGCCGTTGTCCAGCTCCTTGGCCTGATCCTGGTTCTTTGCTTCCCAGTTGGCGATGGCGCTGCGGAGAAGTTTCTCCAGGCGGATGGATGCCTCACGCTTGCTGAACTTGAGCAGGTCGAGGGCGAGGTTGACCTCCTTGCCGCGGATGGTGTCTGCTACCAGACGCATCTTGCGGGGGGAAGTGGGGACGTCATTCAGCTTGGCAACAGCTGTAACCTTCTTAGCCTCCTTGAGGCTTTCGGCCATAAGTCTTTTACGCTTTCCCATAGTGATTACTTCTTATTGTTACCTGAATGACC